>JAZLBI010000165.1:0-12529 GCA_045613625.1 Acutalibacteraceae bacterium | reverse complement strand
GTTGTTGATATAATGCTTGAAATGGGCATTCTCTGCGCCGATGAAAACGACACGGTTTATGTTCCCGAAAATCCGCCGAAGGTAAATCTTGAGGATTCGGGAATAATGAAAAGGCTGAGAGCTTTTGTCTGACGGTTGTGCGGCGAAACTCCGTCAGTCCGCGGGTGCTTCCTTGTGAGGGAGTCAAATCAACGTCCGCATCTGGTTGCTTTTTACTAAACACATTACCCATTGAGTGAGGGATAAATTATGAAGGATTTCAGAAAGAACAGCTGTTGTACAGGTTCATCGCCTGAGGAGAGTATGGAAATACTTCTCGGCCTTATCGGCGATAACTGCACGGAGTCTGAACTCTGCGATATCAAAAAAGCATATGATATCGCCGCAAGCGCTCACGAAGGTCAGTTGCGCCTTTCGGGCGAGCCTTATATTATGCATCCGCTGAGCGTTGCGATTATTCTTGCAAGCCTCGGTATGGATCAGGCGTCGATAATTGCGGCGATTCTTCACGATACCGTTGAAGATACAACGATGACCCACAGCGAGGTTAAAAAGGAATTCGGCGAAACTATTGCCGACCTTGTTGACGGCGTAACAAAAATCGGCAAAGTTCCTCTTCAGACCAAAGAAGAGCAGCAGGCAGAGAATGTTCGCAAAATGCTCATCGCAATGTCGAGAGATATCCGTGTTATCATCATCAAGCTTGCCGACAGACTTCATAATATGAGAACCCTTATGTTCAAACCCGAGCAGAGAAGGCGTGAAATCGCAAGAGAAACAAGCGAAATCTATGCGCCCATCGCTCACAGACTCGGTATCCGAACCATAAAAGAAGAGCTTGAAGATTTATCAATCAGCTATCTTGACCCCGTGGCTTATCGCGAAATCGAGCAGTCGCTTGAAAATCAGAGCAACACGAGAACAGAATTCCTGATTGATATTCAGGAGAGAATAAAAACAAGAATGGAGAGCGTTGTTTCGGGCGCTCACGTTAACGGAAGAATCAAATCCGTTCACGGCATATACCGCAAAATGTATATGCAGAATAAGAATTTTGACCAGATTTATGATATTTATGCGGTTCGTATAATCGTTGACACGGTTATCGATTGCTATAACTGCCTGGGCGTTATCCACGATATGTTCAAGCCCATCCCGGGCAGATTCAAGGATTATATCTCAACCCCCAAGCCCAATATGTATCAGTCGCTCCACACAACCGTTCTCGGCAAAGAAGGCATTCCTTTCGAAGTTCAGATAAGAACCTGGGATATGCATCACACCGCTGAATACGGTATCGCGGCTCACTGGAAATATAAGCTCGGCATCAACGGCACGGCAAAATTTGAAGAACGCCTGACCTGGATAAGGCAGCTTCTTGAAAGCCAGAGCGACACCGAAAATGTTGAAGATATCGTTTCAACCATCAAAACCGATCTTGTTCCCGAAGAAGTTTTCTGCTTCACTCCCAAGGGCGATGTTTTCAGCCTTCCCTCGGGCGCAACGGTTATTGACTTTGCTTATGCAATTCATTCCGCAGTCGGCAACAAAATGGTTGGCGCAAAGGTTGACGGAAGAATCGTTCCGCTTGATTATAACGTTAAAACGGGCGAAATCGTTGAAATTATGACCTCTTCTCAGCAGGGCAAGGGCCCGAGCAGAGACTGGCTGAATATTGTTAAAACAAGTCAGGCGCGAAGCAAAATCAGGCAGTGGTTCAAGAAAGAGAGAAGAGAAGAAAATATTGTTGAAGGCAAAAATCAGGTTGAACGCGAATTCAAGCGCAATTTCATTCGCCTGAGCGAGAGCGAATTCAACGAATTCATTCTTAAAATTGCCGAAAGACAGCGCTGCAAGGATGCCGATGAATTCTTCGCGGCTATCGGCTACGGCGGCATCTCGCTTATGCGACTGATGCCCAGAATAAAGGATGATTACGCAAAACTCAACAAAAAAGATCAGCCTGTTATCACCGTTTCTCCCCAGAAGAAGCGCACAAAGAGCAAGGAAGGCGTTATTGTTGAAGGCATTGATAACTGTCTCATCAAGTTCTCACGCTGCTGCAATCCGCTTCCGGGCGACGATATCATCGGCTTCATAACAAGAGGCCACGGCGTTTCGATTCACACGAAAAAATGCTCGAATGTGCCCGAAGATATCAGCAAGGCGGGCGAGCCCGACAGATGGATAACCGCTTATTGGGATACCAACGTGCGGGAAGAATTCAAGTGTACGCTTTCGATTTTCTGCCTCAACAGAATCGGTCTTCTTGCCGATGTTTCGAGCCTTCTTGCTAATATGCGCATTATGATTAACGATATCAGCTCAAGAGGAACAAAAGACGGCAGAGCAATCGTTATGGTCACCGTTTCGGTCAACGGCGTTGAGCATCTCAATTCACTCGTTCAGAAAATCGAAAAAATCGAAGGCGTTCTCTCAATCGAAAGAAGCGGCGTGTGATTAATGCGTAATTGGTTTGTGCCGCAAAGAAAAACAACTGATCAAAGGAAATATTATGAAAGCAGTAATACAGCGTGTTTTAAAATCATCCGTCAGCGTTGACGGCGAAATAAAAGGCAGCGTTGCAAAGGGCTATAACATTCTTCTGGGTGTTATGGATGGCGACGGCGAGGCTCAGGCGGAATTGCTTGCGTCAAAGGTTGCAAAGCTTCGTGTTTTTGAGGATGAAAACGGAAAAATGAACAAAAGCATCCTCGATATCGGCGGCGAAATTCTTGTTATTTCGCAGTTTACTCTTTGCGCCGATATCAAAAAAGGCAACAGACCTTCGTTCACCGATTCTGCTGCGCCCGATGAAGCAAACCGCCTTTATGAATTCTTCTGCGAAAAGCTGATTGAAAACGGCGTTTCAAAGGTTGAAACGGGCGTTTTTGCGGCGGATATGAAGGTTGAAATTATCAATGACGGGCCCGTAACAATTGTTATGGATACCGATATATGGAGTAAAAAGTAAAATGAAAATAACTCAGATACAGCTTGAACACGAAATTTTTTCCAATTGTTATCTGCTCGAAGATGAAAAATCGGGCGAAGCGGCAATTGTTGACCCCGCGTGGTACGGCGAGGTTATAAAAAGTGTTCTTGAAGAAAAAAATATAAATCTTAAGTATGTTTTGCTCACCCACGGCCATTTCGACCATATTCTCGGAGTTTACGGGCTTCAGAAAGAGGTCGGCGCAAAGGTTGTTATCCATAAGGATGACGCAGAGCATCTTCTTGACCCGAAAAAGAGCCTTTGCGAAGGCAATTTCCCCGAGCCTCAGTATCCCGTAACGGCAGATATAACCGTTAAGGACGGCGATGTCATAAAGCTCGGCGATGAAGAGATAAAGGTTATCTCAACTCCCGGCCACACCAACGGCAGTGTGTGCTATATTCTTGAAAATGACAGGGTTATTCTCAGCGGAGACACTCTGTTTTGTATGACCGCGGGTCGCACGGATTTCCCCGACGGAAGCGATGAAAAAATGATTGCATCGCTCAAAAAGCTTATTGCGCTTGACGGCGACTATAGCGTTTTGCCGGGCCATAACAGGTCAACAACCCTTGAAAGCGAAAGAAAACGAAATTGGTACATCAGAAGGATGGTTAAATAAGTGATATTAAGAATTTTCGGTCACGATTTCCATTATGAATGCGAAAGTCTGTGCAGGGTTTATTTCCCTAACGAAAAAATTAATATAGTCTATGATGCAAGCGGTGAGGATGAAAGAATTGTTGAAACTCATTGCGTTGAGGGTGAAAACGGCAATATGTTGCGCGTTGAAGCCGATATAAACGGCGAAAAGAGAAGCCTTGAAGCGTTTGTTGAGGCTTCTGCCGATGAAATGCGCGATAAATGCGAGCTTAAAACGGCTCAGCTCATTTTTGAGGCTCTTTCGGATATAACGGGCTACACGCCTCCCTGGGGCGTTCAGACGGGTGTTCGCCCCTCAAAGCTTGTTCTGCGTCTGCTTGAAGAGATGAGCAGAGAAGAAGCTTATGAATATTTCACGAAGGAATTGCTCGTGAGCGAAGAAAAGGCGAATCTTGCCTTTTCCGTTGCCGAGGCTGAGCAGAAGATAATAAATCTTTCTCAGGATAAATCCTTCAGCCTTTATGTTTCAATTCCTTTCTGCCCTTCAAGATGCAGTTATTGCTCGTTTGTTTCGCATTCGATAGGCAATGCGAATGCAAAAAGAATTCTTCCCGAATATCTCGATAAGCTTGCCGAAGAGCTTGAAATAACGGGCGAAATCGCTTGTGAGCTCGGCTTAAGGCTCGAAAGCATCTATTTCGGCGGCGGCACTCCGGGTGTGCTCGAAGCTCCGCAGATGGACAGGCTTCTGAGCGTTATCGAGAAAAAATTCGATTTATCAACCCTCAGGGAATATACGGTTGAAATCGGCAGACCCGATACCGTAACCCCCGAAAAGCTTCGCATTCTGCGCCTTCACAATGTTGGCAGAATCAGCATCAATCCGCAAACCTTCAATCAGGAAACTCTGGAGCTTATCGGCAGAAACCACAGCGTTGAGCAATCTGTCAAAGCATATCAGCTTGCAAAGTCATACGGCTTTGAGAGCATAAATATGGATCTTATTGCAGGGCTTCCCGATGAAAGCTTTGAAGATTTCTGCTCAAGCGTTGACACGGCGATATCCCTTGCCCCCGAAAACATAACAGTGCATACCCTTGCTCTCAAGCGTTCGTCAAATCTGAATGCGGCGGGAGCCGAGGTTGCAGACGGCAACAACGCAAAGAAAATGCTTGAATATGCCGCTTCACGCCTCGAAAAATGCGGATATTCTCCGTATTATATGTACCGCCAGAGCAAATGTCTGGGCAATCTCGAGAATGTCGGCTGGTGCAAAGACGGCCACGATTGCCTTTATAATGTGTTTATGATGGAAGAATGTCACACGGTGCTTGCCGTCGGCGCAGGCGCTGTTATCAAGCTCTGCGAGCCGAAAACGCATAATGTTGAGCGCATTTTTAATTATAAATATCCGTATGAATATATTTCAGGCTTTGATAAAATCAACGAGCGCAAAAACGGAATAAAGAGCTTCTATATGTCATAATAAACTTATGGGTGATATATTATGATTGAGAAGTATACTTTTGAAAAAATCAACAGGCACGCAACAAGTCCGCTCGGTTTTGCTATGGATTGCTCAGCGGTTTACCGCCGAAAAATCTTTGCCGCGGCGCAGAAGATATCGGGCGATGAAAGAATAAAAATCGTTATGCTTGCGGGCCCGAGCTCATCGGGAAAAACAACAACCGCAAAGCTGATTTCGCAAGAGCTGAAAAATATGGGGAGCAACGCATACACCGTTTCGCTTGATGATTTTTATCATCCCCACAGCGTCGGATATCCGCTCGATGAAAACGGGAAGCCCGATTATGAATGCGTTGATGCGCTTGATGTTGAGCTTATTCACGAAAAATTCGGAGAGCTTGCCGAGAAAGGCGTTGCGTATATGCCCGAGTTTGATTTCACATCGGGCGAAAGAATAAATAACGCGAAAAAGATTGAACTTCGCGAAAATGATGTTATAATTGTTGTAGGGCTTCACGCCCTCAATCCCGTTATAACCGAAACGCTGAATGAAAAAAATCTTTTGAAAATCTATGTAAGCGTTTCATCGAGAGTTTATGATAACAACGAAGATGTTGTGCTCTCAAAGCGTGATTTGCGCTTTATCCGCCGAATGGTGCGCGATTTCAGGTTCCGTTCAACTTCCGTTGAAAAAACCTTTGAAATCTGGAGCAGTGTGACAAGGGGAGAGGATAAATATCTTTTTCCGTTTGAACCGCAGGCGGATATGAAAATCGATTCTTTTCATCCTTGCGAGCCTTGCATTTTCAAACAGAGAGCAACAGAACTGCTCTCAACGGTTAAAAATCCCGAACACACCGAAAAGGCACAGCGGCTGATGAATTCACTTTCTCTTTTCAAAGAAATGGATGCGTCGCTTCTCACGGATGAAAGCCTTCTCAGAGAGTTTATCGGATGATAAAAACTCCCTCAGCCTTTCGGACTGCTTCTTCATCGGAGGAAGCTTTAATGCTGTTCGGTGCAGGCAGACAATGCGCAATTCATTATTTACCGTTCATTTATTTCGTAATTTCTCATCAATCAGTTAATTATAAAGGAGTGTGAGCCGATTGGCTTCAGAAAAGAAACAGTCAGTTTTAAACGGCGCAATGATGCTTATGCTCGGCGTTGTCCTTGTTAAGGTTATCGGCGTTTTGTTCAAAATGCCGCTTACAGATATGCTCGGCGCAACGGGCAGAGGATATTTCAGCTCGGCATATGAAGTTTATACCCCGATTTTTGCAATCTCAATGGCGGGTCTTCCCGTTGCGGTTTCAAAAATGGTTGCCGAAAATGTTGCTCTTAACCGTTTCCGCGATGCGAGAATGGTTTTCAAAGTTTCTCAGCGCATATTCACGGCTGTCGGTCTCGCGGGCACTCTCGTGCTTCTTATTGCAGCTTTCCCTTATACCAGATATGTTGCAAGCTCGGGCAGCCTTCCCGCTGTGCTCTGCGTTGCACCGTCGGTTTTCTTCTGCTGTTATATGTCGGCTTACAGAGGCTATTACGAAGGCCTTCGCAATATGACTCCGACTGCGATTTCTCAGGTTATTGAAGCTCTCGGCAAGCTTGTTATCGGCCTTGCGCTCGTAAAGCTTGTTATAACAATCGGTCAGGGTCAGTATGATGCGGGTATGCTCGCATCGGGCAATGCCGTTGCAACCGTTTTCGGCAAAGAGGTTGTAAGCGAAACCGAGGCAAACAGCGTTATTCTTCCATGGGCTGCTGCAGGCGCCGTGCTCGGCGTAACAACAGGCTCAATCGCAAGCAACATCTTCCTCATTATCAACTATAAGAGAAAGGGCGACGGCTTTTCGAGAATTCAGCTCGTTAATTCACCCAAGCCCGCAGAATCTTCATTTCTTGCAAAGAATATGATTAAGATAGCAGTGCCGATGGTTATCAGTGCACTTGTTCTTAACATAACAAACCTTGTTGACACCTCAACCGTTCAGGCTCGTCTTATGACCGCTCTCGAAACCGATTTCAACGCGGTTATGCAGATGCACGGCAGCGCATTTGAAGCGGCTGTTGCAAATTCAAGGCTCGACCTTGCAAACCTTCCCGAGGTAAGAAGCTATCTCTGGGGCTCATACAGTATGGCTCTTGATTTCAGAAGCCTTGTTTCAACAATAACAATCCAGCTCGGCGTAAGCGCACTTCCCGCTCTTGCAGCCGCATGGGCAGTTAAGGATAAAACCTCAACAAAATCAACAATCGAAACGGTTATCAGAATCAGTATGCTCATCGCTCTTCCCGCAGGTATCGGTATGGCTGCTCTTGCAGAGCCCATCCTCACCATTCTTTACGGCAGAGGCGAAAGCGCAGACGCCATTTCGGTTGTTACACCCATTCTTATTTCATACGGCCTCGCAACGCCTCTTATGGCGATTTCAACTCCGACAAACAATATGCTTCAGGCAATCGGAAGAACGGATATCCCCGTTAAATCCGTTATTGTTGGCGCAATATGCAAAATAGTGTGCAACTTTATTCTTGTAGGTAATCCCAAAATCAACATCTACGGCGCGGTTGTGGGAACAATCGTATTCTATGTTGTTATCGTTGCCTTCAACCTCATTTCTCTTCTTCGCATTTCAAAAGTCAGGGTTCGTTGGCTTTCGGTTTTCGGCAAACCCTTTATCTGCGCCGCTCTCTGCGGTGTTACAGCCTTTGCCGCAAACGGTCTTTTAACAAGACTTTTCCCCGCAGACACAACTCAGAGCATCCTCAATATGGGCACTGTTTCGGCCTTTGTTGCCATCGCTCTTGCAATGGTTGTTTATGTGATTTCGCTTCTTCTTATCAAAGGCGTTGCCCGTGAAGACGTTTCTGTTTTGCCTAAAGGAGAAAAAATTGCAAAAACCCTTGAAAAATACGGACTTTTAGGTTAAAATAGACTTTAGTTATTCGGGAGAAGAAAAAAATGATTGACTTTATTCGCAAAGAAAGTTATAATGTGCAGGATTTGGTTGAGATAATGAAAATCCTCAGAGCTCCCGACGGATGCCCGTGGGATGCTCAGCAAACTCACGAAAGCATCAAGAAAAACCTTATTGAAGAAACCTATGAAGTTATCGAGGCGATCAATAAGGATGATAAAGAGCTTTTGTGCGAAGAGCTCGGCGATTTGCTTATGCAGGTTGTTTTCCATTCTCAGATGGAAGCTGAAAGCGGCGTGTTTGATTTTGACACCGTTGCAGACGGCGTATGCAAAAAGCTCATCGAGCGCCATCCCCACGTTTTCGGCGATGTAAGCATTTCAGGCGTTGATGACGTGCTCACCAACTGGGATGCAATCAAGCGCAAAACCAAAAAGCAGAAAACAACAACCGAATCAATGCTCAGCGTGCCCCGTGAGCTTCCCGCTCTTATGAGGGCAACAAAGCTTCAGAAAAAGGCGGCTGATGTCGGTTTCGATTGGAACGATGTTTCGGGCGCTCTCGACAAACTCGAAGAAGAGATTGCAGAGCTCCGTGCGGCAATTTCCGCAAAGGATAGTGAAAACACAGCGGAAGAGCTCGGCGATGTTCTTTTCTCGGCAGTCAATGTTTCAAGGTTTATCAAAACCGATGCAGAAGAAGCGCTGACCGCGGCAAGCGATAAATTCCTCGCAAGGTTCACAAAGGTTGAAAAGCTTGCGGCAGAGCGAAATATCGATATGAAGTCCGTCAGCATCGAAGAGCTCGATAAGCTCTGGGATGAAGCCAAGGCGGCAGAATAATTCAGTATATGAATACTTCGCGTATTTCATAAAATAGAAAATCAAAAAGATTGGAGTAAGAAAAATGAATAAGACAGAACTCGTAAACGCAATCGCTAAGAACGAAGGCATCGAAAAGAAGTGTGCAGAAAAGGCAGTTAACGCTGTTGTTGCAGCTATCTCAGACGCTCTTGCAGCAGGTGATAAGGTTCAGCTTATCGGTTTCGGTACATTCGAAGTTCGTGAAAGAGCAGCTAAGGAAGCCCGTAACCCCAGAACAGGCGAAACAATCAAGGTTGAAGCAACAAAGGTTCCCGCTTTCAAGGCAGGCGCAGCTCTCAAGGCTAAGGTTGCAAAATAAGTTTGTTTTCCGAAAGGCTGCTCATCAAGGGCAGCCTTTTTAATTCGTAATTCGTAATGCGTAATGCGTAATTCGTAATTGATTTGTGACGGATATTTATTGAATTTTGTCATTCGGAGCGACACGAAGAATCTTTTACTAATAAAAAAAGGAGAAACACAATGCGTCTTGATAAATATCTCAAGGTTTCAAGAATCATAAAAAGAAGAACAATCGCAAACGAAGCCTGCGATGCAAAGCACGTAACCGTTAACGGCAAGGTTGCCAGAGCATCATATGATGTTAAGGTCGGCGATGTTATCGAGCTCACTTTCGGCGCAAACACAAGCCGTTTTCAGGTGCTCAGCGTTTCGGAGCACGCAACAAAAGAAACAGCGGCGCTTATGTTCAAACAGTTATGATACGGTTATATTGACACTTCCCTCTGCATAGAATTGTGCAAAGGGAGGTTTTATTTTATGGCAGATGAAAAAAGAATGGCGTCAATGCCGCATAATCTTGTGCTTGAAGACAGAAGGATGCTGACCGTTTCAGGGGTGTCGGATGTTGACAGCTTTGATGAAGAAACCGTTGTTGTTTTCACCGATATGGGTGAGCTGACCGTCAGGGGAAAAAATCTTCATATAAACCGCCTGAGCGTTGAAATAGGCGAGCTCACCGTTGAAGGCAATATCGCAGCTCTTATCTATTCGGATGAAACGCCAAAAAGCGGCGGATTTTTCAGCAGGGTGTTCAGATAAATGGATTATATTCAGGGTCTTGCACGGCAGACCGAAATCTTTCTTTATTCTCTCGGTTTCGGCTTTCTTCTCGGCATAGTCTATGATGTTTTCAGAACCTTGAGGCTGATTGTTTCAGGGTCAAAGGGGTTTGCGTTTTTCTGCGATTTGCTCTATTTTGCCGTTTGTTCATTTGCAACCTTTTGCTTTATTCTTGTTGTTGACAGCGGAAGGGTGCGCCTTTATGTTGCACTGGGCGAAATCCTCGGCTGGCTGATATGGTATTTTTCGTTCGGCGCAATTGCCATGAAGGCAACAAATGCCGTTGTGCGCTTCTTCAGACGGATAATTTTAACCGTATCAAAGTTCTTTAAAAGAATAATGAAACGAATTCTTAAAAAATGCGGTAAGATTTTATTATTCGTCAAAAAAATTATAAGAAAAAACAATAAAAAATCAAAATTCTTCTTGCAAAAGCATAGAGGTATGGTGTATAATCTTTATAGTTATATATTAAATAAAAGGGGAGAAGACTGTTGACCGCTAAAAAGGTTAAAAACAGAAAACACAGCATCATCCTTGCCGTGCTTTTTGCGGCTCTTGTGTGCTACTTTGTTGCAACTCTCATCAGTCTTCAATCCAAGGTCAAGGCTGAAGAAAAAGCGTATGAAGAGCTCAGCCAGACCTATCAGGAGCAGCTCAATGAAAACGCCGAGCTTGAAATGATAATCGAAAACGGCAACGAAGATGCCTATATCGAAAAAATCGCAAGAGAGCAATATGGCTATGCAATGCCTGATGAAAGAGTCTATTACGATTCATAACCGTGATAAACGCATCAGAGCATCAACATAAATAACAGACATTTTAAAACGGAAGGATTTTTTTATCGTATGCAAATCGAAGAAGGAGCAATAGTCAGCGGCAAAATCACGGGTCTTACCGATTTCGGAGCATTCGTAGAGCTCGAAGGCGGCAAAACCGGAATGATACATATTTCAGAGGTAGCCTTGAATTATGTAAAAGATATCAAGGAGCATCTCGCGGTTGGCCAAGAAGTTAAAACAAAGGTTATTTCTGTTTCACCCGAAGGAAAAATCAGCCTTTCAATCAGAAAGCTTCTCGATCAGCCCAAGGAGCAGCGCCCCGCAAGGCCCCAGAAACCCAGAGGCGAAAGAAGGCCTCCCGTATGGAACGGACAAAAAAGTAACGCACCCGCAGAGGGCGAAAAGCAGTCTTTTGAAGATATGATGGCCCGCTTCAAACAGGTAAGCGATGAAAAAATGACCGATCTTAAAAGAGCAAGCGACTCCAAAAGGGGTGGCGGCGGATACTCCCGCAGAGGTTCAAAGTAAGAGTTTACACCGATTTCAAACGGGAGCGGATTGCTCCCGTTTTTCATTTGCTCCAAGGAGTAATATTATGCGTGAAATAAATGCAAAAGAAATTGAACAGGCGGTAAGCGAGCTTTGCATAAAAGCCAATAAACATCTGCCTGAAGACCTTGAGGCGAAAATAAAAGCCTGCACCCTTTGCGAACAAAACGAGCTCGCAAGAAGCATTATGCAAACTCTTGAAGAGAATCTCGATGCGGCAAGGGAGCTTGATATACCCATCTGTCAGGATACGGGTATGGCGGTTGTTTTTGCTGAAATAGGTCAGGATGTTCATATTGTCGGCGGCGGATTCGAAAGCGCTGTCAATGCAGGCGTCGCAAGGGGATACACCGAAGGCTATCTTCGGAAATCCGTTGTTGCAGACCCGCTTCGCAGAGTCAACACGGGCGATAACACACCCGCCGTTATTCACACGAGAATTGTTGACGGCGATAAAATCAGAATAACCGTTGCGCCCAAAGGCTTCGGCAGCGAGAATATGAGCAGCCTTAAGATGTTTACGCCTTCGGCAACAAGAGAAGATATAATAAACTTTGTTGTTGATGCGGTTAAAACCGCAGGCAGCAACCCTTGCCCGCCGATGGTGCTCGGCGTCGGAATAGGCGGCACATTTGAGCAATGCGCATATCTTGCAAAAACAGCTCTTTGCAGAAGCGTCAGCGAGCGCAATGCGGATGAATATTATTCGGCAATGGAGAGCGAAATTCTTGAAAAAGTCAATAGCCTTGATATCGGACCTCAGGGTTTTGGCGGAAGAACAACAGCTCTCAGTGTTGCCATTGAAGCAAGACCGACCCATATTGCAGGCCTGCCCGTTGCGGTTAATGTTGGCTGTCATGTAACAAGGCACGCCGAAACTGTGATATGATTGTGAATTTTTATTAAAATTTTCTGAAAAGTCTTTTCTTTTTTGTTTAAATATGCTACAATGAGGTTGAGGATAAACCTCAATAGCTTCAAAAAAGGGGATGACTACATGAAAATCACAATCATAGGTCGCAAGTGCACTCCCAGAGAGTCCTTCAAAGAGCACGCAGAAAAGAAGTTTGCCAAAATTGAGCGCTTCTTCGGCTCGGAGGCAGAGGCAAAAATCACTGCAACCGTTGAAAAGTCATCACAGTCGGTTGAAATCACCGTTAACAACAACGGAATGATTTTCAGAGCTCAGGAGAGAGCCGAGAATATGAACGAAGCTCTCGACAAATGTGTTGACACCCTTATCAGGCAGATAAGAAAAAACAAAAC
>JAZLBI010000164.1:0-22422 GCA_045613625.1 Acutalibacteraceae bacterium | reverse complement strand
ATGTTTCAACCCAGCTTCCCTATGCTATGACAGTTGCGGGTGTTTCGTTTGTAACCTATATTCTTGCAGGTGTTCTTGCAAAGTCAGGTCTTGCACTCGTTGCTCTTCCCGTTGGTATCGCTCTTACGGTTGCAATTCTTCTTGTTATTA
Organism: Acutalibacteraceae bacterium; assembly: GCA_045613625.1. Lineage (GTDB taxonomy): Bacteria > Bacillota > Clostridia > Oscillospirales > Acutalibacteraceae > CAG-177. Next base: position 22,272 of record JAZLBI010000164.1, on the reverse strand, counting down.
AAACTGTTTCCAAAAAGAAAGCATAAATAAATTTAAAGGGCTGTTTTACAAATCGTAAAACAGCCTTTGTTATAAAAAAGAAGCGGTTTGCATCGGGTAACCTTTGCAAACCGCATTTTCTTATTCTGATCTGAGGGCTTCTACGGGGTCTTTTCTTGAAGCTATCTTTGAAGGAACAAGACCCGAGATGAGGGTGAGCACCATACTGATTGCAACAAGAATGAGCGCTTCTTTGACGGGAAGCTGTGCGCTGAGGGGAAGAGTTGTTACTGCGGGAATGATGATGAAGTTTATCAGCATTTCCAGCAGCACTGTAAGCCCTATGCCAAGCGCGCCTGAAACAAAGCCCACAATGAGCGTTTCTGCGTTGAACACACGGGTTATATCCTTCTTCGAAGCGCCGATTGCTCGAAGAATACCGATTTCTTTTGTTCTTTCAAGAACGGAGATATAGGTGATAATTCCTATCATACTTGATGAAACAACAAGCGAAATCGAAACGAATGCGCTGAGAACCCATGAAACAATGTTGATGATTGATGAAACGGATGAGAGAAGAATGCCCATATAGTCGGTATATTTTATCTGGCCCTTATCGCCTCTGCCTTCATCAACGGCTTTCTGGTTATATTTTGCGATATCTTCCGAAATCATATCCTTCGATTCGAAATCTTTGGGATAGATATAGATTGAAATGGGAGTTTCAATATCGGCAACGCCGAGAAGATTGAGAGCTTCATCAAGGCTCTTTGTGAGAGGCTGAGGAACGGGCTCCGGTTCGGGTTCGGGTTCAACCGCTTCGGGAGGCTGTTCGCTGTTATCCTCCGAGGGCTCCTCGGGAGTTTCGCTGCCTGAAGGGGGAGCAACTCCACCGAGTTCACCGCTCATTATTGCGCCGAGCATCTTGAGCTTTGTGTTTTTATCCATCATCTGAAGGAAAGTGAGCGCCTGACTGCCGCTTACCTGACCCATGCCTTCGATTTCCTGTCCAGCAAGCATTTCGTCAAGATAGCCTGAAAGTTCGTTTCTTTCTTTGATTGAAAGTGTACCCTTGAGCATAAGCTCAACGGTGCGCTTCATTTTTTCGGCTTCTTCGCCGCTGTAGTTCTTTTCAATATTTGCGTAGATTTCTTCTTCCGTAACGGCGGGGAATTGGCTGAAATCCATCATTCCCGTTGCTGTGAAGCTTGCCTTGGGCGCGTTGCCGTCAAACTTCATTGAGCTTGCGGAAGGGGTCATTCCCTCTGCAAGAGCGGGGGTGTTGATATCGGGATTAAGAGAAACGCCTGAAACTGCGGGAGCGGGAGTGTTCTGAGCCTCCTGAGCAACAGCAAAGGGGATGCCTGTGAAAACATCGATATCGGGGTTTGCCTTCTGCTGCTTTACGATTTCACAGTTGTTGGTTTCGTTTATGATATGCTCTGTAAGCTGATATGTGTAGCCCACTGCGCCGGTTGTTGTTACCATAAGGGATTCATCGGAAGGTCTGATGATGCCGACAACCTTGATTTCTTCGCCCTTGCCGATGAGTTTTTTAACATAAGCCTCATCGCCGCGCATATCGTCCCATGTTTTTGTTTCTTCGTTATATGAGAAATAATCGGGTTCAAGAACAACTTTGAATGTGAGGTTGAGAATATCTTCGTATTCTATTTCACGGGATGTTGCAACATATTCTTCGCCGTTCTGCATTGCCATGAGCGACTGCATCATTTCTTCTCTTGTCATAAGACCGAGACCCTGAATGGCGATATCGCTGATTTCGTTGTTTTTATCAACGATGAGCACAACCTCGTTCCATTCAGTGGGCCATTCGCCCGCAACAACTTCATACTGTTCTTCGAGAAGATCCGGATTATCAATGAGTTCAAGCCACGAATTCATCATTTTTGTTGCGCTTGACATCATTGAAGAATCAATCTGCATTCCGCCGAGGTCGATGTTGCCCATCATTGTTTCCATCATTGTCATCATCGGGCTGGGATAAACCTGATTTATGGCGGAATCGGCGTCTGATGCAAAAATATTCATCGTTCCGCCGTAGGTATACTGAATGCTGCTTGAGTATTCTTTGATTGAACTTTCGTCGCTTTCAATATATTCTTTGAAGGCTTTGAGGTCGTTCGGCTGAGTTTCTGCCGAGAAAGATTCCATCATCGCTGCGGACATCGTGTTTGAATAAACCTTATCAAGAGGATGGTTAATCTCGCCGGGAGTTGTGCCCGCCATGCTGTTGAGCATTGCGTTCATATCCATTGCCATGCTCTCAATCATAAGAGGATATGTGGTAAGAGTATCCTGCTGAATTGAATCTATATATGCCTGAAAACCGTTTGAAAGAGCAAGGATGAGGGCGATGCCGATAATACCGATGCTTCCCGCAAACGAGGTGAGGAAGGTTCTTCCCTTTTTTGTCATAAGGTTGTTGAGCGAAAGCGAAAGAGCGGTGAAGATTGACATTGAAGGCTTCTTTTTCGATGCCTTTGTTGCCGATTTCTTTTCTGCCTTTGTTTTTTCTTTCTTGGGAGCTTCTTCGGGAAGATACGGGTCTGTGTCATCTGTTATCTTACCGTCAACAAGGCGGATGATTCTTGTTGAATATTCATCGGCGAGTTCAGGGTTGTGAGTGACCATAATAACAAGCTTATCTTTTGAAATCTCTTTGAGAATGTTCATAATCTGAATGCTTGTTTCGGTGTCGAGAGCGCCCGTGGGTTCGTCTGCAAGAAGAATTTCGGGGTTATTGACGAGAGCTCTTGCGATTGCAACTCGCTGCATCTGACCGCCCGACATCTGGTTGGGCTTTTTGCTCAGCTGGTCGCCGAGACCAACCTTTTCGAGGGCTTCAACGGCTCGCTTTTTTCTTTCTGCTTTTGAAACGCCTGAAAGAGTGAGGGCGAGTTCAACGTTTGAGAGAACGGTCTGATGAGGGATGAGGTTGTAGTTCTGAAAAACAAAACCGACGGAATGGTTTCTGTAAGCATCCCAATCGCTGCTTTTGAAATCCTTGGTTGATCTTCCTTCAATCACAAGGTCACCCGATGTGTATTGGTCGAGACCGCCTATAATATTGAGCAGTGTTGTTTTTCCGCAGCCTGAGTGACCGAGAATGGAAACAAACTCGTTTTTGCGGAATTCAATATCAATCCCTTTGAGAGCAACAACTTTCGAATCGCCCGTGGGATATTCTTTTATAATGTTTTTGAGTTTAAGCATTTAAAAAATCCCCTTGACAAAGCATTTTTGCGATGTTACACTTGTAACAGTAACAATTGTAACACTAGTTTATGAATAAATCATCAACAAATTACAATATTTAGAAAAAAATTAATATATATGTTACATATAAGAGGGTTTTGTAATGGAGAGAACAAGTGAAACAAACATTCTGACCAAAGAGTGCATTCTTACGGCGCTTCTGAGGCTGATGGAGGTTAAAAGTTATTCGAGCATAACGATAACGGATATAACAAATCTTGCGGGTGTTTCAAGAATGGCATATTACCGCAACTATAACAATAAAGATGAGATTCTGATAAATCATCTTGTCGAGCAGGAAAAACGCCTTATCGAAGAAACCCACGGCGAAACTGCAACCACCGTTCACGAAATGATATATTGTGTTGCAGGATTTTTTCAGGAAAACGTTCTTGTTATCAAGGCTGTTTTTGATGCGGGTCTCGGACATTTGCTCACAAATATGCTCAGCGAGAGAATACAGAATTATTTCCCTGTTGTTAACATGAGCGTTTCGGGCAAATATGCAGTTCAGTTTTATGTGAGTGCGGTAATCGGTGTTTTCAGAATGTGGTTTGATAACGGAATGCTTGAATCCGTAAATGAGATTTCTGAAATTCTCGGCAACCTTATCAATCAGGATGAGGCTATAAGATTTTTAAGCATTCCCGAAGAAAATTAAAAAGTCAGAGCCTCCGTTTCAAACGGAGGCTCTGTTTTATTCATCCATATAATCGAGCACTCGCTCAATAAGGTTGAGGCGGTTTTCACCTCTCAGCATTTTAACGGCAAGATGAGGTTTGCCCGCTCCTGCGGCAACAACAAATCTGCCCTTGAAATGCGATGATGCTTTTGAGATTTTTTCCATGTCAAGGCGGTTGATTCTGAAAATCAGTTTATCCGCCTGCATTGTTATTTCATAAATATCGTGCCTTGCCGCCTTGCCTCTGAGCAGGGCGATTTTTATGAGCCCTTCAACGCTTTCGGGCGGGTCGCCGAAGCGGTCACAAAGTTCATCGATAACATCCGAGGCATCCTCGTTTGTTTTGATATCGGCAATTCTGCGATAAATCTGAAGCCTCTGCGGCACACTTTCGATATATTCATCGGGAATGTGAGCATCAATCGGAAGGTCGATAACGCAATCCTTTTCAGGCTCAGACGGAGCTTCGCCTTTCTCTTCGCTGATTGCCTGTTCAAGCAGCTTCACATACATTTCGTAGCCGACGGATTCCATATGACCGTGCTGAGATGCGCCGAGAACATTGCCTGCTCCTCTGAGTTCAAGGTCGCGCATTGCAATATGAAAACCTGAGCCGAATTCGGTGAATTCCCTTATGGAGTCAAGTCTTCTTGTTGCGATTTCGCTGAGCTGTTTCCCTCTTGTGAAGGTGAAATATGCGCTTGCTCTTCTTGAAGAACGGCCGACTCTTCCTCTTATCTGATGAAGCTGAGCGAGACCCATTCTGTCTGCATTTTCAATAATGAGCGTGTTTGCGTTCGGCACATCAACGCCTGTTTCGATGATCGTTGTGCAAACGAGAATATCAATTTCGCCTTCAATCAGTCTGCGCCAGACTTCGCTGAGCTCATCCTCGCTCATTTTGCCGTGGCCTATGCCGATGTTTGCATCGGGCAGCATAGCTTTGATTTCGGCAGCTTTTTTCTCGATATCCTCAACTTTGTTATATAAATAGTATACCTGACCGCCTCTGCGGAGCTCCTGCTCCATTGCCTGAACAAGAACGGGCATATTATGCTCGATAACATAGGTCTGAACAGGTTGTCTGTCCTGAGGGGCTTCTTCAAGAACGGACATATCCCTGATACCCGTCATCGCCATATTGAGCGTTCTTGGGATGGGGGTTGCCGTAAGTGTGAGAACATCAACGGCGGGGAAGAGCGTTTTGAGTTTCTCTTTCTGAGCAACGCCGAAACGCTGCTCTTCATCTATGATTATAAGACCGAGATCTCTGAACTGAACATCTTTGGAGATTATTCTGTGAGTGCCCACAACGATATCAACAGAGCCTCTGCGAAGACCGTTTATTGTTTTGTCGATTTCTTTTTTTGTGCAGAATCTCGAGAGCATACCCGATTCGATCGGGAAGCCTTCAAAGCGTTTGAGAATTGTCTGATAATGCTGAAGGGCAAGGATGGTGGTCGGCACCATAATTGCGCACTGTTTGCCGTCTGCAATGCATTTGAAAACAGCACGCAGAGCAACCTCTGTTTTGCCGAAACCAACATCGCCGCAGAGAAGTCTGTCCATCGGATATGTTCTTTCCATATCCTTTTTGATTTCGTGAATGCAACGGAGCTGATCATCTGTTTCAACAAATTCAAAGCGGCGCTCAAAATCGTTCTGCATATCGATATCAGGCGAAAATGCGTGACCCTGAACCTTGATTCGCTTTGAATAGAGCTCGATAAGCTCCTTCGCCATATCTTTAACGGCGCTCTTGACCTTTGAACGGGCTTTCTGCCAATCCTTACCGCCGAGTTTGCTGAGCTTGAGCGGCTTTTCATCGCTTGCGGGGCCGATGTATTTTGAAACCTGATCGAGCTGAGTTACGGGCACATAGAGGTTATCGCCTTTATCATAACGGATTTTGATATAATCCTTGGTGTTGCCCGAAGCTTCAAGGGTTTGTATACCTTCAAAAATACCTATACCGTGGGCAACGTGAACAACATATTCGCCTCTGTGAAGCTCATCGAGATTGTTGAATGCATTTTTTGCTCTTTTGCTCGAAACAACCTTGTTTTTAACGCTGACGGTGCGGCTTCTGTAGGTTATGAGAGTGAATTTTGCGGAGGGATATTCCATTCCGTATGAAAGACCGCCCGGCATAACGCAAACTGTTTTCTGCGGAATTTCAGCGGGGGGTACGGGGCAGAAAAGAGCGGGAACTCCTTCGTTTTCAAGGTCGTCTGCAAGAGTTTTTGCCGCCTTTTCCGTGCCTGCAAGAACGGCACACGAATGCCCCAGACGGCTGCGGATTGCGGATATATCGTCGAGAACGGTTGAGAAAGTTCCGTTCCACGGAGCAATCTGTTTTGCGGTGAAGGTGACAAGTTCTTTAACGGGAGTATCAAAACTTCCTCGGGGGAGGTTATCAAGATAAACCGCACCGCATTTTTCGTAATAATCAAAAAGATTGAAAAGTTGAAGGCTGTATTTATCAAGCCCTTTACAGAGCACGCCATCCTGAAAAAGACCTTTCACGGTTTCGTTCATCAGCTTGCAGGAAGCATCGAATTTTTCTTTGACTGAAAAGCTTTCGCAAACAAAAAGCATGCAGTCTTTTGCGTAATCGAAGATGCTTGCGCTTTGCGGATAGATGAGCGGCATATATTTATCAAGCGAAGAAAGACGCACGCCGCTTCTTATTCCGTCAAGGTCTTCGCTGAGATATTTCAGAGCATCTCCCTTTATTTTCTTTTCCGTAATATGTTTTTCAATCAGTGCGGTGAGCACTTCATCGGTGCAGAGAATTTCTCTTGCGGGAGTTATGCGGATTTCATCCGCCATATCCTCTCTGCGCTGCGTTTCGGGCTCGAAAAAAGCAATGCTGTCAACGCTGTCGCCCCAGAATTCAACTCGGCAGGGCTGCTTTGAATCGGGAGGGAAGAAATCAAGAATGCCGCCTCTGAGCGCAAACTGACCGGGCCCGTCAACCTGTTCACTGCGTGTGTATCCGCAGCGGATAAGGCTCAGCAGAAGCTCGTTGACATCATATTCTTCACCAACAGCAACGGAAAAGCTGTTGTTCATCAGCATTGCGGGCGGAACGGTGAGCTGTGTTGCTGCTTCCGCAGAAAGAACAATCGCATCAAAATCGCCCGAAAGCATTTTATCGAGCACTTTCAGGCGTGCGTGTTCATACTCCCTTGAAACGGTTTCAAGAGAGCGGAAAGAAAAATCTCTTGCGGGGTAGAGAAGGGCATTTATGCCGAAAGCTTCCATATCCTGACGCAGCCTTGTTGCCTGAGCCTCATCGGGCGCAATAACAACCGCTTTTTTCATAAGACACATACACATTGATGCGATAATATGCGCCTTATGGATATGCGAAAGCCCCGTCACGCCGCAAGGCAGACGGTATTTGCGGATTGAATTCGCAAGAGAGATGAATTCGGGTATTTTTTTTGCAACTTCGGTGTAACAGTTCATATTTTTATGCCTTTTTCGGTAAGTGCGTTTTTAAGAATATCAATATCGCCGTGATAATAGCAGTGGCCGTCCATTCCCGTTGCTTTTGCGCCGTCGATATTTTTCTGAACATCGTCGATGAAGAAGCATTCTTCGGGGATGAGCGAAAATTTTTCGTAAAGCGTTTCATAAATCTCTTTTTCGGGCTTGAGGAGCTTATAATCCGCTGAAATTATAACACCGTCAAAGAGAGAAAGAGCGGGAATTCCGCTTCTTCTCTCGTGAAAATCAGACGAAGCGTTTGAAAGAAGATATATTCCGTAGCCGTTTTCTTTGAGCTGTTTTATGAAATCGTACATCTTCTCAAACGGCGGCATATACGGATAAAAATTATCAACCATTGAGCAGACTTTTTCGTAAATCTCTTCGGGGATTTTATCCTTTTTTATTCTCATTATATCTTCAGGGAAAATGATGCCTCTGTCTTTATCTGACCAGATGGGATTTCTGAAAATCTCTTTCAGAAGGATATCTGCCGTTGCTTTATCAAACATTGAATACAGCGCTTTTTCGGGGTTATAATCTATCAAAACCCCGCCCATATCAAAAATAATGTTTTTTATCATAAAATATCACCAATTTTAATAATATCACTTTCAAAGCATTACAGTCAAGCAAAATATGTCACACTGTATCATTACATATTTTCAGGATAAAAATTACAGATATGTTGTTGAAATTATATAAAATATATGTTAATATAAAATGTATATTTGGATAAATCCAAAAGGAGAGTGTTAAAAAATGAAAAAAACGCTCAAAAGAATAATTTCTGTTATTCTTTGTTCGGCAATCATCTTTTCAATCGGAGCAGTAGGCGCTTCGGCAGAAAAGAAAACAACCTGCGATGAAAGCTGCGAAAAATCACCCGTGGTTATTCTTCCCGGTATCAACCATTCACCAACATACCTTCACGATGAAAACGATGAGTATTATCTCGATGCAGACGGCAACACCGTTGGCGGTACTCTTCTTATTCTTGAACTGAGCAAGCTCTGGGCAAAGATTCCCGCTCTTGCGGTCAGCCTTCTTGCAACACTTGCTCTTCAGCACAGCGTTGGTCTTGAAAAAGCTGCTTATGCGGCTGCAAGCGCCGCTTTCTGGGTTCAGGAATGCGATGAAAACGGCGACCACGTTAACAATCTTCAGACTCAGAGATGGAACCATCCCATTTCAGAGATGACAGAGGATGACAAAGACTGGCTCTACAGAATGATTCCTCTTCAGAATGTTGAAAAGGTTTACGGCGGAGATCATATTTATCTTTTCACCTTCAATCTTGTTGGCGACCCCATAAAGTCGGCAGACGAGCTTGATGAATATATCGATATGGTAAAAGAGCAGACCGGTCACGATAAGGTAACTCTTCTTCCTGTTAGCCTCGGCGGAACAATTCTTACCGCTTATCTCAACGAGCACGGTCACGAAGATGTTGATCAGATCATCAACGTTGTTGCCTGCCTTGACGGCACGGATATCGTTGCTGATATGATGGACAGAAAATGGAATCTTGCGGATGAATATTTATATCACGAATTCATCCCCCCCATTCTCGGCGAAGATGCTGCTCTCGGTTATCTTATCAACATCGTTCTTCATATTATTCCCCGTTCGGGTGTTGATGCAATCCTTACTGGTGCCATAAGCGCAATTCTTGATAAAATGATGATCAACTGCCCCCAGATATGGGCAATGATTCCCTCATACAGATATGATGCTCTTGCGGCAAGATATCTTACCGACAAGCCCAATCTTAAGGCAAGAACAGACCGATTCCAGGACGCAAGGCTCAATCTTGAAAAGAATATTCTTGCTGCAGTTGCAGACGGCGTTGAGGTTAACACAATCGCAGCTGCAAACCTTGATTTCGGTGAGCAGGATTATGCATTTTTCGGAATCGTGGCATCTGCTTCGGATTATAACTCAGACGGCATCATCAACCTTGCTTCAACAACAATGGGCGCAACGGGCGCACCTTCGGACAAAACACTTGCCGATGTTGAATATACAAAAGAAAAGAAGTGCATAAATCCTGATCATAACCACATTTCACCCGATAACAAGGTTGATGTTTCAACTGCAGTGCTTCCTGAAAACACATGGATTTTCCTTGACCAGCATCACGAGGTTGGCAACAATGATGCCGTTCTTAATCTTGTTAAGGCAATCCTCATAAACGAAGTTGAAACAGTTAACGATAATCCCGCTGAGTATCCTCAGTTCAATGCAACGGCAAACACAAAATATATCCGCCGTTGGAGAATTCCCGAAGCCCAGGCACTTCTTGAAGCTGCAGACAAGGGCGAGGTAACACTTGCAGAGGGTGACAGAGAAGAAATTCTCGCAGCTATCGCTCAGGGCGAAGAGGTTATCAACGCAACTGTTGCGGATGCCGAAAAAACAAAGGCAGCCGAAGACAGACTCAATGCAATCCTCTTCAAATATACCGAATATACCGGCTTCACATATGATGAAGAGCCTTCTGATTTTGATATTTTCCTTGAAGATACACTTGAAGGCACAAGCAAGTTTCTTGTTGACACCATCGGCGGTGGAAGCCTTGTTGACTGGGTGCTTTCACCTGTTCGCAACCTTGCGGGCAAAATTTTTGGATAATATATCATATTCTTAAAGGAGAATAACAAATGAAAAAGATTGTTTCGCTTTTCCTTTGCTTTGCGATGGTTTTCTCAATGTTTGCAGTGAGCGCGTCTGCATTTGTTCCGACCGTTGAGTGCAACGACGGCGACTGCGAATATTATCCCACAATCATTATTCCCGGCCTCGGTCAGTCGAGTGTCTGGCTTCTTGACGATAACGGAGATTTCGTTGTTGACGGCGACGGAAACAAAACAGCTGTTTTCCCCGGCGTTATGGATATCGGCGCAATTATCAAAACGGCAATCGTTCCTCTTCTTTTCTCGGTTGTAACCCAGAAAGATATGGGCTTTTCGGATGCTGTTGCAGATATCATAGAGCTTATTTTCGGCGTTAATAAGTGCGATAACAACGCTCAGCCCTCAAAGAATGTTTTTGTTGAAAAATATCCCTATTCTCTTGCTGAGTGCACGGCGGAAGAAAAAGAAGCTCCTTATCATCACGTTCCTCTCGATAAATATGAGAGCATTTTCCCCGAAGACCATCTCTATTATTTTTCATATAATTCGTTCGGCAACCACATTGATACAGCAAACGAGCTTTATGAATATATCCTTATGGTTAAGGAGCAGACAGGTCACGATAAGGTTATCATCTCTCCCATCAGCCAGGGAGGAAGCCTTGCAAATGCGCTTTTCGAATATCATCCCGATATTATGGACCATCTTGCAAAGGTTCTTTACATCGTTCCCTGCCTTGACGGCTCAACCATCGTTGGCGATGCTTTTAACGACAGAATAAGATTTATCAAGCCCGAAGTTCTTTATGACGGCATTCTTTCAACTTTCTTTGATATTGAAACCGCATCGATGATTGAAACTCTTCTCAGAATTCTTCCCGATGAAGTTGTGGCCAAGGGTCTTGAAAAGGGCGTTAACGTGCTTGTCAACGATGTTATGACAATGAGCACAAGCATGTGGGCAATGTGTCCCACAAGAGATTATCCTTCGGCGGCTGAAAAATATCTTTCATCTCCCGAAAGAGCTGCAATCAAAGAACAGACTGATAAATATTATCAGGCTCAGCTTAACTCCGATGCAAATATTCAGAAGCTTATCGATAAGGGCGTTGAAGTTCTGAATGTTGCTGAATATGAAATTCAGATGTACGGTATCGGCGATTCATATAACATTGAAAATGCAGACGGCATTATTCAGCTTGATTCAACCTCAATGGGTGCTTATGCCGCAAACATCGGCGAAACTCTTCCCGAGGATTATGTTCAGCAGAACACAAGCAAAAACTGCTCCGATCCCACCCATAACCATATTTCGCCTGACAGAATTGTTGACGCTTCAACTGCGATGCTTCCTGACACAACCTTCTATTTCAAGGGTCAGAAACACGAGCAGACCGCTATGAATGATAAAATTCTTGAGCTTGCTCTCAAGGTTCTTGAAAATGAAATAACAGATGTTTATTCAGATCCCGATTTTGTTCAGTTCAATGTTTGCGAACCTTACCCTGCTCAGGAAGAGGGCTTCTTCACAAAGCTGAGCGATTGGCTTTTTGAAAATTTCGGTTCAAACGGATTCTCGGAAATACCCTCTGTTGCAGTTACAAACGCAATTGTGTTTGTTTCATCGGCAATAAAAGGTTTGTTTGAATAAGGAGAAGATACTATGAAAAAAGTTGTTGCAATAGTTCTTTCACTGGCAATGATATTCTCGGTTTTCAGCATTACCGCATCCGCAACCGTTAAAGCCGAATGTGGCGGCAATTGCGAAAGATGCCCTTCAATCGTTGTTCCCGGTATCGGTCAGTCCAATGTGTGGGCGCTTGATGAAAACGGCGATTATCTTCTTGATGCAGACGGCAAAAAAATAAGCTGTTTCCCCGCAACATTTGATATCAAATCAATCGTTCTGAAAGTGCTCGCTCCTGTTCTTCTCACTCTTATAACACAGAACGATATCGGACTTTCAAACGCTCTTTGCGATGTTGTTCTTGACAGCTTTGCTGTTAATATGTGCGACGAAAACGGCAAGAACACAGGCAATATAGAGGTTGAGAAATATCTCTATTCAGTTGCTGAATGCTCGGATTACGAGAAAAAGCAGATTTATAACAATATTCCTCTTCAGGCATATGCCGAAATCGCAGGCGAAGACCATCTTTATTATTTCGCATATAACTCATTCGGCAACAATCGCGATATCGTTGATGAGCTTTATCAGTTCATTCAGATGGTTAAAGAAGAAACAGGCCACGATAAGGTGAATATTGTTCCCATCAGCATGGGCGGCTCTGTTGCAAACGGTCTTTTCGAATATTATCCCGAGGTTGTCAATGACCTCAACAAGGTTGTTTATATTGTTCCCGCTCTCAACGGTTCAACAATCGTTGGCGACCTTTACACAAAGAATTTCACATTCTTCGACACAGAATATCTCTATAACGGCTTCCTCGAGACCCTTATGGATGAAGAAGATGCAAGAATGATTGAGGTTATCGCAAGAATTCTTCCCGATAAAGTTCTTTCGGGTGTTCTCAGAAATGTTGCGGATTGCCTTGTTGAAGATGTTGCGGCGAATGTGACAATGCTCTGGGGTCTTTGCCCCAAGGAATACTATCCTGAAGCATCGGAAGCTCTTCTTAAGGATAAACCCGAAATCAAGAAGCAGACAGATGCCTTCTATCAGGCTCAGCTCAACTCCGATAAAAACATTCAGCGCCTCGTTGACAACGGCGTTCAGGTTTTCAACATCGTTGACTATGATGTTCCTCTTTATCAGATAGGCAATTCCTGGAACGATGACAATGCTGACGGTGTTATTCAGCTTTCATCAACCGCTATGGGTGTTCACAGCGCAATTGTTGGCGAAACTCTCGGCGACGGCTATGTTCAGGCAAACACAAGCCCCAATTGTTCAGACAAAACGCATAACCACATTTCACCTGACAATGTTGTTGATGCTTCAACCGGTCTTCTTCCCGACACAACATTCTATTTTGACGCTCAGAACCACGAGAAAACTGCAAGAAACGATATCATTATTTCTCTTGCAACAAGACTTCTCGCAACCGATGATATCAAGGATGTTTATTCAACCGATGAATATCCTCAGTTCAGCGCATCAAGAGATACAAGAGGTCTTAAAAACAATTATATCCCCACAGCAAAGGCTGTTGACGCTTCTGCTCTCAGCGCAGAAGATGCGGCGGAGCTTGCTGCCGCAATCAAAGAGGCAGAAGATTTCGTCAACGGAACAAACTGCTACACAGGTCAGCAGAAAGAAATTGAAGAAAGACTCATCAGTATCCTTGTCAAGGCGGGTGCATGGACAATTGAAGAGGAGGAAGAACCTTCAACATTCTTCACTGATGCCAGCCTCTTCCTTTATGACAATTTCGGAACAGCGGGCTATTCACAGATTCCTTTCGTGGCTGTGAAGCTTCTGTTTGAAAATGTTTTCTCATTTATCGGCGGAATTTTTGCCAAGGTATTTTAAAAAAATCAGAGGTCTGTGCTTGGTTGCACAGACCTCTGTTGTTTTTTTGTTTGTATTAATAATATCGGTAGCTTGCGATAACTTTGCCGAGAATAACAACCTCGTCAACAATGATGGGTTCAAAGGCGTCGTTTTCGGGCTGAAGTCTGAAATGACCGTTTTCTTTATAGAAGGTTTTGACCGTTGCCGAGTCTTCAACGAGAGCAACAACCATTTCACCGTTGCGAGCGGTCGGCGTTCTTTCAACAATAACGATATCGCCGTCAAGAATGCCTGCCCAGAGCATACTTTCTCCTCTGACTTTGAGGGCGAAAAGCTCCTTATCGCTTGCGCCCGGCATTGAGAAGGGGAGATATCCTTCAATTTCTTCAACCGCAAGAATGGGCTGGCCTGCAGTTACCGTTCCGAGAACGGGAACGTGGGTTATGTTTTCTGCCTGACCAACAATTTTGATGCATCTTTTGAGCATGGGAGGGCGCTGGATATAGCCTGCAGCCTCAAGAGCATCAAGGTTTGCCTGAACTGATGATGTTGAACGAAGACCAACAGCCGCGCCGATTTCTCTGACGCTCGGGGTCATATTTTCTTTTGCCATTTCCACAAGGAATTCATATATTTTCTGCTGAATAGGGGTAATCGGTTTCATAATTTAACCTCTTTTCATCGAATTTTTCTGTTTACGGAATTATTATAGCACAAATGTTCAAGAAATGCAAACATTTGTTTGAATTTTCTCAAAAAATTTTTGTTTGATTATTTTTTTCTCTTATGTTATAATAAAATGTATACATTAATATATAAAGGAATACATATGGCAGAATATCAGTCAAATAACAATAAAAAAGGCAAAGGCCACAACGGAAGAAGCCCTCTTACCGTTGCGGTTTCTGTTGTTGTTGCCGCAGTGGTTGTTATTGCGGTTTTTCTGCTTACCAAAAACACGGTTTTTTGCTCAATTGCAAGAAGTCAGGCAGAAAAAGGCAATTTTGCTGCCGCAGAGGTTGTTATTAACCGTGCAAGCGGTGAAAATGCACGGGCGCTTGCCGAATATATTGACCTTCGGGCAGAGATAAACGAAAGCTATCCAACATTGCTCACGAAATTTGATTCGGCAAAAATCGAAAAATGGGCTTATACTTCTGCAGAGCTTTGCGAAAAAAGCGATGCTCTTGGCGAAGAGCTTGCCGCAGATAACTCAGCTCTTTCGCAGATTCTTTCTCAGATATCATCCTGCGACAAAGAATATAACGCAATGAAAAAAGATATACTTGAAATGATGAATGTTTTCAATGAAATCAACCGCCTTCATACCAAAGACGCTGAGGGCAAGAATATATCATTCACCATTTCGGACGAAAGGCAGAGAACAGAAGCCTGGACTCAGCTCAACAATAAAATTCTTGCTTTTATTTCACAGGTGCCGGGCAACGAAAAAATCTATCTTTTCAACTATATGGCAAAAGAGGCTCAGGGTGAAATCTCAGAGATTAACAGCGCGATAGACAGCGTTGCGCAGAGCGGATACGGCGAAAATGAGCTTGTGCGTTTCAGCGGAGATGCAGAGAAAAAATTCCCCGATATAACAAACAGCAACGGCGATACTGTTAATCTTCTTGACAAAGAGATTTATGAAAAGTATATGTATGCAGAATTCTGCAACAAACTTGTTCAGAATCTTGCGCCGTATTATAATAATTAATTTATGTGTTATTGACATTTGATTTTTTGTGTGATAAAATTAAACCAAGTTAAAGGGGAGTAGCTTAGTGACTCCGTCATAACCGATTGTCAACAACCGATGCGAAGGCATCTGGCAAACGGCCCAAACAGGGAAGCAAGACCTTTGACAGAGAGCATCTCTGTCAAAGGTCTTTTGATATTTTTGAAAGGACTGACACGAATGAAGTTCTACCTCGAACAAATCAGTTCCGTATTCGGCAAGGTGAACAGCTCGGAAAACGGTCTTACAACCGCCGAAGCTGAAAGAAGGCTCGCTGAAAACGGAAAAAACAAGCTCAAAGAAGGCGAAAAGAAAACCATTTTCAAACGTATTCTTGAACAGCTTTCAGACCCGATGATTATTATTCTTATCATTGCGGCTGTTATTTCGGCTGTCACAGAAAACGTTGAGCATTATATGGCTCATGGCGAGCTCACCTTCCCGACAGATACGGTTATTATTCTTGCCGTTGTTGTTATCAACACAATTCTCGGCGTTGTTCAGGAAAGCAAGGCTGAGGCGGCTATTGAAGCGCTTCAGGAAATGAGCGCCGCAATGTCAAAGGTTATCCGCGACGGAAAGCTTGTTTCTGTTCGAAGCGAAGATCTTGTTGTTGGCGATGTTATCGTTCTTGAAGCAGGTGACGCAGTTCCCGCAGATTGCCGTATTTTCGAAAATGCGAGCATGAAGGTTGAAGAAGCTGCGCTCACGGGCGAATCTGTTCCCGTAAACAAGAAAACAGAAGCTCTTGTTGCGGGCGATAACGGCGAAGTTCCCCTCGGCGACAGAAAGAATATGGCTTATATGGGCTCTGTTGTTGTTTACGGCAGAGGCAAGGCTGTTGTTGTTGCAACGGGTATGGATACCGAAATGGGCAAGATTGCCGATGCTATTGCTCAGGCTGAAGACGGTCAGACTCCTCTTCAGATAAAGCTTGCTCAGCTTTCAAAGATTCTCACAAAGCTTGTTCTCGGCATCTGCGTTTTCCTTCTCGGTTTCCAGATTGTTTCAAACCTTATTAAGGGAAGCTTTGACGGGCTTGTGTTCCTTGACAGCTTTATGGTTGCGGTATCGCTTGCGGTTGCGGCTATCCCCGAAGGTCTCGCTGCGGTTGTTACAATCGTTCTTTCAATCGGCGTTACCAATATGTCAAAGAAAAATGCAATTATCAGAAAGCTCACCGCTGTTGAAACTCTCGGTTGCGCTCAGATAATCTGCTCCGATAAAACAGGCACTCTTACTCAGAACAAGATGACCGTTGTTGACCACTACGGCGACGATGAAGCTCTCATTGCAAAGGCGATGGCTCTTTGCTGCGATGCTGAAATCGACGAAGCAGGCGAAGTTACGGGTGAACCCACAGAAGCTGCTCTTGTTAACTATGCAAACACTCTCGGTTTCAATAAGAATGATCTTGTTGCAAACGCTCCCAGAACAGGCGAAGCTCCTTTCGATTCAGGCAGAAAGATGATGTCAACCGTTCATCAGACTGCAGACGGTATCGTTCAGTATACCAAGGGTGCTCCCGATGAAATCCTCAAAATCTGCACAAGCGCGCTTGTTAACGGCGAAATTGTTCCGTTCACTGAAGATATCAAAGCGGCAATTCTTGCTGATAATAAGAGAATGGCTGACAAGGCTCTCAGAGTTCTTGCTGTTGCTCTTAAAAAATATGATGCGGCTCCCGCTGATTATGCTCCCGCAACTCTTGAAAACAACCTTGTATTTGTTGGTCTCACAGGTATGATTGACCCCGTAAGACCCGAGGTTAAGGCTGCTATTGAAGAATGCCGTTCGGCTGGCATCACACCCGTTATGATCACGGGCGACCATAAGGATACCGCTGTTGCAATTGCAATGGAACTCGGTATTATCGAAGACGCTTCGGGTGCAATCACAGGCGCTCAGCTCAACGAAATCAGCGACGAAGATTTCGCTGAAAGAGTTACGGAATTCAGAGTTTATGCACGAGTTCAGCCCGAGCATAAAACAAGAATTGTTAACGCATGGCGTGCAAAAGGCATGATAACCGCAATGACAGGCGACGGCGTTAACGATGCTCCCTCAATCAAGAGCGCCGATATCGGCGTTGGTATGGGTATCACCGGCACTGACGTTACAAAGAATGTTGCCGATATGGTTCTTGCAGACGATAACTTCGCAACAATCGTTGCCGCAGTTTCGGAAGGCAGAAGAATTTATGATAACATCAGAAAGGCAATTCAGTTCCTTCTCGGCTCAAACCTTTCGGAAGTTCTTTCAATCTTTGTTGCAACAATTCTTAACTTCACAATTCTCAAACCCGTTCATCTTCTTTTCATCAACCTTGTAACAGACAGTATTCCCGCTCTTGCTCTCGGCCTTGAAAAGCCCGAAAGAGACATTATGCAGCGCCAGCCCAGAAACAGCAAGGAAGGTGTTTTCGCAGGCGGTATGGGCTTCGATGTGTTCTATCAGGGCGTTCTTGTTACAGTTCTTACCCTTGCATCATATTTCACAGGCGTTATGCTTGCAAATGACGGCGTATGGACTTTCTCATTCACCAACATGAAAGAAGCTTTTGAATGCCAGAACGGTATGACAATGGCATTCTTCACAATGTCAATGTGTGAAATTTTCCACTCATTCAATATGCGTTCGCAGAGAGGCTCCGTTCTCGGCATGGCTTTCAAGCAGAAGTCACACAACATCGTGCTTTATGGCGCAATGCTTCTTTCGCTCATCCTCACAACGGTTCTTGTTGAGGTTGATGCGGTTGCAGCACTCTTCGATTTCACTCACCTCAGCGGTCTTGAATACGGCATTTCAATCGGCCTTGCATTCCTTGTAATTCCCATTGTTGAAATTATCAAGGCAATTCAGAGAGCTGCCGCAAAGAAGAAATAACTGTATAAACAAAAATGATACCCCGTACAGAAATGTACGGGGTATATTGCTTTTTATGTGAGTTTTTTAACGATTTTATTGACTTCGCCTTTTTCTTTGACGGTGAGAGTGCCGAGATATTCGTCAAGAGATTCTTGATATTCGTCTGAATAAAGATCGTCGATGCAGGTTGAGCGGTAGCTGATATAAATGCTTTCGCCTTTGTCTTTGAGATTTTCTTTCCACACGATGAAAACACATTCGTCATAGGTTATAACCTGAACCGTGTCATCGTTCTGATCTGCAACCTTTTCATAGAAATCCGAAGGGTAGGTGTCTGCGCCTTTTTTCAGTATAACCGAACCTGAGAGCGAATACCCCGCCTCCTGAACAGTCTGAGCGAAAGCATCAACATCTGAGCCTGCATTCTCGGCAAGGGTGTTTATTTCAGAGAGAAGGCGGTTTCTTTCAAGAAGGGTCAGCGCTGAGCCGTTGGCGGCGGTGAAATATACGCACACTGTGCGGAAACTGATATAATTCTCATAGAAATATTCCTGAAGAACTGCTTCGGCTTCGGCGTCGCCCGTGCCTTTGTCGTATTCAGCGGAGAAAAGGACATCTTTGTATGCGTCCGATGTGAAGATTTTGGTGAGAGTCTGTTTTGAAACGCCGATTTTGTTATAGTGGTTTTCAAAGCGAATCCAATGGTTGTTCACTTTCTGCGAAATTTCAACTTTTTCTGAAACGGTGAGTTTCAGCTTTTTCTCAGAAAAGCCCGTGTTTGCGGCAAGATATTTTTTGCATTCATTGATTGCCGCATCCTTCAGCTCATTGTCGGGAGGATTATCGGGCAGACCGTAATCTCTCGGAGCCTGATGAACTTTATCAAGATAATATGTGAAAATTTCGCTGTTTATATCTGTGCCCGCTATGCTGAGGGCTGTTTTTTTGCCCGAAGAACAGCCGCCGAGCGAAAAAACTATGGCAACGGCAAGAAAAAATGCCGCAAATCTTTTCATAGAATCATCCCTTTCACATATCGCATTATAACACATAACAGACCGATTATCAATAAACGCAAAAAAATTTAAAAAATGTCTTTATTAGTTAATATTTTTATTGTATAATCAAAATGTAATAATATTATCACGGGGTGAATTTTATGGAAAAAATCAGACTTTTAATTGCAGGAGAAGAATATAATATCGCAACAGATAACGATCTGGATTATGTTGCAGGGCTTGGCGCTGAGCTTGATGAGAAAATAAGCGGACTTATGAGCAATAATTTCAGAATTTCAGTTACTCAGGCGGCTATCGTTACCGCTCTTGAATATGCAGACCTTGCAAAAAAGAGCGAGCAGACATCAGAAAACCTCAGAGGTCAGATTCAGGAATATCTTGAGGATGCCGCAAGAGCAAGAACCGATGCCGAAATCACAAAGCGTGAGCTTGAAAGAGTTTCAAAAGAGCTTGCCGCTCTCAAGGCTTCAAGATAATGGCTGCGGAAATTCTTGCGCCTGCGGGCAGTTTTGAATCTCTCAAAGCTGCGGTCAGGTGCGGAGCAAATGCCGTCTATCTCGGCGGCAAAGAACTTAATGCGCGCAGAAATGCGTCGAATTTTTCGGATGAAGAGCTGGAAGAGGCCGTTCGGTATTGCCACGCAAGAAATGTTAAGGTTTACATTGTGCTTAACACGCTGGTTTCCGATGGCGAGCTTGAAACTGCATACGGAGCAGTGAAGCGTGCCTGCGAAATCAATGCAGATGCGCTCATATTGCAGGATCTGGGACTCGCCGCAATTGTGCGTCGGGTCTCTCAGTCTATGCCGATGCACGCATCAACACAGATGTCGGTGCAAAGCATCGAGGGCATCCGTATTCTTGAAAAACTCGGTTTTTCAAGAGCTGTGCTTCCCAGAGAGCTTTCGGAAAAAGAAATAGCCGCCATATCGTCTCAGACGGATATGGAGCTTGAATGTTTTGTTCACGGTGCGCTGTGTATGTGCGTTTCGGGTCAGTGCCTTATGAGTTCTGTGCTCGGCGGAAGAAGCGGCAACCGAGGCCTTTGCGCTCAGCCGTGCCGTTTGCCGTTCGGTGTTAACGGCAAAGGCGGAAGCAATCTCAGCCTGAAGGATTTATCGCTCGTTGATGAGCTTTCAAGGCTCGAAAAAGCAGGGGTTTGCTCTTTCAAGATTGAAGGAAGAATGAAGCGCCCCGAATATGTTGCGGCGGCGGTTACCGCTTGCAAAAACAGCCTTGACGGCACAGAAAACAGCGGAATAACGCAGTCGCTTCATGCTGTTTTTTCACGCTCGGGCTTCACAAAGGGATATTTTGAAGGCAAGCTCGGCAAGGAAATGTTCGGCACAAGGCGCAAAGAAGATGTTGAGGGTGCATCGGGAGTCTTATCGGGTCTGCAAAGGCTTTATGATAATGAAAATCCGTTGATACCCGTCGATTTTGAATTAACATTCAAAGAAAATGAGCCGATGAAGCTTGCTGTTTCGGCATTGGGCTTCAGAGCGGAAGCGGTCAGCGAGAAAATGCCCGAAAAAGCGCTGAACAAACCCCTTTCAAAAGAAGATCTGATTGCAAGAATTTCGAAATGCGGCGGCACTCAGTTTTATGTCAATTCCGCCAAAGTGGATTTCGAAGAAGGGCTGATTGCCTCGGCGGGTGCGATAAATGCGCTTCGCAGAGATGCACTTGAGCTTCTTGAAAAAGAAGCCGTAAGAAGAGATAAAGCGGAGATAAACGGTTATAAATTAACCGTAAATCCGCATAATGCAACCGAAAAGAAACTTTATGTGAGATTTTTCGGTGTGTCGCAGATTCCCGAAAACCTTAACGGCGTTTCAAGGGTTATTCTTCCGATTGAAGCTGACGGGAAAACGGTTGAAAAAATAAAAAGCAAAGGCATTGAGGTTGCAATCGAAATTCCCGCCGCTGTTTTCTCGGACGCAGAAAGCTATATATATAAATTAAAAACATTAAAAGAATATGGTGCAGATATCGCATGGGTATGCACTCTTGACGGAATCGGCATTGCTGAAAAGGCGGAGATGAGAGTTTCGGGCGGCTTCGGAATGAATATATTCAACAGTGAATCCGTTTCGGAGCTTGAAAGGCTCGGCGCAAAGGATTGCCTTGTTTCGTGCGAAATGAGTTTTGCCGATATTTCAAAGCTTGGCGGAGATTTGCCGAGAGGTGTGTTTGTTTACGGAAGAATTCCTCTGATGATGACAAGGAATTGCCCGATAAAAAACAAAATAAGCTGTGCCGAATGCAAAAAAGACAGTTTTCTTGTTGACAGAATGGGAGTTGAATTCCCTGTTGTGTGCAAAAACGGAGTCAGTTTTGTGCTCAATTCCGTGCCCGTATGGCTTGCGGATAAATCCGAAGATGCAAGGAATGTTGATTTTGGTTTGCTTTATTTTACAAACGAAACAAAAGATGAGTGTGCAGATGTGATAAATGCCTATAATAATAATGAAAAGGCAAAAGGCGAATTCACGAGGGGACTTTATTACAGAAAAGTTCTTTAAACCTCTTGAATTTTTAAAAATACAGCGTTATACTTTGGTAGTAAACAGGGAAGGATGATGTTTATGATAAGAATAGGAATTTTCGGCTACGGCAACATCGGCAAGGGCATAGAATGCGGAATACGCCAGAATCCCGATATGGAGCTTGCCGCAGTTTTTACGCGCAGAGACCCCTCAACGGTTAAAACCGTTTTTGAAGGCGTTAATGTTGTTTCTGCAAGCGAAGTTGAAAAATATGCAGATAAAATCGATGTTATGATTATGTGCGGCGGCAGCGCAACGGATTTGCCCGTGCAGACCCCCGCAATGGCAAAGCTTTTCAATGTTATTGACAGCTTTGATACTCACGCAAGAATTGCTGAGCATTTTGCAAACACCGATAAAACTGCGAAAGAAGGCGGAAAAACCGCAATTATTTCAGTTGGCTGGGACCCCGGTCTTTTCTCGCTCAACCGACTTTATGCTGATGCTATTCTTCCTGAAGGACAGAATTACACCTTCTGGGGCAAGGGTATCAGCCAGGGCCATTCCGATGCAATAAGAAGAATTGACGGCGTTGCCGATGCAAGGCAGTATAC
>JAZLBI010000163.1:0-8079 GCA_045613625.1 Acutalibacteraceae bacterium | reverse complement strand
GAAGCAAAGTCGCGACCGAGGAAAACTTCTTCGTTTTCAGAAGCATAGCTTATGGGACCGAGCTTTTCGCTCATGCCGTATTTTGTTACCATTCCTCTTGCTATCTCGGTTGCACGCTCAATATCGTTTGATGCGCCTGTTGAGATATCGCCGAGCACAAGAGCCTCTGCAACTCTGCCGCCGAGAAGGCTGACAAGGTTATCGAGCATCTCATTCTTCGAGGTGTAGCTCTTATCCTCAACGGGTCTGTAAAGCGTATAGCCGCCAGCCATACCTCTGGGAATAATTGAAATCTGATGAACGGGGTCAATATTTTCAAGATAGAAGCTTGAAACTGCGTGACCCGCTTCGTGATAAGCGGTGAGCTTCTTCGCTTTTTCGTTCATCTTATGGGATTTTTTCTCTGAGCCGACCTGAACTTTAAGCGCAGCTTCGTCGATTTCTTCCATTGTAATCGCCTTCTTATCTCGTCTTGCAGCAAGAAGAGCGGCTTCGTTGAGAAGGTTTTCAAGGTCTGCGCCGGTAAAGCCGACGGTTGCGTGAGCAATGCTGTCAAGATCAACATCGGGGCCGATGGGCTTGCCCTTTGCGTGAACTTTGAGAATCTCCGTTCTGCCTTTGGTGTCGGGATAATTAACGGTTACCTGACGGTCAAATCTGCCCGGTCTGAGAAGAGCGGGGTCAAGAATATCGGGGCGGTTGGTTGCCGCAATAACAATAACGCCTTCATTTGCGCCGAAACCGTCCATTTCAACAAGAAGCTGGTTAAGAGTCTGTTCTCTTTCATCGTGTCCGCCGCCCATACCTGCGCCTCTATGGCGGTCTACGGCATCGATTTCGTCAATAAAGATGATTGAAGGTGAATTCTTCTTTGCCTGGTCGAAAAGGTCACGCACTCTTGATGCGCCGACACCGACATACATCTCAACGAAATCAGAACCTGAAATTGAGAAGAAAGGAACATCGGCTTCGCCCGCAACAGCTCTTGCGAGAAGGGTTTTACCTGTGCCCGGAGGGCCGACAAGAAGAACGCCCTTGGGAATTCTTGCGCCGAGAGAATCAAACTTTGAAGGATTCTTGAGGAATTCAACAATCTCTTCAAGCTCTTCTTTTTCTTCATCCGCACCCGCAACATCCTTGAAGGTTGCCTTGCGTTTTTCATCTTTGGCGTGCTTTATTCTCGCCTTGCCGAAGCTGAGAGTTCTGTTGTTTTCGTTGCTCATTGTCTGGTTCATTCTTCTGAACATAAAGAATGTGAGCGCGCCCATAATAACAAGAAGAATCAAGGTGGGCAGGATATTATAAATCCACTGACCCGTTGAACCCTGAACATAACTTGCCTTTATTTTATCTTTGGGATTTTCACGGTTGTGTTTGATAACGCCCTCGTGAATATCATCAAGAAAAAGGCTGACGCTGGGAACGGCAAAGCTCTTTTTCTCATCAGAGCCCTTTTCTTTATAGGCAAGAGCGCCGCTGCTGAGGTTAAGAGAATATTCTTCTATCTTGCCCTCATCAAAAAGAGAAACAACTTCATAATATTCAAGCTTCTCTTCATTGCCCGAAGACATAAAGAATGCGATTCCGCTTATAAGCATAAGAGGGATAAGAATATACGAAAGCACGGTTGCAAATTTTTTCTTCGGTTTACCTGTTTTGTTATTTTTGGTATTCAATTGGATAAATCACTCCTTAATCTATCTTTCCCCAAGGAAATTCAATTATTTTTCATAAACGCTTCTTTTAAGAACACCTATGTAAGGAAGGTTTCTGTATTTTTCGTTATAATCAAGGCCGTAACCGACAACGAATTCATCGGGAACTTCAGCGCCTGAATAATCTGCCCAGATATCTTTAACTGCTCTGCGCTCGGGCTTATCAAGAAGGGTGCAGATTTTTATGCTTCTGGGGTTTCTGCCGAGAAGAAGCTGTCTGAGAGAGCTGAGGGTTTTGCCTGAATCAAGAATATCTTCAACAATAAGAAGGTCATAACCTTCAAGGTTAATATCAAGATCCTTTATGATTTTGACAACACCTGAAGATTCTGCTTTGTCAGCATAGCTTGAAACGCACATAAAATCTATTGCGCAAGGCACAGTTATTGCTCTCATAAGGTCTGCCATAAACACAACCGAGCCTTTGAGCACGCTCACAAGAAGAAGATTTTTGTCTTTATAATCTTCGCTTATCTGCTTGCCGAGCCTTTCAACAATATTTTTAAGTTGTTCTTCGCTGTAATATACTTTTTCGATATCGTTAAGCATTGAAACTTTCCTTTCACATCCGTTTGTTTATATTAACTTTTAAAATTTTCACAGTTGTTTTATCCACAGCCACACGGGCATCAACGCCCGCACCTTCAACAAGAATAACACCGTCATCATCAGCAAAAACCGCAACGGAATTTCTTTTTTCGGGAGCTATTGAAAGCTCATTAAAAAGTTTTTTGAGCGATTTCGTGCATTTTCTTGAGGCAAGAGTTATTTTATCGCCTTCTGCACGGCTTCTGATTGTTACTCTTCCGTGTATTTTATCATAATCGAGCCTGTATTCCAAGCCATAATTTGAAATATTCTGTAAATTATTTGCATCTTGCCTGTTAATTATTTCATATCTTATTTCAGATTCGGCAAAAGCATCGGTTTCTTCAAGAAAAACAGGCTGAATTTCGTTTTCGTTTTTCTCAGGGAAATCAAGAATTCCCTTGCGCACTCTGACAGTAACGCCGCCGTTAATCTGCACGCTGCCTGATTCTTCAAGCAAATCGCAAACAGCACCGAGAAGCTTGCTTTCAACCGTTACACCTTTTGATAATTCGATAATCTTAACTATCGCTCTCTTCTTTACAGGCAACGGAAGATTCGCAAGTTTTTTCGCATCATAGCCTCCGTCAACAGCTGAATTTTCAACTTCATCATCGGCAAGAGATGAAAGAAAACGCTCATCTTCATTAAGAGAATCCATGCATCTTCGCGCACACGCCTCAAACGAAGGGTTTATTTCACGAAGCTCTGTTATTATATTATGCCTTATTCTGTTTCTTGAATATCTGACATCGGCATTTGTTTCATCCGTTACATATTCAATCAGATTCTTTTCACAGAATTCCAGAATTTCTTCCTTTGTGCAATCAATCAGAGGTCTGATTATATTCTCTCTTATCGGCGGAATTGAGCATAAGCCCCTGAGTGCGCTTCCTCTTGCAAAATTGAAAAGGAAAGTTTCCGCTCTGTCGCTGAGATTATGAGCGGTTGCAATAACAACATCATCGCCGAGAGAATTGAAGAATTCATAGCGGATGTTTCTTCCGCATTCTTCAAGACCCATCCCCTGCTCTGCCGCAATGGCGGGAACATCCGCTCTTTTTATATGAAGCTCAACTCCGAGCTCACGGCATTTTTCCGAAACAAACCGTTCGTCTCTCTCAGCCGTTTCGCCTCTGATTCCGTGGTTAACATGGGCGGCGCAAAGATTGAAACCGTATTCTTCTTTAAGCGAACAAAGAATATTCAGAAGAACCATTGAATCGCTTCCGCCCGAAACCGCAACAACAACCGTTGTTCCTTCTCGGAGCATATCATATTTTTCGGCAGTTGATTTAACCTTATCAATCATCGTGAACCTTCTCCAGCTGCAGGAACAAGGTATGTTCGCCGTCGAACGCAAAATCTACCGTGCCTGTTTCGCCGTGTCTGTTTTTTGCAATGATAACCTCTGCAACGTTAACATCCTGACGGGGTGCTTCAGCCTCATCGCCGTCTTCTTTTTCGCCGCTGTAATAATCGGGTCGGTAAAGCATCATAACGATATCGGCATCCTGTTCGATTGAACCTGATTCACGAAGGTCTGAAAGCTGAGGACGGTGGGATTTGCCTCTGCCTTCGGTTCCTCTCGAAAGCTGTGCACAGCAAACAATGGGAATGTTGAGGTCTTTCGCCATCATTTTGAGATTTCTTGTTATTTCGCTGACTTCCTGAACTCGGTTTTCACTGCGGGTGCTGCCCTTGATAAGACCGAGGTAATCGATGATAACACAGTCAACGCCGCCGAGTCGCCTTGTTTTCGCCTTCATTTCGGGAACGGTGATATTCGAGGTATCGTCAAAATAAAGCTCACAGTCGTTGAGGGCGCTTGTTGCCATACCGAGCCTTACCCATTCATCCTGAGTTATATTGCCGTTTCTCATTTTATGGCTTGAAACTCTTGCTTCTGTTCCGAGAACACGCATTGCAAGCTGTTCTTTGGTCATTTCAAGCGAGAAAAACAGAACCTTTCTTTTGCCGATTGCCGAAACATTTCGGGCAAGGTTGAGAGCGAAGCTGGTTTTACCCATCGCAGGTCGTGCACCGATAAGAACAAGGTCGGAGCGGTTAAGACCCGTGAGGATTTTATCAAGGTCTGAATAACCTGTTGTGAAGCCTTTATAAAGGTCTCTGTCTTCACCGGTTATCTTTTTGAGGGTATCGTAAACATTGTTGACTATAATATCCTTAAGCTTCGAGGGCGCATTTGAAGTTTTGCCCTGACGGATATTATAGATTTTCTGCTCCGCATTATCAAGCAGAGCATCTGCCGTTTCTTCCTGAGAAACAGCGCTTTCAATAGTTTCGCTTGAAATGCCGATAAGAGTTCTCATATAGAACTTTTCTCTGACAATCTTTGCATACATCTCAACATTTGCCGTTGAGGGAACCATCTGAGCAAGCTCAAACAGATAATTTCTGCCAGAGCCGTTATCATAGACGCCCTGCTGAACAAGAAGGTCGAGCACAACAAGGGGGTCAATGGTTTTGCCCGTGCTGTCGAGAGTTATCATTGCCGAGAAAATCGCCGCATGCTGAGGAAGATAGAACGACTCGGGGTTTATGTAAACCGCCGCCTGCGAAAGGCACGAGGGGTCAACAAGAATGCTGCCGAGCACAGCCTGCTCAGCCTCGGCGCTGAAAGGCATCTGAATATTATCAAGCGTAAACAATCCGTTTTGTGCCATTTTTATTCTCCGTTCGGATGAATTTTATGAATTATTCCTGAACAGCAACATACATTGAAGCTGAAATGCCGTTATAGAGCTTGACTTCAACGGGATATGTGCCGAATGATTTGATATCCTCAACAACAACCTTGCGCTTATCGAGAGCGATACCGTATTCCTTTGAAATGAGAGTTGCAACATCTTTTGAAGTTACCGAGCCGAAGAGCTTGCCGTTTGCGCCGCCCTTTGCGGTGAGCTTAACGGTTTTTCCTTCAAGCTTTGCAGCGTTTGCCTTAGCCGCCGCAATTTCGGTATCAATGCGGTGCTTTTCGGCAGCCTCTCTGTTTTTAAGCTCGCTCATTGCCTGAGCATTTGCTTCCATTGCAAGCTTTCTGGGGAAAAGGAAGTTTCTTGCATAGCCGTCTGAAGTGTTGACAAGCTCGCCTTTCTTTCCGAGTCCTTTAACATCCTGAACAAGTACTACTTTCATTTTATCTGTCTCCTTAATTATTTTCAAAAAATTTGTTGATTGCACCCTGAAGTGCGAAGTTTGCCTTTGTCATATCATAGCCCTTGAGCTGGCACGCTGCCATAGTCTGATGACCGCCGCCGCCGAGGGATTCCATAATAACCTGAACATTGATTTCGCCGAGACTTCGTGCCGAAATATTGATTGCACCCGCATTTTCAAACATAACGAACGAAGCTTTGATTCCGCTGACTTTGAGAAGCTCATCCGCCGCCTGAGCCGCAATGATTCTCACATCGGGCGAATCAAAATCAACAACCGATACTGCACAGCCCATAAAATTCTCTGCCGAAGAAATAACTCTTGTTCTGAGCTTGTTCACTTCAAGAGAATTCGCAAAAAGCTTTTTAACGCTGATCATATCAGCCTTTTTATCTTTAAGATAAGCTGCAGCTTCAAAGGTGCGAACACCCGTGCCGATAACAAAATCCTTGGTGTCGAGCATAATGCCCGCAAGCAGAGCCTCTGCAACGGTTTTTGAAATTTCGGTTTCAATATCCATATACTGGATAAGCTCTGTTACCATTTCGCTTGCGGATGAAGCGCCGGGGTCGTGATGGAAGATAACCGCATCTTCAATATCTGCCGCCGCTCTTCTGTGGTGGTCTATGATAACCTTCGTTTCTGCCTTATCATAAAGCTTCGGAAATTCAACGAACGATTCGATATGAGTATCAACAACTATAAGAAGACTTCTTTTATCAAGAAGCTCCGACGCTGTTTCCTGACCGATAATCAAATCGCCCATTTCCTCCATTTCAAGCTTTTCAATGAGAGGAGAAGCAAGGGTTTTCTTTTTATCCGTTGCAATGAAAACGGGAATACCGAAGCTCTGAGCTGCGCTCGCAAGACCGACAGCCGAGCCTATCGCATCAAGGTCTGTATATGCGTGACCCATTATAACGATATTGCTGCTCGATTTCATAAGCTCCGCAAGAGCCGAGCCGACGATTCTGCTTTTGACCTTGTTACGCTTTTCTGCGCTCTTCGAAACGCCACCTATATAGTCATAGCCGTCCTTATGTTTGATTGCAACCTGATCTCCGCCTCTGCCGAGCGCCATTTCAAGCGCTTTTCTTGCGCCTTTTTCGCAGGCTCTTATATCTGCACCGCCCGAAACGCCGACAGAAAGGGTTGCGCCCGTCTTTTTTTCTTTGTATTCATAATTTCTTACCGTTTCAAGAATCGAAAATCTGTCCTGAGTCATAAGGCTGAAATTCTTCTGTTCGGTAATGATAAGATATCTGTCTTCGCTGATTTTCTTCATCACGCTGCCGTATGATTCCGTCCAGTCATCAAGAGTGCCTTCAATACGGCTTCGGATTTCGGCAATCTCGCTGTCTCTCAAATCGGTGCGTGAACCGTCGAGATTATCCATTTCAATCAAAACGGCATAGGGGCGTGAATTGAAATATTCAAGTTCCGTCTTTTTAAGAGCCGTGTTATCAAGAAAATAAATCGCACTGTATTTCTTACCCGACGACTTATATGAAACGGAAAAAACGGTGTAATATCTTTCATCAATAAGCACACACATTCCGTCACGGTTAACGATTTCGCTTAACTGAACGCCGTCTGTGAATTTTGAAATGTTATCAGCCGCTGAAATATCGTCCTTTGATATCTCGCTGAGAAAGATTTTGTTGCACCAGGCTATGTATCCGCCCTCGTCGCACACTGCAACGGGCAACGGAATACCCGAAAGAACTTTTGTGTCTGTATAATCAAGTTTCTTGGAAGTTCTGATAAGAAATCTTCTGTATCTGTTTTTGGCAGAAAGCGCTCTGTAAACCGCAATTACGCACACCAGAACAAAGCCTACGCACTCGGCAACAGCGAGACGGGGCTCAACAAAAAATGTCATGGCAATGAACACCGCCGAAAAACAGGCAGCAAACGCAATCATCAGACCGTCATACCAAAAACCCTTGAATTTCATTTATACCTCCATAATAATGGGAAGAATCATCGGGCTTCTCTTTGTTTGTTCATAAACAAAATGAGAAACCGCATCCCTGAGCTTACCCTTGATTGCGTTGATATCGCTGATGTTGCTGTAGTAGCAGCCTTCAAGCGATTTTTCGGCAATCTTTCTTGCATTTGCAATAAGCTCCTCGTTTTCTTTAACATAAACGAAGCCTCTTGAGATAACCTCGGGCCCTGCAATAAGCTGACCCGTTTCGTAATCGAGAGAAGCGGTGACAACGATAATTCCGTCCTGACCGAGATGCTTTCTGTCTCTGAGAACAACGCTTCCCACATCGCCCACGCCGTAGCCGTCAACAAAAACCTTGCCTGCGGGCACGGGAGCGGCGCTCTTGATTGACTGATTTGTTATTTCTGCAACATAGCCGTTATCGGCAATGAAAATATTATCTGTGCTGATGCCCATACCTTCGGCAAGAAGAGCGTGTTTGCGAAGATGCTTCTGCTCACCGTGAACGGGAATAAAATACTTGGGCTTGACAAGACCCATTATGAGCTTGAGCTCTTCCTGACAGGCGTGGCCCGAAACGTGAACATCATACATCTTTTCGTATATAACCTGAGCGCCGAGTTTGAGAAGCTCATTAACAAC
>JAZLBI010000162.1:0-7421 GCA_045613625.1 Acutalibacteraceae bacterium | reverse complement strand
CCCGCATCGGCAAACTTTTTGAGATATCGGAGCGTTTCGCCTGCTTTGGGGTTTGCCATCATCTTCACCCGAAGGTCGGGATTCATCGTTTGCACAGAAACATTTACGGGGCTGATATGCATTTTTATTATTCTTTCGGCTTCTTCGTCGGTCAGGTTAGTAAGCGTGATATAGTTTCCGAAGAGGAAGGAAAGGCGTGAATCGTCATCCTTGAAATAAAGGCTTTTTCGCAAACCTTTCGGAAGCTGGTCGATAAAGCAGAAAATACATTTGTTTTTGCAGCTTCTCTGCTTATCCATAAGATAAGTTTCAAATTCAAGGCCTATATCGTCAAACTCAGCCTTTTTTATCAGCACAAGCTTCGATTTACCTTCAGCCGTTTCAATCGAAAGCAGAAGCTTTGTTTCGTTGATATGAAAACGGTAATCAAGCACATCATTTATCGTGTTTCCGTTGATGCTGAGAAGAGTATCACCCGCTGATATTTTCTTTTTTTCTGCAATGCTTCCGCACTCAATTCCGCTGATTTTTACTGCCATACCTTCACCTGCCTTGCCGCTTTCTTTTTCGAATGCAAACTGCCCTATTTTATAATTACAGAGTATTATAACATATATTTTTAAAAAATAATAGTAAATAATTTGTAAATTATAAAATAATTTAATAAGTAAACAAAAATCTATTGTAAATCGCAAATATTTGGGTTATAATCTAATATGTAGATATATGCCCTGAATTCAATATGAAAGAAAAGGAATCTGAATATGTTTGTAGATATTGCTAAAATAAAAATAAAAGCGGGCAACGGCGGCAACGGAGCAGTAAGCTTCCACAGAGAAAAATATGTTGCTGCAGGCGGCCCTGACGGCGGCGACGGCGGCAAAGGCGGAAACATAGTTTTTCAGGTCGATGATAACCTTGCTACCCTTGCTGACTTCCGTTACAAAAGAAAATACACTGCCCCGAACGGCGAAAACGGCTCAAGCGGACGCAAAAAAGGTAAGGGCGGCGAAGACCTCATAATCAAAGTGCCCAGGGGCACAATAATAAGAGAAGTTGAAAGCGGCGCTGTTATGGCAGATATGTCAGGCAACGAGCCCTTCATTGCGGCCAAAGGCGGCAGAGGCGGTTGGGGCAACCCCCATTTTGCAACTCCCACAAGGCAGGTTCCCCGTTTTGCAAAGAACGGCACTCCGGGAGAAGAATGGGAAGTCAGCCTTGAACTTAAACTTCTCGCCGATGTTGGCCTTCTCGGCTTCCCGAATGTTGGCAAATCAACGCTTGTTTCGGTTGTAAGCCAGGCAAAGCCCATCATTGCAAATTATCATTTCACAACAATAACCCCCGTTCTCGGCGTTGTTTCTCTCGGTGAGGGAAGCTCGTTTGTTATGGCGGATATTCCCGGCTTGATTGAAGGCGCGGGCGACGGTGTTGGTCTCGGCCACGAATTTCTTCGTCACGTTGACAGATGCAGGCTTCTCGTTCACATTGTTGACGCTGCGGGCAGCGAAGGAAGAGACCCTATTGAAGATTTCGAAATCATCAACAAAGAACTTGAAAAATTCGACCCTGAGCTTGCAAAAAGACCGCAGATTGTTGCGGCAAACAAAATCGACCTTGCCGATGACGATCAGCTTGAAAGGCTCGAAAAATATTTCACCGAAAGAGGATATGAATATCACACTATGTGCGCTCCTATTCTTGAAGGCACAAGCGAGCTGATAAAAACAGTCTGGAACAAGCTTCAGACACTTCCTCCCATCAGGCAGTATGAAGCCGAAAACATTCCCGTTGAAATGTTTGAAAAGCAGGCAGATAAAGGCTTCACAATCCGTGTTGAAGATGATATCTACTTTGTTGAAGCTCAGTGGCTTCTCAAAATTCTTCAGCGCACAGACCTTGATGACTATGAATCTCTGCAATATTTCCAGAGAATTCTCATTTCAAGCGGAATTATCGATGCTCTTCGCGAAAAAGGCATCACTGAGGGCGATACCGTATCGATTTATGACCTTGAATTCGATTTTGTTAACTGATTGCGGGGTGTTTTATTGACTTCTTTAACTGATAAAAAAGCGGATGTTGCATCTCTCAGCCCGCTTACTCTCGCATTTGTTGGTGACACGGTTTTTGATTTGCTGATAAGAAGTGAACTTGTTTGCGAAGCTAACAGACCCGTTAACACTCTTCACACAATGGCAAGCAAAAAGGTGTGTGCCGCCGCTCAGGCTGAGAGTATACGCAAAATCATGCCTATGCTTACCGAGGATGAAACTGCAGTTTTCAAAAGAGGCAGAAACGCTCACACAGGAGGAATCCCCAAGCACGCATCAAGCGCAGATTACCATTATGCAACAGGGCTTGAATGCCTCTTCGGCTGGCTTTATCTCAAAGGCGAAACCAACAGAATCAAAGAACTTTTTGAAGCAATGAAATAAACGGAGATGTTATTTTATGACCAAAGGCAAATTTCAGAAATTGCTGAAAAACAACGGAATCTGGCTCATCGGCTGTGTTCTGTATTCTATAGGCGTTAACAGCCTTTCCATACCGAATTCTATTGCCCAGAGCGGCATAACCGGTCTTGCGGTTATCATAAATCATCTTACGGGATTCCCCGTGGGCACCGCAAACCTTATAATGAACATTCCGCTTCTGATTCTTATGTGGATTTTTCTGGGCAAAAAGCTCGTTGCAAGAACTCTCTGGGTAACGGTTATTCTTTCAACGGCGCTTGATCTTACAGCGCTTATCCCCTTCACATATGCCGGCGATTCTTTACTTGCCGCAATATTCTGCGGTTTGCTTCAGGGCACAGGCCTCGGAATGATAATGATAACCGGCGCAACAAGCGGCGGTACGGATATAGTCGGAAGGCTTGTTCACAAAAAATGGCCGCACATAACCGTTGGCACGGTCGTTATGATTGCCGATGCGCTGGTTGTTGCTACGGGAATGCTTGTTTTCCGAAGCATTGAAAGCGGTCTTTACGCAATCGTTATGATTTTTGTGAGCACAAAGGTTATTGATACCCTTATCTACGGCACGGGCAACGGCAAAATGCTGATGATTGTAACAGATAAAGCAGACGAGGTTTCGCAGGCGATTGTTCATTCTTCGCCTCGCGGAGTTTCAATCATTCCTGCAAAGGGCGCATACACGGGAACAGATAAAAACGTGCTTCTCTGCGTTGCGAGAAAGCACGAAATCTCGGGCATTCTCAACACCGTCCATTCCGTTGACGAAAAAACATTCACAATTGTAAGCGAAGCCAATGAGATACTCGGCAAAGGCTTCAAGCATTCAATATAAAGGAGAATTTATTATGAAAAGATTTTTTTCTGTTGTTCTTATAGCTGTTATGCTTTTCAGCTTTGCCGC
Source organism: Acutalibacteraceae bacterium (assembly GCA_045613625.1). Classification (GTDB taxonomy): domain Bacteria; phylum Bacillota; class Clostridia; order Oscillospirales; family Acutalibacteraceae; genus CAG-177. Next base: position 4,040 of record JAZLBI010000162.1, on the reverse strand, counting down.
TTGCAAACCGGTAAGCAAAGACAGCATCCAACCCGCCATTTACCGCATGGAAGACGACACTTTCCCTCGCCTCTATTTAAGAGAAAGCGGTCAGTTTTCTTTCATTGTCAACCCCTCATCATCAAGCAATTTCAAGGGTACATACTCTGTTTCAGACGGCGTTCTCAAACTTGAAACCACCGAGGGCCCGGTTTACTGCTTCAACATCAAAAGAGATGCTCTTACCTTCAACGCTGAACTTTCAGATGAATTTATAGGCGAAAAGCCAACAAAAGATATCCTCACAGACGGCGCAAAGCTTGATTTATGGCACCTGTCATATACTCATCCGAGCACTGAAGCATAAAAGAATAATTTCTTGACAACACAAGCTAAACTGTTATATAATAAAAAGGTTGAAATTTCACTAAAGAGAGGTTTTATAAATGTCAGGCCATTCAAAATGGAGCACTATCAAGCGCAAAAAAGAAAAAACAGATAATCAGCGTGCTAAAATTTTCACAAAAATCGGCAGAGAAATCGCTGTTGTAGTTCGCGAAGGCGGTCCCGATCCCGCATCAAACACAAAGCTTAAGGATGTTATCGCAAAGGCAAAGGCAAACAACGTTCCCAACGATAACATTGAAAGAATCATCAAAAAGGCTGCGGGCGAAACAGGCGGCGCAGACTACGAAGAAATCGTATACGAAGGCTACGGCCCCTCAGGCGTTGCGGTTATCGTTGAAGCTCTTACAGATAACAGAAACAGAACCGCAGGCGATGTTCGCCATTATTTTGATAAATACGGCGGAAATATGGGTCAGAGCGGTTGCGTTTCATTTATGTTTGCAAAACAGGGCGTTATCGTTGTTGAAGCTGAAGGCGTTGACGAGGATAAACTTATGGAAGACGCTCTCGAAGCAGGCGCAACAGATTTCATAACCGATGACGAAGGCGTTTTCGAAATCAGAACAGAGCCCAACGACTGCGGCGCTGTAAGAGAAGACCTTGAAGCAAAGGGCTATGCTTTTGTTTCAGCAGAAGTTGAATATGTTCCCTCAACATACACAGCTCTCACCAATCCCGACGACATAAAGAATATGGCAAAGATGCTTGAAATGTTTGAAGATAACGATGATGTTCAGGCTGTTTGGCATAACTGGGAAAACGCTGACGACGCTGAATAAAAAAAGAATTAACGGCTTGCAAAGGATTATTCCGATGCAAGCCGTTTTTATTTTTATCTGCTGTTTGCGGTGTTTATCATTCCGAAATAAAATTTTTCGAATCCCATCGGGTAATCCTTTGTTCCGCAGAAATCAAAGTGATCCATTCCGACCATCGGCTCAAAATAATACCATCTTCCGGGCTCTATTTTGTTGCCTTTTTCAATTTCAGCCTCATAGCTGAGAGCCGTTGCCTCATCGCACGATGGATATCTTGCAGATGCAAGGGGAACAATTCCGTCATTTACTTCCCAATCGCCTTCAATTTTTATTCCGTCAACCGTAAAACCTTTTGTTGACGCCATCATCATCGATGAAATATAAAAAATCGGGCTCAATCCCTCTGCGGGAAGCTGACAGCCGAGAAGCTTACCTTTTTCTGTGTTCACCGTTGTGTAAGAATAATAATATGTTTCGGGGGCAAGCTTTATTTTTTCGTTAAGCTCCGCAGCTCCTCTGAGCGTCATATCATAGCCGCAGTTATCATTTGTTCCGTAATATCCCCATATTCCCGAAGGGCTGAAAAACGGTCTGAACTCATCCTCTTCAGGGGTAAGACCGAAATGTCCGAGTTGAAAAGAGAAAACAAGAAATTCGTTGCCGAAAACCATTCCGATAACATTCAGCGCCGCCGACATAAGCAGAATAAGCTGAGGGTCAACGAGCATATTTGCAACCTGAGAACCGTTATGAGGCGCCGAAAGAGCTATGCAGGAATGAACGCAGTTGTGGCCTCCCTTAAAAAGAGGGCTTGTTGCTTCTCCTGTTGCGGCAATTTCATCCGCATCGCCGTAAGCGAGCAGTGAAGTGAACAATCTTACCGTTGCTCCGCCGAAGGAATGACCAACAAGATTGATTTTTTCTTTCAGATCCCAGGGCTCGCCCATGGTTGCCTTGCCTGTGTAGTCAAAACCGTATCTGTCGTGATTATGCGCCTTCGAATGCGCCTCGCCATAGTCAACAACAGTGCCCGTAAGCTGAGCAAAAAGCTCGCAGGCTCTGTCCCAAGCGCTGCTGAGAGGGCCAACAGACGGTGCATAGGCTTCAATGCCCTGCTCATTCAATATTTTTATAAGGTCGGTGCCTGCGCCTATTGAAAGACCGCCGCCCCAATAGGGTGACAATTCATAGAAGCTGTTGCTCGGGCCCCAGCCGCCCATTCCGTGAACAAAAATATAGGGATAATCCGTAGCGTTATCCTTTTTGATTTCGGCCGCATTTGCAGGCATTGCCGCAACAGCAACAATGAGAGCTGCCGAAAGAATAATTGCAATTATTTTTTTCATATAAACGCCCCTTTCTTTATTCAATTTTATCCTATTTTGTTTTTTTGTGTCAATACCTTTTTAGTAATATTAAACAATCAGATTTAAATTTTGTCTGAATATTTTCATAAATATGCTTGCATTATTATAAAAAAGTGATAAAATTATACTGATATATTATAAACACGGAGGTTGTTTATTTATGGCAAAATTTTTATTCTCGGCTTTTGCTGACGAAGCATCACCCGATATTCTCGAACAGATTGCGGCTTGCAAAGCAAACGGAATTGAGTATATCGAGCTCAGAAACGTAAACGGAAAAAACATTTCAAACTTCACTGTTGAAGAAGCAAAAGAGCTCAAAAAAATTCTTGACGATAACGGAATCAAGGTTTCTTCAATCGGCTCGCATTACGGCAAAATCGAAATTGACGATGATTTCGCTCCTCATTTCGAAGCTTTCAAGCAGACCGTTGAGGTTGCCAAGGTGCTTGAAACAAAATATATCAGAATGTTCAGTTTCTTTTTCACAAAGGGACAGAGCAGAGACGAATATAAAGACGAAGTTTATGCAAGACTCAACGCGATGGTTGACTATTCAAATGAGCACGGAATTCTCTGCTGCCACGAAAACGAAAAAGGCATTTACGGCGATATAACAGAAAGATGCCTCGAACTTGCAGAATATTTCGGCGAAAGAATGGGCTGCATTTTCGATCCCTCAAATTATATTCAGTGCGGCTCAGACACTCTTGAAGGCTTCAAGCTTCTTCAGGATTATGTTACATATTTCCACGTTAAAGACTGCATTGCAGAAATCGACACTGTTGTGCCCGCCGGCGAAGGCGACGGACACATCGTTGAAATCATGAAAATGCTTGATCAGAAAGAAGGCGTATACTTCCTTTCGGTTGAGCCTCATCTCCGCGTTTTTGAAGGTCTTGATAACCTTGAACCCGACGATGCAACCGCAAACGCAATGAACAAAAAATTCGTTTATCCCGATAATATGACATCATTTGCAGCGGCTTGCAGTGCAATTCATAATATTATAGAAAAAGAAGTTCAGCCCGTAAGATTCGGCATTATCGGCGTTGGCAATATGGGTATGTCACATATCAATATGCATCTTAAGGGTAATCACAAGGAGCTTCGCATAACCGCTGTTGCGGATATCGACCCTGCAAGACTCGAAAACGCAAAGAATGCAATGCCTTCTCTCAAAACATACAACAGCGCCGAAGAGCTTATCGACAGCGGCGAGGTTGATGTTGCTCTTATCGCAACTCCTCACTATGACCACTCACCCATCGCTCAGTATGCTTTCAGCAAGGGCGTTAATGTTCTCACAGAAAAACCCGCAGGTGTTTACACAAAGCAGGTAAGAGAGATGAATGAGGCTGCCGCAAAAACAGACCTCGTTTTCGGCATTATGTATAACCAGCGCACAAACTGCGTTTACAGAAAAATGCGTGAACTCGTTCAGAGCGGTGAGCTCGGCGAAATCAGAAGAGTAAGCTGGATTATCACCGATTGGTACCGCACTCAGGCATACTATAATTCAGGCGGA
>JAZLBI010000161.1:0-3027 GCA_045613625.1 Acutalibacteraceae bacterium | reverse complement strand
GGCTTGAGTATCGGAGCAACGAGCAGACTGTCGCCGAAAAGATATTCGTCATCGACATATCTGACGTTTCTGTCATCAGGATATTCGAGATACAACGCACGCATCATCGGCAGACCCGTTTCGGTGCATTTTTCTGCCTGCTCATAGATATACGGCATAAGCGAATAACGGAGTTTATCGTAATATCTGAATATATCGCAGGCTTCTTCTGAAAATCTCCAGGGTTCACGGTAATTGTTATCGCCGACACCGTGGCAGCGGGAATGCGATGAGAAAAATCCGAGCTGTGCCCAGCGCACATAGAGTTCATCATCGGGTGTGCCTATGAATCCGCCTATATCGTGTGAGAAGAACGGTATGCCGCTCAAACCGAGCGAAAGCGCTGCTCTCAGAGTTCCTGCAAGAGCCTCAAACGTGCATTGGCTGTCACCGCCCCAATGAAGAGGATAACGCTGGCTGCCTGCCGTTCCGCTTCTTGCCCACACAATATTTTCACCCGATACGGATTTTGTTGCATTGAAAACTACGCCGTTATAGACGAGCGAATAGAGATTATGAAAATGCTTGCCGTCAATGTTCTGATAGACTGCATCTTCCGCTATTCCTTCGCCGAAATCGGTTTTGATTGCACCTGCTCCGAGCTTTATGAGTTCTCTGATTTTCTCGGCATACCATTTGCATGCATCGGGATTTGAAAAGTCAATGGTAACGTCTTTCACCCAGCTTCCCTGACAAGTTTCGGGTAACTGATAGGGATTGCCGTCTTTATCCTTTGAAAGATAACCGTATTTCACCGCTTCGTGGTAATGCTCATTATCGTCATTGGGCGGAATGAAGTTATACTGCCACAGGCTGATTTTAAAGCCGTCTTTTTTATATTTTTCAATGTGCTCTTTCGGATTCGGGAATCTTTCCTGCGAGAATTTGAGGTCACAGTTCCAATCTCTGCTGAACCAAGCGGTATCAAGGTGTAAAACGTCACAGGGAATATCGTTTTCACGGATTTTCTTTGCAATATCGTCAACAACTTCCCATGAGGTATAGCTGTTTCGGCTCATCCACAGACCGAAGCTCCAGAGCGGAGGCAATTCAGCAAAACCCGTGAGACCGCAATACCCTTTGATTATATCTTTCGGAGTTTTGCCGCCGATTACAAAATAATCAAGCTGACTGTCAAGAACAGCAAACTGCAATGCACTCAGATCCATTGTTGCAATCTGCCAATCGGTTTTTGCTCCTGAATTGAGGAAAAGTCCGTAGCCTTTTGTTGAAAGATAAAACGGAATGTTTATGTATGTGCGGCGGCTTGTTGTGCCGACGGCATCTTTGTTGTGAAAATCAACTGTTCTGCCGTTTCGTGTAAGCGAATCAAAGCGTTCGCCAAGACCGTAAATAACTTCATCAGTTTCAAGCTCAAGAGCCTCAAAGCAGGCATAATTATTATCCGTATCGGCAAGTGCCAGATCATGAATATCTCCCGTGCTGAAATCTTGCTTTTTCTGGCTGTAAAATTCTTTGCCGTCAATATATCTTGCAGAAATTTTTATAGTTGCTTTATCTATTCTGATTTCAATTTTGTTTGTTGCAAGGCAAATATATCCGTCGGTTTCTGTTAATCTGAATTCAACTTTTTCAGGCTTTGCAATCAGCATCTGTGCGTCTGAGGGAAGCCCGAAAAAAGGATTTGAAATTTCTTTATCCTTCGAAAAAACAACTCTGAAAATATCATCTGTCCAGAGATTGATATGCAGATATAAGATATCAACGGTTGCATCGGCAGACTTATAGAGATGCAGTGACGTTTCGTGGGTATAGGAAAGCACCGCTTTGCGGGCAACTGTGCCGAGAGCGAGAACGATTCCGTTTTCTTCCTTTTCGGTTTTGATTATCTCATTCGGTCTGTTCTGAATCGCAGGATAAAAACGGAGATCAGAAATATCGTTGTTTGATGTTTTTTTAATTTCGCTGATAATTTCAGCCTGCGAAAACTGCGGAAAATTCTGACTGTTTGGTGTAGTAGCCATAAATTCACTCCTTAACAGAAATTTCTAACTGTTCTGTATTTTGATATTAAAAAGCTTTTTAATTTTTATTTTCAACCTTACTAACGGCTCACAGCCACCGTAATCAACAACACTTCGTTCATAATATAAAATTTATTCAGATAAATATAACACACATTTTTTGTTTATTAATAATCTTTAAGTCCGTCTGATTCACGGATGATTCTGTTAATCAGCTCCTTGAAGAATCTTATAATTTTCTCAATAATATTCTCGCCTTCGTATTCAGCTTCCTCACCGTCTGCACCGTAGCAACCGATGTTGTTGCCCGTTATTTCATTACCGAAAATATCGGTTTTAAGGTCGTTACCCTCAACTTCAGTTCCCGCACCGATAAGCGGTGAGTCTGCCGAAAGCATAAAACTTTCAAGCGATGTCAAATCATTGCCCACAAAGCCCGGGACAGTATTTTTTGAAAACAAGTCGCAAAACGGATTTGCGGTGTTATAGTAGCAGTTGTTTGCAAAAACATTGCCGTCACGGAAATAATCCGCCGTATCGCAAACCACAACGTAGCCGTCGGCAGGGGCGATAATGTTGTTTGCAATAACCGAATCGTACATATCAATCATATAAAAATCGGCACAGTTGACTATTGTGTTGTTGTAAAATTTAAGTCCGTGTTCACCCGGATTTGCCGAAAGTCTGCTTCTTCCGCCGTTGTCATTAACGGACAGGCAGTAGCGCACCGTATTGTTTTTGTGGCCGCTGTGGAAGGGACAGTTGCAGATGAAGCGCATATTGTCGTGTGAATATATGTACTGGTAGGTGCAGTTATGCGAATAGGAATCAAAGTCAATCGCCATACCGTCGCCGACATTTTTCTGACCTGCAATTTCGCAGTATTGAATTGTGCTGTTTACGCTTCCCCAGAACCACATTGCGGCGGTGTAATAAAGAATCTCACCGTTTTCGTTTGTTCCGGGTCCCTGACAGCAGTTGATGGCGCGGCAGTTTGTAACCA
>JAZLBI010000160.1:0-25521 GCA_045613625.1 Acutalibacteraceae bacterium | reverse complement strand
GAACCGTGCCGGACAGAAACAGCCTCACTCTGCTCGCAAAAGCATTCGGTGTTTCTGTTGAAGTTTTGCTTGGTCTTGAAAAACCGAAGGATGAAAACCTTATCCCTGGCTTTGACCGCATAACCGCAGAAGCTGCGGAAGAAAAACTCGGCAGAGTTGATTTTTTTGCACTGACCGTTAATGACGGCAGCATGGCCCCTACTCTTATGCTTGATGATACCGTAATCATAAGCCGACGCGCCGAGGTCAGAAGCGGCGATATTGCCGCAGTTGCAATAGGCCCGAGCGAGCTTTCGGTTAAAAGAGTAATAAAAAAAGGCACAAGCCTTATGCTTGTGCCTGAAAATCCGGTTTTTGAACCTATGCTGTTTTCAGAAAAAGAAATAGATTCTCTTCCCGTTTCAATTCTCGGCAAGGTTGTTGAGCTTCGCCGAAAGTTTTAAGATGCCATCATATTGATTGCGCTTGAAAGCTGATTATCCTGCTCTGTTGTGAGCAAATCAAGATTTGTTGCTGTTGAATTGAGAGTGACTTCAACAGTGGGAGCAATGCCGATTTCATTATAAACTGCCGCTTCGCCGCCGTTGGGTTCAACAAGAGCAACCGTCAGAAGCACTGCGCCTCCGTCTTCAAGAGCAAAGAGCTCCTGCATTGTTCCGACACCTGCGGTTTTTGTTCCGATAAGGTGAGCCTGACTGATATCTCTCATATCGCAGGCGAAAAGCTCCGCAGGCCCGCTTGTTCCGCTGTTTATAAGCACCGCAACGGGCATTGTAATATTGCTGTTTTCCGCGGTAAAGATTTTATTTTTATACACTTCGCCGTTTTTATCCTTTGCAACAGCGATATTTTTTGAAACAGCAGGCACAATAACATCGATAACCTGAGCTGCATAATCGATTGTTCCGCTTGAAACGTTTCTTACATCAAAAACAAGACTTTCAGCGCCCGATTCAACAAGTTTTTCAGCCGCCGCCTTGAATTCCGAGGCGGGATTTTTATAGAATCCGCTTATTTTGATATAACCAACATTTCCGTAAAGATTGCTTTTTACGCTTGGAATTGAAAAGCCGAGCATTGTTTCGGCAACCTTTGTTTCGCCGTCTCTCTCATATTCAATGCTTACCGACGAAAGCATACTGCCGTAAAGCGAATTGCTCAAAACGGAATAATTGCTCATTGTTACGGTTGAGTTATCAATCGCAGTTATAACATCAAGCGCTTTAAGCCCCGCTTTTTCAGCAGGCGAGCCTTCATAAACATAAGTTATGACGAAACTGCTTGTCTGATAGTTATACGCCGTTTCTATGCCTACGCCTGTCACACCGCCTTCAAGCATTGCCATATACGAGGCATATTCTGTTGCGTTAAGATAAACGCTGTTGGGGTCGCCAAGACCGTTGACATAGCCTTCGGTAAGCGACGCGTTAAGCTCGTTATTATCGTTGACCGAACCGTAAAAATAGTTTGAAACTATCTGACTTATTTCTTCAACAGACTGATAATTCTGTGACCTTTGCGAAATATTATTCATAATTTTGCTGAAAATCTGCTTTGATGAGGCCATTGTCACGGCAAAGGTTGCCGTTATTGAAATGATAATCAGCGAAATACACAGGCCGAGTGAAATTTTTTTGTTCATAGCGGCCATCCTTTCTTTCAAAAAAGGCGGCATTAAGCCGCCTTTTACTTATGGTTTTGAAACATAATTCAAGGGGTTTGATCTGTTAACGTTTCCGCTTGAATCCTTGATTCTCACTTCAAAATGAAGGTGAGGTCCGGTTGTGTTTCCCGTGTTTCCGATAAGACCGATTTTTTCGCCCTTCTGCACTATGTCGCCCTTGCTTACATAAAGCGTCTGAGCGTGGGCATAAAGGGTGTGCTTGCCGTCGCCGTGGTCAATGATACAATAATTTCCGAAGCCGTAATTCCAGTTGCCGTCATTGAGAGCAAGAATAACTTCACCGCCCTGCGCCGCAAGGAATGGCGAGCCCTTTGTTGTTACATCGGTTCTTACGATATCAATACCGCCATGATAGCTTCCGTCGCTGTATGAAGGATATGTTGCGGTAAGCCTTGTTGCGCCGGGTACGGGCCACATCATCTTGCCGTCATTGTTGTATTCTTCATCGGGTTTATCGCCCGAAACTGAACCTTCCGACTTGATGGCTGATTCAATCTGAGCTTCAAGCTTCTCTATTTCTTTTTCCTGACGCTTGATTTCAGCTTTGTATGCATCGCTGTCCTTATCAAGATCATCAAGAATGTATTTTACCTCATTCTTCTTATCGGTAACATCGCTCTTTTTATCTTTCTGCAGTTCCTTGCTGCTTTCAAGATCATCCTGTTTTTCCGTAAGAGAAACCATCTGATCGCTGAGCGACTGCTCTTTTTCTTCAAGCTCAACCTTCTTGGCTTCAAGTTCTACACTGAGATCATTAAGGTCATTAATATCAGCCGAAAGCGTCGTGATAAGTTTTGTATCCTCTTCATTAACTCTTGTGAGAAGCTCTTTTCTTGCGAAAAATGTTGCCATATCCTCGCTTGAAAGAAGAAGTTCAAGCGTTGAGCCTGTTCCGCCCGACATATAATTCTCGCGTATTCTTTCGAGAACCATCTTTTCGGTTTCATCCATAAGAGCCTGAGTTTCGGCTATTTGAAGAACTATTTCTTCTCTGCGAATGTTTATTTCTTCAATATCATTTGATGTGACTTCGATATTATTCTCGATTGAATTGATATCGCTGTTGAGAATATCAATGCTTTTATCAAGAAGATTTATCTGGTAGTCAATTTTATCAATCTGACCGTTAAGCTCTTTAAGCTTATCTTCATTTGTTTTGATATCGTCTTCAATTTCGTCAAGTTTTTCCTGATTTTCCTGAAGATCCTGCTCAATCTTTGCGATTTCATCATTCATTTCTTCAACGGTTTGCGCTGATGCCTGAGGGAAAGCCGTTGAGGCGAAAACACAAATCAAAGCAACAACAAAACAAATCAGCCTTTTTCTAATGCTTTTATCAGTCTTCAAGCTCAACAAACTTCCTTTCCTTAAGATATTTTCTGATTGAGGTTGCGCTGCCGAAAATACCGGTAAAAATTCCGATTCCAACGAACGAAACGCCAAGGAGAAGCGCATAATTTTTGAATTCAACCTGCTCGATACCGTCTGCAAGGCCTGAAAGCATTGCCGCAAACGAACTGAGAGCAAATTCATAAACAGCCCATACGGCGCCCGTTGCAAGCAAGCCTGCAATAATGCCGATTATAACACCTTCAACCATAAACGGCCAGCGTATAAATGAATTTGTTGCGCCTACGCTTTTCATAATGCTGATTTCAAGGCGTCGGCTGAACATGGTAATTTTGATTGTATTGGATATAATAAAGAGTGAAACTATAAGGAGCAGCAGAATAACGCCGATGCTTATATATGATACAGAATCTCTGATATCCTGAAGCTGCCTTGCGAGAGTTCCGTTTTCATAAACTCTTTCTATTCTTTCGAGCTGTTTGATTTCGTTAACAATATTCTCAAAGCCCGCCATATCCTTAACAGTTACTCTGTATGCATCGGGAAGCGGATTTTCGAGATTGCTGAGATATGCTCTTGTGTTTTCATCCATTTCAGAATCCGCAAGAAGCTCAGCATAAGCATCTTCCTTGCGCACTTCTTCAACGCTCTGAATGTTATCAAGCTCTCTGAGACTGTTGCCCAAAGCTTTATAATTATAGTTCGAGCTGCCAAGCTCTGCATAAACCATAATAACGTTTTCGCTCTGAATTCCCGTTATAAATCCCTGAATGTTAACGAGAATCATAAACGCAATGCCGATAAGCATAAGGCAACTGAAAAGCACAGTTACCGATGCAACTGTCATTCGTTTGTTTACCTTGAGGTTGCGAAAACCTTCTTTGGTGAGGTATCTTATATTACCCATCAGTTTTCTCCTCCCGTCACAATAAAGTCTTCCGCTATTTCAACGGGAGCATCAACGCCGCCTGCGTAAGCCGAATAATCCTCTTCGGGAGGAACGACATATGCGTTCTCGAGTTCGCTGACGGGATTGATATGGGATGTTGCCGCTTCTCTGACAAGAACACCGCCATCAGAAACAACGGTTCCCTTCTCAAGAATTATTACTCGCTTATCGAAGCAACGAACAAGGCTGTGCTCATGAGTAACCATTATAACCGTTGTGCCTGCTTCATTAAGACGCATAAGAAGCTCAACGATTTCATAGCTCATCTGAGGGTCAACGTTGCCCGTAGGCTCGTCCGCAATAATAATCTCTGCATTGTTTGCAAGAGCTCTTGCAAGAGCAACTCTCTGCTGCTCACCGCCCGAAAGCTCCTGGGGATAACATCTTGCCTTTTCATTAAGACCCATCAGGCTGAGCACATAAGGCACTCTGCGACGGATTTTCTTTTCTTTTGTTCCGATAACTCTCATTGCAAACGCAACATTATCGAAAACCGTCATATTGGGAATAAGCCTGAAATCCTGAAACACAATGCCGAGTCTGCGGCGGAATTTGGGAATATCTCTTTTCTTTATCTTTGTTAAATCGACATCTTCAACGATAATTGAACCCGTTGAGGGCACTTCTTCTCTCATCATCAGCTTGAGGAAGGTGCTTTTACCCGCACCCGATGAGCCGACAACAAAAACGAATTCGCCCTTGTCGATGGTAAGGTTTATATCCTTCAAAGCATGAGTTCCGTTATCATACTTTTTGGAAACATTATTGAATTGAATCACAGTATCATATCCTTAAACAATTTTTTTCAGATATCGAAACTTAAATTAATATTTAACGGGCTTTGCATCAAGATATTTCTTAACCATGAGAGCTACTTTGAATACGATTGCATCGTCAAATTCTCTCAGATCAAGACCTGTGAGCTTCTTGATTTTTTCAAGTCTGTAAACAAGAGTGTTTCTGTGAACAAAAAGCTTTCTTGATGTTTCGGAAACGTTGAGGTTGTTTTCAAAGAAACGCTGAATTGTGAACAGTGTTTCGTGGTCAAGGCTTTCAATTGAGCCTCTCTTGAACACTTCTCTGAGGAACATATCGCAGAGAGTTGAGGGAAGCTGATAAATAAGTCTTGCAATACCGAGATTATCATAGCTTACGATTGTTTTTTCGGTATCGAAAACCTTGCCTACTTCGAGAGCAATCTGTGCTTCCTTGAACGAACGTGCAAGATCCTTGATGCCTTCAACGGTTGTTCCGATGCCTACAAGAACATGAGTATAAAGCTCGGTGCTCAATGAATCTGAAATTGAGCGTGCAAGCTTTTCAAGATCTTTGGTTTCGATGTTGTTTCTTACTTCTTTAACAATGGCAATATCGTGCTCGTTTATGTTGATAACAAAATCCTTGCTCTTATCAGGGAAAAGATTCTGAACGGCATCAAACACTGCTGCATCGTTATGGTCGGTGATTCTGATAAGAAGAACCACTCTGGTTGCTTCGGCAGTAAAACGAAGCTCTCTTGATTTGATATAGATATCGCCGGGGAGAATGTTATCAAGAATTACATTCTTAATAAAGTTGCCTCTGTCGAATTTTTCTTCATAATATTGTTTGAGGTTCTCAAGTGAAACACAGCAAACAGCCGCAAATCTGCCTGCAAGCTCATCTGTTCCGTCAACAAAAACGGCATACTCTGTCTGGATATGTGTTCCGAAATTGCAGAATGTGTATCCGTTGATATAATGGAGCTCATTATCGGCAAAAACATCATTTGCAGTTGAAATAACTTCGCCGATTTTGCTCAGCTCGCTGCAAGCAATAATGGTTCCCGTTTCATCGATAACACCCAGAGTTCTGCCTACCGCATCACGCATCTGATGAACAAGACCCTGAAAAATTCTGTTGGACATAATTATTACCCCTCATTCGATTTGTTTTGACTTCATTGTGAATTTATACAAAATGACCATTGGGACATATACATTTTACACAATGAAACGGATTTTTGCAATAGAAATATTCGGATTTTTTTAATATTTTTTTGAATTTATTATGAATTTCGCCCTGTTTTTATTGATTTTTACCAAATTTTCGGTAAGAAAGTCAACGCAACAGGGTTTTGACCATACTTGCATTCAAAAGCTGTTTTTTGATAAAAAGTGCAAAAAACAGGCTGCTTATTTGTTGAAAACAACAGTAAGTTCTGTTTATTTTCAAGCATTTTCAGCACGTTTTGGTTAAAAACACAAATAGAATTTCAGTGAAAAAAGCATTTGTGTGTTTCCAACAAATATTGAACAAAAATTTTGGCTATTCTGCCTTTTTGTAATTTAAAATTTCACAGCATATATGAAGCGGTTTTTTCGGCATACTATATGTGGCGTACAGTGTTCAGTTTTTGTGTTGCGGTTCTTTTCGGCACAAAAACACAAACAATTACAAAAAAATTAAGAAAAAATGACATATTTTTTTATATTAGGTCTTTTCAAAACAGAAAATAAGTGTTATAATACCTTAGATTTTGAACACTTATAGATTTTTGTATATATAACATCACGAAAGAGGGTAAAACTCTTGGAGAAATTTATAATCAACGGCGGTTCCCCCCTTCGAGGCGAAGTTGAAATCAGCGGAGCCAAGAATGCCGCCCTTGCGATTATTCCCGCCGCTATCCTTTCGCAGGATATCTGTGTGCTTGAGAATGTTCCCGTTTCCATCAGCGACGTTAACTATATGATGAAAATTCTCAGACATATCGGCGCAAGCGTAAAGCTTATCAACAAAAACACAATCGAAATAGATTCACGCCGTGTTGACTCATATGTTATTTCTCACGATATGACAAAGCATCTGCGTGCATCGTATTATTTTATCGGCGCCCTTCTCGGAAGGTTTTCGAGAGCGAAGGTTGCAATGCCTGGCGGTTGCTATCTCGGCGCAAGACCCATCGACCAGCATATCAAAGGCTTCGAGCTTCTCGGTGCAAGCGTTTCGGTTGAAGATAACGCAACCGTTGAAGCAAAAGCAGATAAGCTTCTCGGCAGCCCTATTTATCTTGATATGGCATCCGTTGGCGCAACTGTAAACATCCTTCTCGCCGCAGTTAAAGCTGAAGGACTTACTGTTATTGAAAACGCCGCAAAAGAACCTCATATCGTTGACCTTGCAAACTTCCTCAACTCAATGGGTGCGGATATCAGAGGCGCAGGCACCGATGTTATCAAAATCAGAGGTGTTGAGCAGCTTCACGGCTGCACATATTCGATTATCCCCGATCAGATTGAGGCGGGCACATATATGGTTGCCGCCGCCGCAACAAAGGGCGATGTATTAATCAAAAATGTTATCCCCAAGCATCTTGAATCAATTTCAACAAAGCTTATCGAATGCGGTGCAATTGTTGAAGAATTCGATGATGCTGTAAGAGTTGCGCTTGACACACGACCCGGCAAGTGCACAATCAAAACAATGCCTCACCCCGGCTTCCCCACCGATATGCAGCCTCAGATGGCAGTGCTTCTTGCTCTTGCAGACGGCACAAGCATCATTTCAGAGAGCATATGGTCGAACCGTTTCCGCTATGCAGAGCAGCTCAACAGAATGGGCGCAGATATCAAGGCGGACGGTCAGCTTGCCGTTATTCAGGGCGTTGAACAGCTCAAAGGCGCTCCCGTAAGAGCCGACGACCTCAGAGCGGGTGCCGCTATGCTTATTGCGGGACTTGCCGCAAACGGCACAACAGAGGTTGAAGATATTCTTCATATCGACAGAGGATACGAAGAGGTTGTTGAAAAATTCCGCGGAATAGGTGCGGATATCAAGAGGGTGTTCTGCCCCGAGCCCAACAGCCTCACAAACGCAGGTTGAGATAATATAATTGTATTATAATAAGGGCTGTTCTTTCACGGGCAGCCCGCTTTTATTGCAAAAGGATAATTGATATGGCAAAATTCTGTTCTTTATATTCATCAAGCAGCGGCAACACAACTTATATCGGAACATCTCAGGGAGGAATCCTGATTGATGTTGGCGTAAGCGCAAAAAGAACCGCTGATGCGTTGAAAAACATTGGCGTTGACCCGAATTCAATTGCCGCAATATTTGTCACTCACGAGCATTCCGACCACATAAACGGAATAAGAGTTTTTGCCGAAAGACACGGTACAAAAGTCTATGCCTCCGAAGGCACCCTTGCGGGTATGGAAGATGCGGGCGCAATAACGGCAAAAATGAAAACAGACATCATCCCCCGTGAAGGTATGGAAGCGGGGGGCATATTCATAAGACCGTTCAGAACCCCTCACGACAGCCGCGAAAGCACAGGCTACTCGGTTGTTACGCCCGACGGCAAGCGTCTTGCAGTTGCAACTGATATCGGCATGGTGACCGATACCGTTATGGATGCAATTTACGGCTGTGACCTTGTTTTGCTTGAATCAAACCACGATGTGGGGATGCTCCGAAACGGGCCGTATCCGTTTTTTCTGAAGGAGAGAATTCTTTCTGACCACGGCCATCTATCCAACGAGAGATGCGCCGAAACGGCTGTGAAACTTATGCAATCGGGAACAACCCGTTTCGTGCTCGGCCATCTGAGCAAAGAAAACAATATGCCCGCCCTAGCATTCGAAACAACAAGAGCCGCAATGAGAATGGCGGGAGCTGTTGAAAACATTGACTATCTGCTCACTGTTGCAGGCGATCTCAATCCCGTGATTGCGCTTTGATTTCAGGAGAATAAAAATGATAAACATTAACATAATCTGTGTCGGCAAACTCAAAGAAAACTATCTTCGTATGGCTTGCGCCGAATACGAAAAAAGGCTTGGCGCTTTCTGCAAACTGAAGGTGACGGAGCTTACCCCTGCAAGGCTTCCCGATAACCCGAACGATGCTCAGATTGACGCTGCCCTTCGCGATGAAAGCGAGCGCATTCTTGCCCTGATTTCACCGAGCGATGCCGTTTTTGCGCTTTGCATTGAAGGGAAAGAGCTTTCTTCCGAAAACTTCTCAAAAGAGATTGAAAAATGCGCCGTTTCAGGATTCAGTACGCTGTGTTTTGTTATCGGCGGCTCTCACGGACTTTCTCCCGCTGTTAAAAGCAGGGCAAAATTCAGGCTCTCAATGAGCCCCATGACCTTTCCTCATCAACTTGCAAGAGTTATGCTTCTTGAACAGATTTATCGCGCTTTTATGATTTCAAGCGGCGGAAAATATCATAAATAACATCTTTTTCTGCAAAAAAGAGCAAAAATATTTGTATGTTTTGCACCCTTTTCGCTCAACTTTTTTATAATTTTGTTCAGTTTACCAAATCTTTCAAAAATAAAAAAAATTAAGCAAAAAACTGTTGCATATTTCCATAAAAATGTATAAAATAGATACGGTCAAAAAAATAATAAACTTTTTTGGAGGTAATTCACTATGGCAGTTAAAGTTGCAATTAACGGTTTCGGTCGTATCGGCCGTCTCGCATTCCGTCAGATGTTCGGTGCAGAAGGCTACGAAATCGTTGCTATCAACGATCTTACAAACCCCAAGATGCTCGCTCATCTTCTTAAGTACGACTCAGCTCAGGGCAGATACGCTCTTGCTGACACAGTAGTTGCAGGCGAAGACAGCATCACTGTTGACGGTAAAGAAATCAAAATCTACGCTAAGGCTAACGCTGCAGAACTTCCCTGGGGCGAAATCGGCGTTGACGTTGTTCTTGAGTGCACAGGTTTCTACTGCTCAAAGGACAAGAGCCAGGCTCACATCGATGCAGGCGCAAAGAAGGTTGTTATCTCAGCTCCCGCTGGCAACGATCTTCCCACAATCGTTTACAGCGTAAACGAAGGCACTCTTACAGCTGATGACACAATCATCTCAGCTGCATCATGCACAACAAACTGCCTTGCTCCCATGGCTAAGGCTCTCAACGATTATGCTCCCATCCAGAGCGGTATCATGACAACAGTTCATGCTTACACAGGCGATCAGATGGTTCTTGACGGCCCCCACAGAAAGGGTGACCTCAGAAGAGCAAGAGCAGCTGCTGCTAACATCGTTCCCAACTCAACAGGTGCTGCTAAGGCTATCGGCCTTGTTATCCCCGAACTCAACGGCAAGCTCATCGGTTCAGCTCAGAGAGTTCCCGTTCCCACAGGTTCAACAACTCTTCTTGTTGCTGTTGTTAAGGGCGACAACGTTACTAAGGAAGGCATCAACGCTGCTATGAAGGCTGCTTCATCAGCATCATTCGGCTACACAGAAGAAGAACTCGTTTCAAGCGATATCATCGGTATCACATACGGTTCACTCTTCGATGCTACTCAGACAATGGTTACTAAGATTGAAGAAGGTCTCTATCAGGTTCAGGTTGTTTCATGGTATGACAATGAAAACAGCTACACAAGCCAGATGGTTCGTACAATCAAGTACTTTGCAGAGCTTGCATAATTAAAGCTTGAATTTTCAGGGGTCGGCATTATCCGCCGACCCTTTTTTCATAAGGAGTTTTTATGGGTCTCAAACGACTTGACAAGTTAATAGCTCTTAACTGCAATGTTTCGAGAAAAGATGCCAGAAAGCTTATAAAAGATTCTGCCGTAACGGTAAACTCACGGGTTTGTTTGCGCGCGGAAGAGCTTGTTGACCCTGAAACAGACGATATTGATGTGAAAGGGTATAACTTCACAGCTAAGGAGCATATTTACATTATGCTCAACAAGCCTCAGGGCGTTATCAGCGCAACAACCGACCCAAAGAAAAAAACGGTTATCGATATCATTCCCGACGCTCTCAAACGCCGCAGTCTTTTCCCCGCTGGAAGGCTTGACAGAGACACAACGGGTCTGCTGATTATAACCGACGACGGTGCTTTTGCACACAGAATCATGAGCCCCGCACACCATGTTTTCAAAACATATCAGGCAGTTTTATCCTTCCCTATAGATGAAAACGATATTGAAAAACTTGAAAGCGGAATAACTCTCGGCGACGGCACGGAATGTCTGCCCGCAAAAGTCAGACCGTTTACAACAGATGAAGGTCTGCCCGCCGCAGAAATCAAAATCCGCGAAGGAAAATATCATCAGGTCAAAAGAATGTTTCACGCTCTGGGCAACAATGTTGAACAGCTGCGCAGAATTCAGATCGGCTCACTCAAACTTGATTTCACCATTCCCGAAGGCGATTGCAGAGAGCTTACCTCCGAAGAGCTTGAACTTGTGTTCAAAGACGAAGAATAATTGCACATCATCATTCATATTTTTGCATAGGTTTATATGAGATACCTTTGCAAAAGGAGTGATGGTGTGTTTGTTGTTTTCAGAACAAATGATATTCCTAAAGGATTTATAAAAAGCAAAAAGACTAAAAAACTTCTTGCAAATGCGCACACGATAAGTGTGCCAACCGAAAAAGGATTCCCATTTTTTATTCTTGATATCCCCTCTTCTCCGAGCAATTCTCAGTGGGAAGAAATTGCCCGAAAATGCGGGAGATATGTTTCAAGAATTGTTGCACCGCGAAGCCTTTCCATCCCCGAATACGGAGGAATGAAAAGGTTTTTGCCGTTATTTATGCCTTCTCTTCTCGTTTTTAACACAGCTCTTGAAACAATAAAAAAATCCGCTCCCGACCCTTATAAAATCAGCATAACTCTTACCGACAGAAATGCGTTTCATCCCTCAAGAGTGCATAAACTCCTCCCTTTTTCTTCATCTGTCAGAATCATCACGGCGCATCCTGAAAAATATGCCCTCACCTGCAAGAAAGCCCTTGATGAATACGGTGCTTCTTTGATTCTGCGCTCTTCATACGAAGTTTCGGGAAAAACAGATATCGTTATCTGCAGTGACGGCGGAATTTCGCCTCAGATGCATTCCGCAATAATATTTTCTCACCGCCCCGTCACAGCGGGAATAATGAATTTCTGCGGAAGCGGAATCGCTCTTTCCGAAAAGCATTCATCGCTCATTCCCGCAGATACCGACCCTATCGATTTTGCCGGTGCGGTTACCGAGCTTTGCTCAGACGGAGAATATAAAAACGCCGTGTTTTCGGATGTTTTGCGAGCTTGTAACATCTGCGATAACCCAACAACCGACAAGTGCCTTGAATGCTGCATCGGCGGCGGTTGTAACAAAGTTGTAACTTGACATATTAGTATATATAATATATAATATAACAACTAATAACTTTTGTAATTTATTTTCAAATCAAAGGAGATATATCGAAATGGAAAAACAGACAGTCTTTACCCGTGAGGATTATAACAAACTCAGTGCAGAACTCAACAGACTTAAAACAGAGGGAAGAGACGATATCGCCGAAAAAATCAAAGAAGCACGTTCGCACGGCGACCTTTCCGAAAACGCTGAATATGATGAGGCGATGAACGAACAGGCGAAAATGGAAGCCGAAATCGCAAAACTTGAAGCTTCTCTTCGCAACGCAAAAATCCTTGATGAAGAAGAGCTCACAACCGAGCAGATTCACATCGGTTCAAAAATCAAGCTTCTTGATATGGACTTCAATGAAGAAGTTGAATACAAAATTCTCGGCAAGAGCGATATTGAAAACGGCATCATTTCAGACCTTTCTCCCGTAGGCGCTGCTGTTATGGGCAAAAAGGTTGGCGATATTGCAGAAGTTCATGTTCCTTCAGGCGCAGTTATCAAGATGAAGGTTCTCTCAATTTCAAAATAATTAAATATACGGCGATGGGTCAACGAAGTTTTTCTCTGCCTGTCGCTTTTTAACTAAATGAAAGGTAATTATAAAATTATGGCTGAAGAAAAGATTGTAAATGCTGCTCCCGAAGAAGAGCAGGTTCAGGATGTTAACGAACTCAGACAGATTCGTGTTGAAAAGCTTGAAGCTCTTCAGGCTGCAGGCAAAGACCCGTTTCAGATAACAACCGCAGAGCAGTCAATCCACAACGCTGAAATCGTTGAAAGATTTGAAGAACTCGAAAACACAGATGTATGCATCAGCGGCCGTATGATGAGCAGAAGAGATATGGGTAAAGCAAACTTTATCGATATCAGAGACCGCAGCGGCAGAATGCAGGTTTATGTTAAAATTGATGAAATCGGCGAAGAAACTTTTGCTGATTTCAAAAAATGGGATATCGGCGATATCGTTGAAGTCAAAGGCTTTGTTTTCAGAACAAGAAGAGGCGAAGTTTCCGTTCACGCAAAAGCAATCCGCCTTCTCACAAAGTCACTTCTTCCCCTCCCCGAGAAATTCCACGGCCTCACAAACACAGACACAAGATACCGCAGACGTTATCTTGACCTTATTATGAACCCCGATGTAAAGGATACTTTCATCAAGCGTTCACTCATTCTTCGTGAAATCAGAAACTATCTTGATTCACAGGGCTTCCTTGAGGTTGAAACACCCGTTCTTGTTTCAAATGCGGGCGGTGCGGCTGCAAGACCTTTCGTAACTCATCACAACGCTCTCAACGAAGATTTCAAACTCAGAATTTCTCTTGAGCTCTATCTTAAGAGACTTATCGTTGGCGGCATGGAAAAGGTTTATGAAATCGGCAGAGTTTTCAGAAACGAAGGCGTTGACACCCGTCACAACCCCGAATTTACTCTTATGGAGCTCTATCAGGCATTTACCGATTATCACGGTATGATGGATCTTACAGAAAACCTTTATCGTCATGTTGCTCAGGCTGTTCTCGGAACAACAAAGATTTCATATAACGGCGTTGAAATGGATCTCGGCAAGCCCTTCGAGCGTATAACAATGATTGACGCTGTTAAAAAGTATGCAGGTGTTGATTGGAACGAGGTTGAAACTCTTGATGATGCAAGAGCGCTTGCTGACAAACACCACATCGAATATGAAAAGAGACACGGCAAGGGCGATATTCTTGCTCTCTTCTTCGAAGAATACGCAGAAGAGCATCTCATTCAGCCCACATTTGTTATGGATCATCCCATCGAAATTTCTCCTCTCACCAAGAAAAAACCCGAAGATCCCAACTTTGTTGAGCGCTTCGAATTCTTTATGAACGGCTGGGAAATGGCAAACGCTTATTCAGAGCTCAACGATCCCATTGACCAGAGAGAGCGCTTCAAGGCTCAGGAAGCTCTTCTTGCTCAGGGTGACGATGAAGCAAACACAACCGATGAAGATTTCCTTATGGCTCTTGAATACGGTATGCCCCCCACAGGCGGCATCGGTTTCGGTATCGACAGAATGTGTATGCTTCTGACCGATTCCCAGGCAATCAGAGACGTTCTTCTCTTCCCCACAATGAAGAGCATCGACTGATAATATGAAAATATCCGTTGCGCTCGCCGCATATAAAGGCGAGGATTATATTGCCGAGCAGCTCGATTCCATCCTCGGGCAACTCGGCTGTGACGATGAAATAATCGTTTCTGATGATTATCCGCAAGGCAAAACCCGCGGCATCGTTACCGAATATGCAAACCGGGATAAACGAATCAGATATATTGAAGGCGAAGGTAAGGGCGTTGTCAGAAATTTTGAAAATGCCCTTAACTCCTGCACGGGAGATGTTATTTTTCTCTGCGACCAGGATGATGTGTGGATGCCGGATAAGATAAGCTGCGTTATGGCAGAAATAAAAAACGGCGCTGATCTTGTTCTTCACGATGCCGCAGTCACAAACGGCAGCCTTGAAATAACCGAACCTTCATTTTTTGCAATCCGCAAAACAAACACAGATTATAAAAGCAATCTTGTAAAAAACACCTTTGTCGGCTGCTGTATGGCATTCACAAAGCAGGTTATGCTCGACACACTCCCCTTCCCCGAGGGTTTGCCGATGCACGACTGGTGGATAGCTCTCGCCGCAATGAAAAAGGGTTGCAATGTTGTTCTTCTTAAAAAACCGCTCATAAAATGGCGCCGTCACGGCGGCAACGTAACCGGCGGCAAAACAGGATTTGTTCAAAAAATCAGATGGAGAGCAAAAATGATTCAGTCCCTGGCAAGGATAAAGTGAAATCCATCACTTTCGTTTTCCAATATGTGCCCTGGAAAGGAAAAAACAAATGAATAAAACCGTAACCGGCTGTATTGTGACTTATAACAATATGTCAACCATCGACAATGCCATAAGTTCACTTTTAAAATACACCGAAGCTCCCTTCCGCCTTTATGTTGTTGATAACGGCTCAACAGACGGAACGGTTGAGCATATAGAAAAAAACTATCCTCAGGTTATACTTATCAGAAGCGGCGGCAATATCGGCTTCGGAAAAGGACATAATCTTATTATGGACAAACTTGATTCCGATTATCATGTTATCATCAATCCTGATATCATTGTCAGAGATGATGTTATCTCAAAGCTTGCAGCTTTTCTTGATGAAAATGAGGATATCGGTATGGCATCGCCCGAAATCCGCTTCCCCGACGGAAGGCTTCAGGTTCTCGGAAAACGCGCCCCCACTCTTCGCTATCTTACGGCAAGCAGAATGAGAGGCAGCGGTGAGCCCGGCAAAACGCTCAGAGAATATGCGATGCTCGATTGCGACCTTTCTCAGCCTCTTGATATTCAGAATGCAACAGGCTGTTTTATGTTTATCAGAACCGAGCTTTTCAAAAAATTAAACGGATTCGATAAACGCTATTTTATGTATTTTGAGGACAGCGACCTCACCCGCGCTGTAAATCTCACCGCCAGAACTGTTTATTACCCCGGCGCAACGGTTTACCACGAATGGGGACGCGAATCAAAAAAGAATTTCAAACTCAAAATAATTCAGATCAAATCAATGTTCAGTTACTTCTTCAAATGGAGCTTTAAATAAGGGGCAAAAAGAAGCTATGAAATACCTCAAGAATTTCTATAAATACAGATTTCTTCTTTACGAAATAGTCCGTAAAAACATAAAGCTGCAATACAGAAACTCCATCCTCGGCATTTTCTGGACTTTTTTGCAGCCGCTGCTCACAACCTGTGTGCTCGTACTTATTTTCGGCGGAATTTTCGGCAGAAAAGACGAATCTCTGGTGAACTATCCCGTTTACCTTCTCTGCGGCAGACTGCTCTATGAATTTTTCACTCAGTCAACAAAAAGAGCTATGCGTTCAATCAGAAACAGCTCATCCGTTATCAAAAAGGTGTATGTTCCCAAATATATCTACCCTCTTTCAAATGTAACGGCGAATTTTGTAACATTTCTGATTTCTCTTCTTGTTCTCGTGTGTTTCATTGCATATTACTGCATTTTCTCAGAGCAGAAGCCTCATATAACACCCTATGTTTTTCTTGCCGTGATACCGATTATAACTCTCTTTATTCTCAGCGTCGGTGTAGGGCTCATTCTCAGCACCCTTGCAGTATTTTTCAAGGATATAGAGTATCTCTATGAAGTTTTCTGTATGCTTCTTTTCTATGCAACTCCCATCATCTATAAGCTCGAAACCCTTAAAATTCAATCAGAAGCGGTCAAGCTTGCTCTTATGGCAAACCCGCTGTATTCGATAATCCAGATGTTCAGAGATTGCGTGCTTTTCGGAGAAATGATGAATCCGAAACACATAATCTATTCGGCCTGCTTCAGCATTGCAACCGTTATAATCGGTCTCGTGCTCTTCTATAAAAAGCAGGATAAATTCATACTCCACATTTAATGAAAGGAGCTTTTTATGGCTAAACCTGCCATCGTTGTTGACAACGTCAGTATGATGTTCAACCTTCATCAGGAAAAAGTTGACAACTTGAAAGAATATTTTATAAAGCTTGTAACCAAAAAGCTCCGTTTCAACGAATTCTGGGCGCTTAATGATGTTTCGTTCACCATAGAAAAGGGTGACAGAGTCGGCGTTCTCGGCTTCAACGGTGCAGGCAAATCAACGCTTCTCAAGGTTATTGCAGGCGTTCTCAAGCCCACCAAGGGCAGCGTCACCGTTAACGGGGTTATCGCTCCCATGCTTGAACTCGGTGCAGGCTTCGATATGAACTATTCGGGAAGAGAAAATATATTTCTCTACGGCGCAACAATGGGCTATTCCAGAAAATTCATTGAAGAAAAATATGATGAAATCGTTGAATTTTCCGAACTCGGCGATTTTATAGATGTTCCCGTCAAGAATTATTCTTCGGGAATGCGCGCAAGACTCGGCTTTGCCATCGCAACAGCTGTTGAACCTCAGATTCTTATTCTTGACGAAGTTCTCTCTGTCGGCGATGCGAAATTCAAAAAGAAGAGCGAAGCAAAAATCCGCTCGATGTTCGATAAGGGCATAACTGTTCTTTTCGTTTCCCACAGCGTAAATCAGGTGCTCAACATCTGCAACAAGGCTGTAATTCTCGAAAAAGGCAAGCTTATCGCTCAGGGTGATGCAAAAGAAATTTGCGCTCAATACGAAAAAATGATAAAAGGAAAATAATTTCTATAAAAGGAATGATATATTATGGTATTTGCAGCAGTATTTGCAGGCGGCATCGGCAGCCGAATGGGAAATTCAGACACTCCCAAGCAGTATCTTGACCTCGGTTCAAAGCCTGTTATTATTCACACCATTGAAAAATTCTTTATCAACAACAGAATTGATGAAATTCTTGTTCTTTGCCCCAAGGCATGGGTTGCTCACACAAATGCACTCATCAAGAAGCATCTTCCCGATGGCAAAAAAATAACCGTTATCCCCGGCGGTGCAACAAGAAACGGAACTCTTGAAAATGCAATTGCTTATATTGAAGAAAACTGTGAAACAAACGAAGAAACCGTTATTGTCACCCACGATGCGGTAAGACCCTTCCTCACTCACAGAATCATTGAAGAAAATGTTGATGCGGCAATAAAATACGGCGCTTGCGACACGGTTATTCCCGCAACAGACACAATCGTTGAAAGCGCAGACGGCAAAATGATTTCTTCAATTCCCGACAGAACAAGAATGTTCCAGGGTCAGACTCCCCAGTCATTCCGTCTTCTGGAGCTCAAAAGAGTTCTTTCATCTCTTACAGAAGAAGAAAAGGCTATTCTCACAGATGCCTGCAAGATTTTCTCAATAAAAAACAAAGATGTTTATATGGTTGAAGGTGAAGTTTTCAACATCAAAATCACCTATCCTTATGATTTGAAAGTTGCTCACACTTTACTGAAAGGCAAGGATTCAAATGATTAATTCAGTTTACCGATTAATCGCCCCCGGAATGATAGAGGTTGCATGCACGCAGCCCGATATCAAAAACAGCGTTATTCTTCGCCCTGTTTATCTTTCAATCTGCAAGGCTGACCAGAGATATTATCTCGGTAACAGAAGCAGAGAAGCCCTTAAGGCAAAGCTTCCCATGGCGCTCATTCACGAATGCGTTGCAAAGGTTGTTTTTGACCCCACAGGCACTTTCAAAACGGGCGAAACCGTTATCCCCGTGCCCAACATTCCAACTGAGGATGACGATATCATAGCCGAAAACTACCGCCCTTCAAGCCATTTCTGCTCCAGCGGATATGACGGCTTTCTCAGAGACTATATTGATATGCCCGCTGACCATCTCGTAAGAGTGCCCGAAGGTGTTGACCTGAGAGTTGCATCTTTTGCCGAGCTTATCAGCGTGTGCGTGCACGCGGTTGCACGTTTTGATAAATTTGCTCACGCAAGAAAAAATTCCATCGGTATCTGGGGCGACGGCAACGTAGGCTTCATAACCGCTCTTGTGCTCAAAGCTCTTTATCCTGAAACAAAGCTCTATGTTTTCGGAACAGTTTATGAAAAGCTTGCATATTTCTCGTTTGCTGACGGCGCATATCACGTTGACCATGTGCCTGAAGGTCTTAAAATCGACCACGCTTTCGAATGCGTTGGCGGCGAGGGTTCGCGTTTTGCAATTGCTCAGATAATCGATATGATAAACCCCGAAGGCTCAATCGGTCTTATGGGCGTCAGCGAAAGATTTGTTGATATCAACACAAGAATGGTGCTTGAAAAAGGTCTTCTTCTTTTCGGCTCAAGCCGCAGCGGTGTTGAAGATTTTCAGCGCACAGTAGACCTTCTTGCCGAGCATCCCGATATGTCATCATATCTTGAAAATATTATCGGCAGCGTTGTTGAAGTCAGAACGGTTTCAGATATCCATAAAGCCTTTGCTCAGGATATCAGCCGCCATTTCGGCAAAACCGTTATCAAATGGGAGAAATAAACGAGCGGAGAATTATCTTGAAAAGATTTTTTTATATGCTTTACGCTCTGTTTTTTAACCTGAGCCGTATTTTGCCCGTTAAGAAAAACAGAATCGCTTTCGTCGCTCCTCATAACGGCGGCGAAAACGATTCCTTAGGCACTTTACGCTCTTATGTTGAAAACGCAGGCGGATTTGAAACGGTAACAATCTCAACAAGAGATCTTGTTATCGATAAATCCAATATAAAAAAACTTGTTTTATCCTGCCTTAAAGCGGCGGGATTTTTCACCGTTAAGGCAAAGGCGCTTGCAACCTCAAAATATGTTTTTCTCAACGATAACTTTATGCCGATGGCTTCGCTGAAATTCAGCAAAAAAGCCGTTATAACACAGCTTTGGCACGCAGAAGGCGCATTCAAAAAATTCGGTCTTTCCGCACCGCTTACGGATGATGTGAGAAAGCGCGAAAAGAAATGTTCCGCAAACCTTACATATATCGTCTGTTCTTCAAAAAATGTTGCTCCGATTTATGCAGAAGCATTCGGCGTTGACGAGAGCAGGATTCTGCCCCTCGGCGCACCGCGCATTGATTCTCTGCTCTGCAAAAGAGATGTTGACGGCATAAGAAGAGTTTTTGATGAAAAACATCCCGAATGTGCGGGCAAAAAGCTCATCCTTTATGCTCCAACATTCCGCGATGACCCCGAAACAGATAAAAACATAGTAAATCATATCGATATGTCGGCTTTCAGGCGTGAATTCGGCGATGAATATTCTCTGCTGATAAAACTTCATCCCCAGATTCATTCCGGCAAAGCTGTTGAAGGCGCAATTGATGTTACGCAAGGGCACGATATAAACGACCTCACTCTTATCAGCGATATGCTGATAACCGATTATTCATCCGTGTGTATGGATTTTGCACTTCTTGCAAAGCCCTGTATATTCTTCGCATTCGACCTTGAAGAATACGAAAAAGAGCGTTCTTTCTATTTTGAATATGAAAGTTATGTGCCCGGCACGGTTGCAAAAGATTTTGACGCTGTTATCAAAGCGATAAAAACGAGCGAAAACAACGAAGAAAAGCTTCTTCGCTTTAAAAATTTCAATTTTGACTATGCAGATTGCAATAACACAAAGCGGATTTTTAAGCACATAATATTAAATGAAAAAAAATAAAAATTTTCTTCAAAAAAGTGTTGACTTTTCCGAAAAACTGTGTATAATATATATCCGTAGCCCACACGCGAGTTACATTGGGGAATAGTGTAACGGTAGCACGACAGACTCTGACTCTGTTTGTTGGGGTTCGAATCCCTATTCCCCAGCCAATAAAAAACCAAGTCGAAAGACTTGGTTTTTTTCTTTTATATTTTCCGTTCTGTCGGCAACATCAATGCATCATTGATAAACGGTTGAATTTATGATATAATTGTTTTTAATAAACCGAAAGGAAAACACATTATGAGCAATCATCAATGGAAAGGAAAATGGATAGGCGCACAAATGACCGTTGAGGACAGATTCGCCCCCATTTTCAAAAAAGAATTCACTGTTTCAAAAGAAATTGAAAAGGCAGAAATTTATATATGCGGTCTCGGGCTTTTCGAACTGAGGATAAACGGCTCACTGCCCGATGATACCGTGCTCAACCCCGCTCACACTCAATACAGCCAAACCGTGCTTTACAGAGTTTTTGACATAAAACCGTTTCTTCACGAAGGCAAAAACACGGTAACGGTTGAGCTCGGTCACAGCTTTTTCAACGAAACAACAACCGTCTGGCAATGGCAAAAGGCAAGCTGGCGCTCAGCTCCGAAAATGATTGCGGATATCGATATTGGTTATGCTGACGGCTCTGAAGAAAGCATTTTCACCGATACCGACTGGCTTGTTACCACCGACGGCCCCGTAACCGCAAACAGCATTTATCACGGCGAAACATATGACGCAAGGCGCAAGGCTTTCAACTGGCAGAACGCAGTTCCGGCCGATGCACCAAAAGGTATGCTCAAAAAGCAGAATATGCCGCCGATAAGGCGCATAAACACATTCAAGCCCGCCTCAATAACAAAGCTTGACAACGGCAGTTTTATTGTAACTGCGCCCGAAATGGTTACGGGCTGGGCAAAAATCAGAATAGATGCGCCCGAAGGCACGGAAGTTTATGTTACATATAGCGAAAGGCTGAACCCTGACGGAAGCGTTATAAAAATCGGCAAAGGCGAAGGCAGAGACGGCAACTGGTGGCCTCTCGGTTATATTCAGCACGACTGCTTTATAAGCGACGGCCAGCCGTTTGATTTTGAGCCGAAATACAGCTACAAGGGTTTCAGATATATTCAGATAGAAAATGTTGAAAACCTTTCGGCGGATGATATAACAATTTACCGCGTTGCAAACGATGTTGCTGTTATTTCGGAATTCGATTGCTCCGATGAAATGCTCAACAGACTTCATCTCCTGATGCGCAATACCCTTCTCAATAATTTTCAGGGTAAACCTACCGATACTCCCGTATGGGAGAAAAACGGTTGGTTGGGCGATGCAAACTGTGCTCTGCAAACTATGATGATGAATTTTGATATGAACGAATATCTTCAGAATTTCATCAATATTATGGCAGACTGTCTGCACGATTTCGGCAGTATGCCCGTGCTTGTGCCCGTTGCTGCCCACAAACCCGAAAATTCACCCGTTTGGTGTTCGGTATTCGTTTTCAGCGTTCAGGCGCTCATTGATTATTTTGATGAAACTGCTTATGCTGAAAAACTCTATCCCGATTTAAAAGAATATACTCAACTGAATGTTGATGAACTGAAAGCTCTTGATTGGACCTGGGGCACAAGGGGTCTTTGCGATTGGGTTGCCCCATCGTGTGAAGAAGACGGAGAAGTTCAGAACAACTCATCAGAAGGCGCCGAAATCTGCTGCACCGCTTTTGTTTATGCTATGCTTCAATCTATGATTTATATTGCGCAAAAGCTCGGCAAAACCGAAGATGTTGCCGAATATGAATATGCCGCAAATCAGATTTACGATGCGTTCAACAAAAAATTCTTCAATGCTGAAAAAGGTATATATGAAACAGGTTTCTGGACTCAGCTCGGCTCGCGCACAAAATACAGACAGACCTCAAACCTTCTTCCGCTCGCTTTCGGTCTTGTTCCTGATGAACGCAAGAAAATTGTTGCCGAAAATCTTGCAAAAGATTTTATAAGCCGTGATTATCATCTTGACACAGGCTGCACGGGAACGAAATTTGTTTTGCCCGTATTATGCGACAACGGTTATTCCGATATCGCGTTTAAAGTTCTGACTCAAAAAACCTATCCGAGTTGGGGATACTGGCTCGAAAACGGAGCGGATTCTGCCTGGGAAAGCTGGGAGAAAACAACCCGTTCCGAAGACCATTATTTTCTTGCAACCTACGATGAGTTTTTCTACACACATATTGCAGGCATCCGCAACGTTAAAGACGGCTACCGTTCATTCACCGTTGCGCCCGTGCTTGATATCGGACTTGAGTTTGCAAAAACAACCGTCCGAACTCCGCTCGGCACACTTAAATGCAATTGGCACAAATCCGAAAGCGGATACACGGTCGGAATCGAAATTCCCGAAGGCGCAACTGCTGAAATTATTCTCGGCAATATGCGCACAACGCAGTCGGGCGGCAAAAAAATATATAATGTATAAAATTAAGGGAGTCAGACGACTCCCTTATTTCATTATCAGCCTCAAAACAAGCGCGCTTATAACGCCCGGCATACCGAGCACAATAAACGATGCTATCGTATACCAATTAACAGCTAACGTTACTCCCGTTGCAAGCCCCGTCAGGTTAACCGCACACATTGCCGCAATCCCCTGCAAAGCAGAAAGCGCAAAGCTTCTTGCTCCCTTTTCGCTTTTTACGGTCCACCATATAACGCAGATCACGGCAATTATTGCAGCGGTAACGAAAAAACCGTTCATATTGCCTCCGTTCCGAACACAGAAACTTCACCGCATTCTATCCCCTTTTCTTTCGCAAGCTTAAGAAGATAGCGGTAAAGGGCTTTGAGCGACTTTATTTCGTAAATAATAGAATCAATCAAATCCTCATTGCATTCATTTTCAAAGCGGCTGTAGGCGCTCTCAAGGCGCTGTGAAGTGTCTTTTATCTGAAGCAAAACACTATCCTGAACGGGTTTTACAGGCTTTCTTATCACTTCATAGTAAAAAATCTTCGCATAATTTAAATTTTTTTCCATATTTTCATTCCTCCCGTAAATATTCTATAGAAATTATTGGACAAATATGATAGAATTAATCTGTATAATTTCACTTTTAAATAACGGAGGAATAAAATATGAATCTTTATCCCATAAAACTTCTCCCCTTTGTTTCCGAAACCATCTGGGGCGGCAAAAAACTCATTGAAGAATACGGCGTTAAAACCAAAAAAAGCAACGCCGCAGAAGGCTGGATGCTCTCTTGCCACGAAGCAGGCTCAAGCAGCGTTGAAAACGGTGCATTTGCCGGCAGATCATTCGCCGAAGTAATAAAAGAAAATCCTGCTCTTTGCGGAAAGAACGCAGAAAATTTTGATGATTTCCCCATTCTCATAAAATTCATCGATGCTATGGATAATCTTTCCGTTCAGGTGCATCCCACCAAAGAATACTGCGCACTCACGGGCAAAGGTCAGAGCAAAACCGAATGCTGGTATATCATCGATTGCGAAGAGGATGCAAGCCTCATTCTCGGCTTTAAAGACAAAATAACTCCCGAAGAATTCAAAGCCGCAATCGAAAACAACACTCTCACCGACTATGTTGAAAATGTGAAGGTAAAGAAGGGCGATTTCTTCTTTATCGATTCGGGTACTCTTCACGCTATCTGCAAAGGCATTTTACTTGCCGAAGTTCAGGAAAGCTCCAACACAACCTACAGAATTTATGACTATAACCGCAAAGGCGCAGACGGCAAGCCCCGTGAGCTTCATGTTGAAGACGGCGCGGCGGTAACAAAGCTCGAAAAATATTCACAGCCTGATTTTTCAAACCCCGCTCTTGACACAGATGAAAGAAAGCTTCTTGCTGACTGCCCTCTTTTCAAGGTGTGGAAAGTTGAAACAAACGGCATCTTCAGCGGCACGGCAGAAGCTGATTCTTTCGTTTCGCTTCTCATAATGGACGGCGAAGGTGCTCTTGAATGCTGCGGCGAAACTCTCTCGCTCAAAAAGGGCGACAGCATTTTCATCCCCGCAAACGCAGGTGAATATAAGCTTTCGGGCAAATTTGAAATAATTGAAACAAGAATTTAAAGGAGAGTATAAACATGAATAACAGATTTGAATTTGTAAAAGAAGAAGTACTCATTGTTAATGACTATGGTCACCATACTATTATTGCTTTCTTCAGAGATAAAGTAACCGGGGTTTATTACATTTCCCAGAATATGGATTCAATAACTCCTCTCGTTGATGCCGATGGTAAACCTCTCACCTCATTATAATTATGGCAGTAGTCAGTGTTCAGAATTTAAAAGTTGATTTCGGCGGCAAGGTGCTGTTTGAAAATGTTTCGTTTGATGTCAATTCCGGTGATTTCGTTGGTCTCATCGGCGCAAACGGAACAGGTAAATCAACGCTTTTTAAGGTCATAACGGGCGAAATCGAGCCAACTGAAGGCGGCGCTTTTGTCGGCAAAAATGTTAAGGTCGGTTATCTTGAACAGCACGCTTGCCACGGCTCAGTCAGAACAGTTTACGATGAGGCTCTCAGCGTTTTTGAGCCGCTGATGATGATTGAGCGCGAGCTTGAAGATATCGCCGCCGCAATTGATGCCAACGAAGGCGGCACGGATAAGCTGATAGAGATGCAGCACCGTCTTAATGAACAATTCCAGGAGCAGGACGGATTAACATACAAAAGCCGCACCCGCTCAGCACTAACAGGTCTTGGCTTCAAAGAAGAAGATTTTTATTTAACCTGCGATAAACTCAGCGGAGGCCAGCGCTCAAAGCTGAGCATGTGCAAACTTCTTCTCAGCGGCTCGGATTTGCTTCTTCTTGATGAACCGACAAACCATCTTGACATTGCGGGCACGGAATGGCTTGAAAACTATCTTTCAACCTTCAAAGGAACAATAATAGTTATATCCCACGACCGTTATTTTCTTGACCGTGTCACAAACAAAACTGTTGAAATTTCCCACGGCAAAAGTCATTATTCAAAGGGAAATTATTCAACATATTTAAAGCTCAAAGAAGAACGCCTTGAAAGCGAAAGAAGGCAGTATGAAAACCAGATTGCCGAAATAAAACGAATTGAAGGCATTATTGAACAGCAACGTTCATTTGCGAGAGAACGCAATTTCATAACGGCAGAAAGCAAACGCAAAATGCTTGAGAAAAAAAAGGCAGAGCTTGTTGGGCCCGA
>JAZLBI010000159.1:0-20037 GCA_045613625.1 Acutalibacteraceae bacterium | reverse complement strand
AAACTCTTGCCGTTCTCGGCTCAACGGGCTCAATAGGCGTTCAGGCGCTTGATGTTGCGGCTCTTATGGGCTTTGAGGTTGTTGCTCTTACAGCGAATTCGAGAGTTGATATAATTGAAGAGCAGATAAGAAAATGGAATCCCCGCGTTGTTGCTGTTGCCGATGAAAAAGCGGCTTCCGAGCTTAAATCAAAGGTTGCGGATACCTCAACAAAGGTTCTTTCGGGTGCGGAAGGGGTTGAAGAATGCGCGCGCTGCGGTGCAGATACGGTTCTCAACAGCATTGTGGGTATTGCAGGTCTTGCTCCCACCCTTGCGGCAATCGAAAACGGAAGCAACATTGCTCTTGCAAACAAAGAAACTCTTGTTGCGGGCGGCAAAATCGTTATGGATGCCGCGGCAGAGAAGGGCGTTGCGATTCTTCCTGTTGACAGCGAGCATTCGGCAATTTTTCAGTCACTTCAGGGATGTCAGGGCAAAAATCAGATAAAAAGGCTTATTTTAACCGCATCGGGCGGCCCCTTCTTCGGAAAAAGCAAGGAATATCTCGACACAGTAACTCTTGAGCAGGCGCTCAGGCATCCGAATTGGAGCATGGGTGCAAAAATAACCATCGATTCAGCTACAATGATGAACAAGGGTCTTGAACTTATCGAAGCGGCCTGGCTTTTCGGAATGAAAGCGGCGGATATCGATATTGTTGTTCACAGGCAGAGCATTGTTCATTCGCTTGTTGAATATGTTGATAATTCGGTTATCGCTCAGCTCGGCTTGCCCGATATGAGAATCCCCATTCAGTATGCTCTCACATATCCCGACAGATTTGTAAGCCCCGTCGGTCAGCTTGACCTTGCAAAGGCGGCAACTCTCACCTTTGAAGAGCCCGATTACGAAACCTTTGCCTGCATAAATCATTGCAGAAAAGCTATTGATATGGGCGGTTTATACCCCGCAGCGGTCAATGCTGCAAACGAAAAAGCAAACGAGCTTTTCAGAAACGGAAAAATCAGATTCCTTGATATACCCAAGGCGGTTGAAGCCGCTTTTGATTGCGTGAAACCCGTTCAAAACTATACTCTTGAGCAGGTTTTCGAAACCGATAAACTCATTCGCGCAGAAACAGAAAGGTTATTTATATGAAAATTCTTCCGCTTATCAGCATAGCGCAGTTGTGGGGGAAGGCGTGGCCGATACTCGTTGCCGTGCTTTTCTTCGGCTTGCTTATTTTTTTCCACGAACTCGGTCATTTCACCTTTGCGAAACTTTTCAAGGTTAAGGTGCACGAATTTGCAATGGGTATGGGCCCGACTCTTTTTAAATTTAAAAAGGGTGAAACCAAATATGCGCTCCGTCTTTTTCCCATCGGCGGCTTTGTGAGTATGGAAGGTGAGGATGAAGAGAGCGAGGATGAAGGCGCATTCTGCAACAAGCCCGCGTGGCAGAGATTTATTATTGTTGCCGCCGGCGGCACGATAAATCTCATTATGGGTGTTATTATTGTTGCGGTTATGCTTTCTCAGGCAAACCTCATCGGTCTGCCCGAGATTCATTCGTTTGAAGAGAATGCAGTCAGCAGTCAGTATCTTCAGGCGGGCGATAAAATTGAAAAAATCAACGGCAAGCGTGTTTATTCGGAATATGACCTGAGCTTTCTTATGATGAGAGATGACGACGGAATTATGGAATTCACCGTTGAAAGAAACGGTGAAAAGGTTGAACTTCCCGCAGTTCCGTTTCAGACTTATGATAACAACGGTGTGAACACTATTGTTTATGATTTCATAATCAGAGGTGTTGAGCCCGGCATATGGAGCGTTGCGAAAAACTCCGTTCTGCAGTCTGTTTCAATAGGGCGTATTGTTTGGATAAGTCTGCTCGACCTTGTTACGGGTCAGTACGGGCTGAGCGATTTGTCAGGGCCGATAGGCACGGTAACTTATATTGCCGATGCGGCCGTTCAGGGTGTTACCCAGTCAATGGATTTCAGCTATCTGTTCAACCTGATGGCGATGATTGCGATAAACATCGGTTTGTTCAATCTTCTTCCTCTTCCCGCACTCGACGGCGGCAGACTCTTCTTTATTCTCATTGAAATTATATTCAGAAAAAGAGTTCCCGCAAAATATGAAGGTTGGGTTCACGCAGTCGGAATAGTTCTTCTTTTAGGGCTGATGGTGATAGTCTCCTTCAGCGACATAATGAAATTAATAAGAGGTTAGCGTTATGAAAAGGCGAAACAGCAGAAAAGTAAAGGTAGGCAATATTTATATCGGCGGCGATGCAAAAATAACCGTTCAGTCAATGCTCAACAAACCCGCATCGGATATAGAGGGCAGTGTTAAGCAGGCGGTTGAGCTTGAAAAGGCGGGCTGTGAAATAATCCGTGCCGCAGTGCCCGATATGGCGGCGGTTGAGCTTATAAGAGAGCTTAAAAAGAATCTCAGCGTGCCCGTTGTTGCGGATATTCATTTTGACTATCGCCTTGCTCTTGCAAGCCTTGAAGCGGGGGTTGATAAAATCAGAATCAATCCCGGCAATATCGGCTCAATGGAAAGGGTCAAGGCTGTTGCCGACGCCTGCAAAGAGAAGGGCGTGCCCATCCGCATAGGCGTTAATTCAGGCTCGCTCGAAAAAGAAATTCTTGAAAAATACGGCTCACCTTGCGCCGAAGCTCTTGCAGAAAGCGCTCTCGGCCATGTTTCGCTTCTTGAACAATGCGATTTTCACGATATTATTATTTCAATCAAATCATCGAATGTAAATATAATGACCGAGGCATACAGAATTGTTGCCTCAAAATGCGATTACCCCTTGCATCTCGGAGTTACCGAGGCGGGCACGCATAATATGGCGCTCATCAAATCATCAATCGGCATCGGTTCGCTTCTTCTTGACGGAATAGGCGATACCATCCGTGTTTCAATGACCGATGACCCCGTTAAAGAGGTTGCGGCGGCAAACGGAATTCTTAAAGCAATCGGGATTAAAACAGATTGCGCTGATATCGTATCATGCCCCACTTGCGGACGCACGAAAATCGACCTTATCGGCCTTGCAAACGAGGTTGAAGAAAGGCTGTCGGGCTGCAAGAAGAGCATCAAAGTTGCTGTTATGGGATGCGCTGTTAACGGCCCCGGCGAAGCAAGAGAAGCGGATATCGGCATTGCGGGCGGCGACGGCTGCGCGCTGATATTCAAAAAAGGCGAAATAATCTGCAAAGTGCCTGAAAACGAGGCTGTTGACAGATTAATGGCAGAAATAGAAAAATTATGAGGATAAAATGCAGGAAAACAGTATTTTAAATTTTATAGGGGAGCTTATCAATGCGGGCCTGCGGGAAAGTTTTGCGGGCGGCAGCGTTGAAAAGATTTTTCTTGATGAAGAAACGATGAAGCTGAGCATCACAGCCCGTTTTGACAGATACATCGAAGATAAACTCATCCTCTCCGCACAGAATGAAATCAAAAATGCGCTTGAAATCAACAAGGTTGTTATTGAGCCTCGTTATCATCACAGTGCATTTTCGGATAAGTGCGCCCCTCAGCTTATGAGAGCGCTTAAAGAGAATATTGCTGCTGCAAACGGATTTGTTGAAAATGCAAAGTTTTCGTTTTCTGAAAACTCGGTTGAAATAACCGTTTTCAACGGTGCGGATATTCTTAACGAAGCGGGCGCAAAAGAGTTTTTGACTAAATTTATAAAAGAAACGTTTGATATTCACGCTGCCGTTGCCATCAAAGGCGAGGGCGGCGCGCCGAAGCTTGATTCCCCTGAGTATAAGCAGATGCAGGCGGATAACATAAAAATCGAAATGCCTGTTGCAGAGGAAGAAAAGAAGCCGAAGGCGGCAAAGCAGGAATATGATGATTTGCCCATTTCGCTCACAAACGCCAAGGTTATCTATGGCAGTAAAATCAAATCAAAGCCCGTGCCGCTGAGCGGAATTTCAATCGAAGACGGCAATGTTACCGTATGGGGCAGAATTTTCTCGCTCGATATGCGTGACACCCGTGACGGTAAGAGAAAAATAATCAACTTCAACATAACCGATAAAACAAATTCATACACCGTCAAGATTTTTGAGGCAACGCAGAATTGTGAGCAGCTTTGCGCAAACCTTGCAGACGGCAAGGTTGTTATGATGCGAGGCCATGTTGAATATGACGACTATATAAAGACCTATTGCATCAAGGCAAATTCCATTATGCTCATTGAAGAAATCGGCATCAAGGATACCGCCGAAGAGAAGCGCGTTGAGCTTCATATGCATACCAATATGTCTGCAATGGACGGGCTTTCAAGCGCCAAAAAGCTTGTTGCAAGAGCCGCAAAATGGGGTCATAAAGCGGTTGCCATAACCGACCACGGCGTTGTTCAGGCTTATCCCGAAGCGGCAGCGGCTGCAAAGGCAAACGGCATCAAGGTTATCTACGGTATGGAGGGTTATCTTGTTGATGACTCGGCAAAAATTGTAACTGGTAACGCCGATATGCCGATGAGCGGAACATTCATTATCTTTGACGTTGAAACAACGGGTCTTCGAACAGACCGTGTGCGCCTTACGGAAATCGGTGCGGTCAAGTTTGTTGACGGCGCAGAAAGAGCAAGATTCCAGACCTTTGTTAACCCCGAATGCCCGATTCCTTCGAAGATTACCGAGCTTACGGGCATAACAAACCAGATGGTTGCAAACGCACCGAAAGAAGCAGAAGCTGTGCGCAAATTCTTTGAATTCTGCGGCGACGGCGTGCTCGTTGCGCATAACGCAACCTTCGACACCAATGTTATCAGACACACCTGCAAAAGAAACGGCATTGATTATAATTTCACCCATATTGATACTCTCGTTATGGCTCAGAGCCTTATCGAGGGCATAAAAAACTATAAGCTTGATTCGATTTCAAATCATTTCAAGCTTCCGAAATTCGACCATCACAGAGCGGATGAGGATGCGGGTGCGCTTGCTCGCATTTTTGAAAAGCTTCTTGAGCTTTGCGCTGAAAAGGGCGTTGAAAACGTTAACGAAATCAACGAAAAAGTTCCCGTTAACGTTAAGCGTCTGCCAACCTATCATATCATTCTTCTTGCGAAGAACAAGATAGGTCTTAAGCATCTTTATCAGCTTATTTCAAAATCAAACCTTGAATATTATTACCGCCACCCGAGAATTCCCAAGAGCGAGCTTATCGCTCATAAGGAAGGCCTTATCGTTGGCAGTGCTTGCGAGGCGGGTCAGCTTTATCAGGCGATTTATAAAGGACTTCCGAGAGAAGAACTTCTTGAAATCGGCAGACTTTATGATTATCTTGAAATCCAGCCTAACGGCAACAACGCCTTTATGATTCGTGAAGGTATGGTTGACGGCGAAGAGGATCTCAACGAAATCAACCGCCGCATTATTCACCTTGCGGACGAGCTCTCAATCCCCGTTGTTGCAACGGGCGACGTTCACTTTATGGAAGAGAGCGACAGCATTTTCAGAGAAATTCTGATGGCGGGTCAGGGCTTCAAGGATGCCGCAGAGCAGGCTCCTCTCTACCTTCGTACAACGCAGAATATGCTCGAAGAATTTGCTTATCTCGGCGAGGATACCGCTTATGAGGTTGTTGTTAAAAATCCCAATCTTATTGCCGATATGTGCGAAGAGATAAAGCCGATTCCCGACGGAACATATCCGCCCAAAATCGAGGGTGCGGATGAAGAACTCAGGCAGATTTGCTATGACAGAATGCAGGATTACTACGGCAGTCCCTTGCCTGAATATATCAAAGAAAGGCTCGATAAAGAGCTTGATTCAATCATCAAAAACGGATTCGCCGTTCTTTATATTATCGCACAGAAGCTTGTTTGGAACTCGATGGATAACGGCTACTATGTTGGCTCACGAGGTTCGGTAGGCTCGTCATTCGTTGCTTTTGCGGCGGGTATATCCGAGGTTAATCCGCTTGTTCCGCATTATATATGCGAAGAATGCAAACACAGCGAATTCTTCTATAAAGGTGAATACGGTTCGGGCTACGATATGCCGCCCAAGAATTGCCCCGTTTGCGGCAACGATATGCACCGTGACGGCCACGATATTCCGTTTGAAACCTTCCTCGGATTCTACGGCGATAAGCAGCCCGATATCGACCTTAACTTCTCGGGCGAATATCAGTTCTATGCCCACAGATATACCGAAGAGCTTTTCGGCAAAACCCACGTTTTCAAAGCGGGAACAATCGGCACTCTTGCCGATAAAACCGCATTCGGCTTCGTTAAAAAATGGGCCGAAGAAAAGGGTGTTTTCCTCTCAAGAGCAGAGGAAGAAAGGCTTGTTCAGGGTTGTGTCGGCGTTAAAAGAACAACGGGTCAGCACCCTGGCGGCATGGTTGTTGTGCCTGCCGATATGGATGCTGAGGATTTCACTCCCATTCAGCACCCCGCAGACGATGCTGATTCAATCCACAGAACAACTCATTTCGATTTCCATTCGCTTCACGACACAATTCTCAAACTCGATAACCTCGGCCATGATGTTCCCACCCTTTATAAGCATCTTGAGGATTTAACAGGCACGAACGTTATGAAAATCGATGTCTGCGACCCCAAACTCTATGAGCTTCTCACAACTCCCGAGCCTCTCGGCGTAACTGCAGAGGATATCGACTGCGAAACGGGAACGCTTTCGCTCCCCGAGCTCGGAACTCCGTTCGTTCGTCAGATGCTTATTGAATCCCAGCCCAAGAATTTCTCCGATATGCTTCAGATATCGGGTCTTTCGCACGGCACGGATGTTTGGATAGGCAATGCTCAGGATCTTATCAAAAACGGAACCTGCACCATTTCAGAGGTTATCGGAACCCGAGATAACATTATGGTTTACCTTATCAACAAGGGCGTTGAGAAGGGTATGGCATTTAAAATTATGGAAATCGTAAGAAAAGGCAAGGCAACCTCGCTTCTTACCGATGAGCATAAAAAAGAGATGCTTGACCACGGTGTTCCTCAGTGGTATCTCGATTCCTGCATGAAGATCAAATATATGTTCCCCAAGGCTCACGCCGCGGCTTATGTCAGCGCCGCAATGCGTCTTGCGTGGTACAAGCTCTACAGACCCGTTGAATACTACGCAACCTTTATGACCGTTCGAGGCGAAGATATTGATACCGCCGCTGTTCTTGCGGGCAGGGGAGCGGTCAAAAAGAAGATGGACGAAATCAAGCAGAAGATGCAGATGAAAACTGCAACCGCCAAAGAAGAAGGTACCTTCACCTCTCTTCAGGTTATCAACGAAATGATGGCAAGAGGCGTTGAAATTCTGCCAATCGATATCTATAAATCAACCGCAAACAGATATATTATTGAGGATGGAAAAATCCGTCTTCCCTTCTCGGCGATTGCAGGCTGCGGCGGCAGAGCTGCAGAAGGTCTTGAAGCGGCAAGAAACGACGGCGGAGGAGATTTTCTTTCAATCGAAGATTTCCAGCTTCGTTCAGGCGCTTCAAAAACAATCATTGCTGCGCTTGAAGAAGGCGGAGCCTTTGAATCTCTGCCCAAAACAACTCAGCTGAGCTTCTTTTAAGGAGTTATATTATGGAAAAGAAAACACCCTTGCGCCATAGGCAGTGGTATAAGCTTGATAATGCGGCAAAGGCGTTTCCGGGCCAGAACAGTTCAACCTGGTCAAACGTGTTCAGGTTATCAGCCACGCTCACGGAAACGGTTGACCCCGAGCTTCTTCAGAAAGCGGTTGAGCGCATAATGCCCAGATTTCCCTGTTTCGATGTGAGAATACGGAACGGGTTGTTCTGGCATTATCTTGAAAAAAATCCCAACGGCGCGCCTCCGGTTATGCCTGATATCGCAAACCCTTGCCTTCGTGTTAAATTCAAGGAGAATAAGGGGTATCTTTTCAAAGTTTATTATTATGAAAAACGAATTTCCGTTGATTTTTACCACGTTATAACAGACGGCTACGGCGGAACAAGATTTTTTATGACGCTTATCGCAGAGTATCTTCGCCTTACGGGCAAGAATATCCCGAGCGGTGAGAGCGTTTTGGATTTGAACGAAAAGCCTCGCCCGGGCGAGAGTGAGGATGCATATCTTAAATATGCGCATTCAAAAGCAAAGGGGCAGCGTATTTTCAAAAATGCCTATCAGAGAAGAGGCAAACTTCTGCCAAAGCATTGCTATTGTGTTACAACCGGATATATTCCCGTTGCCGCAATAAAAGAAAAAGCCCGTGAGCTTGGCGTGACTGTTACGGAATATATCGCAGCAGTGCTCGTGTGGGTTATGTATAATATGCAGAAGGATGAATGCAGGCGAAAGCAAATGCCTGTCGGAGTGCAGATTCCTGTTAATGTGCGCAGTTTGTGCCCCAGTGAAACTCTGCGCAATTTTATGCTTTGCTATTCCTTCCAGATTGACCCGAATATGGGTGAATATACCTTCCCCGAAATCGTAAAGCAGCTTTCGCTTTATCTTCGTTATATCAATAACGAAAAAGAGCTTCAGGCAATGATGCACGGCAACGCCGGAATTGAAAGAAACCCGTTTATGCGGGTGTGCCCTTCTTTTGTCAAGGATTTTGCGATAAAAATGATTTATGTTTTCGGCGGCGAAAAATCAACAAGCTCGCTTATTTCAAACCTTGGCGTTTTAAAAACGCCGCCTGAAATGGAGCAGTATGTTGAAAAAGCAACTATGGTGATGGGCCCCGCAATGCGAATCAGTGCAAGGTGCGGCGCAATCAGCTATAAAGATACGCTCGCACTGAGCCTTTCAAATATCTATGAGGATAACAAGGTGCAGCGTGAGGTTTTCACAACTCTTGTGAAATTCGGAATACCGGTTAAAATCGAAAGCAACAGAAGTTCAATTTTGGGAGGCGAAGGCTGATGTCATATTGTGTAAACTGCGGCGTGGAGCTTGAAAAAAGCTGCGCGGAATGCCCGCTTTGCGATACCCCCGTTATTAATCCGAGAGAAAAATTTGATAAAGATCAAAAGCCTGTTTATCCCGAAGTTGTGGATATCCCGAAATCAACGAGAAAGAATTTTTTGGTGTTTCTGATCACAATGATTTTGCTTATCCCGAATCTTGTTCTTTTGATTCTCAATATATTCATTCTTCAAAACAATATTGTTAATTATATAGTCGGCGGTTTTGCTCTTGCGTGGATATGGTTTCTTTTTCCGTTTTTATGGAAAAAACAGATACCCGTTGTTTCTCTCGGCATTGATGCGCTTGCGTTGCTTGGTTATTCTTATGCTGTGTTTGACGAGAAGGGCTGGTTTTATCCGATTATAATGCCCGTTGTTATTGCGTTGTGGGCAATCTGTAATTTGTTCATTTTCTGGCTGAAAAAGCCGAGAACAAAGAGCGTTATCGCAATTGCAGTTCTCGGTGCGGTGAGCGTTATGAGCTTTGTTGTTGAAATATGCATCAATATGTTCAATAACCGTGGTCTTGAAACCGTTGTTTCGTTGATCGTGACCGCCTGCTGCGCATCTCTTATAATATTTTTTGCAGTTATGGAAAAAAGCAAGCGCTTCAAAGCGTGGATGCAGAGAAAATTCTTTATGTAAAAAGGAGATATCGGTATGAATATCAAAAAATATATAATCCCTGCAGCAATCGGTGCTGCTGCGGCCGCAACGGCTGTTAAAGCTGCTCTTTATGTTCCCGAAAAGAAGGATTACGGAAAGGCAACCGAAGAAAAGGTTGATGCAAAAAGAGCTCAGGATAACCTTTCAAAGGCTATTTCAATCCCCACAATCAGCTACCCCGACAAGGCTGATATCGATTTCACTCAGTTTGAAAAATTCCATAAATTTCTTGAAGAATCATATCCGCTTATCCATAAAAATCTCACCAAAGAGGTTGTTCAGGAAGCAAGCCTTATCTATCGTTGGAAGGGCACCAGAGATGACCTTGAGCCTATTGCTCTTCTTGCCCATCAGGATGTTGTTCCCATTTCAGAAGGAACAGAGCAGGACTGGACATATGCGCCCTTCAGCGGTCATAATGACGGCGAATTCATCTGGGGCAGAGGCGCTCTTGATATGAAAAACCATCTTGTCGGCGTTATGGATGCAGTTGAAACTCTTCTTGAAGAAGGCTTTCAGCCTGAAAGAGATGTTTATCTTCTCTTCGGTCAGGATGAAGAGGTTGTTGCTTCTGAAGATGGCGGCGCAAAGAATATAATGTATACTCTCAGAGACAGAGGCATTCATCTTGACAGCGTGCTTGATGAAGGCGGCGCAATTATCCCCGTTAATGTCAAGGGTGTTCTCAACAACAAAGAACTCGTTGGTATCGGCGTTGCCGAAAAGGGCTACACCGATTTTGAAATAACCGTTAACGCAAAGGGCGGCCATTCTTCACAGCCTCCCGTGCATTCGGGTCTGGGCGAGCTTGCAAATGTTATCAAAGACCTTGAAAACAATCAGTTCAAGGCGGAGCTTATGCCTTTTGTCAAAGAGCTTTTCTCGAACATCGGCAGAAACTGCAGCTATCCCGCACGCCTTGTTATGTGCAATCTCAACTATCTTCATCCGCTCCTTAAATTCGGAATGACAAAGCTTCCTTTCACCGCTTGCCTTGTGAGAACAACAACTGCTGTCACAATGGCTCAGGGCAGCCCTGCGGCAAACGTTCTTCCTCAGAAATCAAGCATAACCGTTAACTTCAGACAGATGCCCGGAGTAACGGTTGCGGATGTTGAAAAGCATATCCGCAAGGTTTGCAGAAACAAGGATATCGAAGTTAAAGTTCTCAAAGCCAAGGAAGCATCAAAATTCTCGCCAACGGATTCAAGAGCTTTCAAAATTATGGAAGAAATTATCAAGCAGGATAATAAGGATGCAATCGTTGCTCCCTATCTTGTTATGGGCGGCACAGACGCTTGCTATTATGAGCCGATTTGCGAAAATATCTATCGCTATGCTCCCTACAGAGTAAGCGTTGAGCTTCTTCGCTGCACCCACGGCACAAACGAGAGAATTCCCGTTGACACCGTTGCATCGGCTGTTGCATTCTTTAAGAGATATATCAGAAGGGCTTCTGCTGAATAATATGAAAATTCTTGTTGCGCCCGACAGCTTCAAAGGCACTCTCACTGCTCAGGAAGTTTGCGATATTATCGGGCAGGCTTTTGCCGAAACAATAAAAGATTCAGAAATAATAAAGCTCCCCGCTGCCGACGGCGGCGAGGGGCTTTGTGCCTGTTTGCAGAAAATTGCGGGCGGAGAGATAAAAGAAGCGCTTGTCTGCGGAGTTTTCGGCGAGAAGATATCAGCTGAATATCTGATGCTGAAAAACAAAACCGCTGTTATCGAAATGGCGGCTTGCGCAGGCCTTCCGCTTGCGGGGGAAAATAAAAACCCCGAAAAGGCAACAACCTTCGGGGTTGGTGAGCTTATAAAAGATGCCGTTTCAAACGGAGCAGAAAGCATTCTGCTAGGTCTCGGCGGCAGCGCAACCAACGATTGCGGCGCGGGTATGGCGGCGGCTCTCGGCTTTGGATTCCTTGATGAAAACGGAGCTGATTTTGTGCCGACGGGCGGCACGCTTTGCCGTGTTTCAAAAATAACAGCTCCCGAAAATTCGATTGAAATTTCCGTAACAGCCGCTTGCGATGTTGAAAACCCGCTTTACGGTGAAAACGGTGCGGCATATGTTTTTGCTCCGCAGAAGGGTGCGGATGAAGATATGGTAATCCGTCTTGACGAAGGTCTGCGCCATATGGCAGAGCTAATCAGAGCGGATTGTTCGATGGATGTTGCCGATATCAAAGGCTCGGGTGCGGCGGGCGGAATGGGTGCGGGAGCGGTTGCTTTCCTCAATGCAAAGCTCGAAAAAGGCATTGATATTCTGCTTGATGTTGCAGAATTTGAGAAAAAAGCCGCTGATGCGGATCTGATAATAACGGGCGAAGGAAGGCTCGATTATCAGAGCGTTAACGGAAAGGTTATTTCAGGCGTTGCCGAAAGAGCGGCGAAGATGAATAAAACTGTTATCGCAATCTGCGGAAGCAAGGGCAACGGAGCGGAGAAAATCAAAAGCCTCGGTGTGACAGAGCTGTATTTCGCAACCGAAACCGATAAACCGTTTGATGAAATAATCAGAACCTGCAAGGAAGATTTATATAACGCCGCAGTAATAGCGGCAAAAGAAATAAGCGGTGTCGTCTGACACCGCTTTCTCTTTTTATTTAATTTCAATTACAGTGTATCCCTGTTCTTCAATTGCCGCTTTGAGCACCTCGTCTGCAATTTCGGCGGTGAGTGCAACAACCGCAGTGTCTGTTTCGTGGTTAACATCTGCAAAATCAACGCCTTCTATGCCTT
This sequence comes from Acutalibacteraceae bacterium, assembly GCA_045613625.1. Lineage (GTDB taxonomy): Bacteria > Bacillota > Clostridia > Oscillospirales > Acutalibacteraceae > CAG-177. Next base: position 7,700 of record JAZLBI010000159.1, on the reverse strand, counting down.
CAAGCGTTTTCTTGACTCTTGCCTCGCAATGGGGGCACATCATACCTTCGATTTTCATAGTTTTTTCCATTGTTTTTATCTCCTTTGTTTTGATTCTTATTTTTTTATCTTTGTTTGAATTGTATATTCCGAAAATATTCAGCCTGAGTGCGTTTGAAACCACGCAGAAGCTCGAAAGGCTCATTGCCGCCGCACCGAACATCGGATTCAGCTCCCAACCGAAAACGGGAATGAAAAGTCCCGCCGCAAGCGGAATGCCAAGTGTATTATAAAGAAATGCCCAGAAAAGATTCTGTTTTATATTGCGGAGCGTTGCACGGCTAAGACGTATCGCAGCGGGCACATCCGTAAGGCGGCTTTTCATAAGAACTATATCTGCCGCGTCAATTGCAATATCAGTTCCAGCTCCGATTGCAATGCCCGTGTCGGCTCTTGTGAGTGCGGGCGCATCGTTGATGCCGTCGCCAACCATTGCGACCTTGCCCTTTTTCATAAGTTTGCGGATAACCGCTTCTTTGCCGTCGGGCAGAACACCTGCAAAAACCTCGTCAACGCCCGCGATTCTGCCGATTGCGTTGGCGGTTTTTTCGTTATCACCCGTGAGCATAACAACTTTAATGCCCATATTCTTAAGCTGTTTTATCGCTTCGGGGCTGTCTTCTTTAATTGTATCTGCAACGGCGATTATTCCGAGAAGAACGCCTTCTCTTGCAAAAAGAAGGGGCGTTTTGCCTTTTTCAGCGAGTGAAAGGGCTTTTTCTTTTTCGGTTTTTTCGATTTTTATTTTGCTTTCAATGAATTTCAGGCTCCCGCCGATAAGGTTGCTTTTGTCGCATACGGCGGTAACTCCGCTTCCCGGCAGAGCTTTGAAATTTTCGGTTTCTTCAAACGGAATATTATTTTCGGTTGCATAAGAAACAATTGCCTTTGCAAGCGGATGCTCACTTTTTTTCTCAAGAGAAAAGGCTGCTTTTAACAGTTCATCTTTGCTTGCGCAGAGTGGAATAATATCTGTAACAGCGGGTGTGCCGTTGGTTATTGTTCCGGTTTTATCAAGCGCAACGATGCTGACTTTGCCTGCGTTTTCAAGAGATTCGGCTGTTTTGAAAAGAATTCCGTTTTTGGCACCCTTGCCGCTGCCAACCATAATCGCAACGGGCGTTGCAAGACCGAGCGCACACGGGCAGCTTATAACGAGAACTGAAATTCCTCTTGCAAGCGCATAGCCGAAATCTTTGCCCGCAATGAGCCATATCACAGCCGCAACAACTGCAATTGCAATAACAATCGGCACGAATATGCCCGAAACCTTGTCTGCCATTTTTGCAACAGGAGCTTTTGTTGCTGCAGCATCGCTGACGGTTTTTATTATCTGCGAAAGTGTGGTGTCTTCGCCAACCTTTGTTGCTTCGCATCTGAGATAGCCCGATTGATTTATCGTTGCGGCAAAAACGCTGTCACCCTCGGTTTTGTCAACGGGCAGACTTTCGCCTGTCAGAGCAGATTCATCAACTGCTCCCGAGCCTTCCGTAACAATTCCGTCAACGGGTATGCTTTCGCCCGGTTTTACGGCAAAAACATCTCCTTTTTTAACCTGAGAAACGGGCAGAGTTATTTCTTTTTCGTCTTTTATGACGGTTGCGGTTTTCGGCGCAAGATTCAGCAGAGATTTTATTGCATCCGTTGTTTTGCCCTTTGAGCGGGCTTCGAGCAATTTGCCAACAGTTATCAGCGTTAAAATCATTGCCGCCGATTCAAAATAAAATTGATGAAGATATTCATGCGGATTTTCTGATGCCGTCATTTCAAAAAGAATATACACGCTCCATATGAATGATGCTCCCGAGCCGAGCGCAACAAGAGTATCCATATTCGGTGCACGGTGAATTATTCCCTGAAAGCCGCTGATAAAGAATTTTTTGTTGATTATCATTACAGCCAAAGTCAGAAGAAGCTGAAGCATTCCCAATGCAACAGGGTTTGATGCAAGCGAATCGGGGAGCGGAAGGTCAAGCATTGCGTGACCCATTGATATATACATTAATACAATCAGAAAACCGAGCGAAGCAAAAAGTCGTTTTTTCAGCTTCGGCGTTTCTTTATCTTCAAGTGTATCGTTTTTTTCTTTTTCCTGCGATTTCGGGGATGCACCGTAGCCCGCATTTTCAACTGCAAGGATTATTTCATTATCCGTTGCAGTTCCCTCAACAGCCATTGAGTATGTCAGCAGACTGACCGAGCAGGATTTAACTCCGTCAAGCTTTGAAACTGCCTTTTCAACCCTTGCGCTGCAGGCGGCACAGCTCATACCAGTTATATTATATTGTTTCGTAAAATCACCTTATTTCATAAGCTTCTGAAGAGTTGAAAGAAGCTCATCTATAGTTTCGTTGTTGCCGTTTCTTATATCATCCGCAACGCAGGTTTTTATGTGGTTTGAGAGAAGCTCTCTGTTGAATGCGTTCATTGCGGCGCTGACTGCAGAGGATTGAACAAGAATATCGGGGCAATATGCCTCTCTTTCTATCATACCCTTTATACCGCGAATCTGACCTTCAATTCTGTTGAGTCTGTTGATGAGGTTTTTATATTCTTCGTCTGAGCGGTGTTTTGTTTTTTGACAAGCGCATTGATTTTCCATATCAGTACCTCTCTTTCAACAGTATTATATACCCTATAGGGGTATGTGTCAACATAAAAGACAAAGAACCCTTCTTTTGACTGAAGAGTTCTTTGTCTTTGGCTTTATATCCGAATTAATGCTGAATATCAAAATAATATCTTGGTGAAAACATTATATCATATTATTTCTAATTTGTCACTAATTTTTTTTCGTCATTTTAACTGATTTTTTACTTTGGTTTCTTACGAATTGAACAGTTGACGGCTGAATTTTTATGCAAAAGTGAAAAAATCTTACGGCTGAATTATCCGCCGTTTAAAAATTCGCATGCTGAGCAAATTATTAGTGCTCCGAAAAACGGAGCGAATGAAAACACGGAGGTGAGAATATGAAGCGTTTTTTTAAAGCTGCGGCAGCTTTGCTGATGATTTTCGGCATATTCGTTTTTGGCGTTATTGCCTACGGTGTATCAGCTTTTCCTGATGAAATAACCGTTGCGCAAAACGAAGCATCATCGCTCGGCACGGTTTTTTCAATAAAAGAAACAAAGGCAAAACCCGCTCTCAGAAGCGAAGGAGAAAAACGGCATAAATCGCAGATAACCGCTCTGAAAATCTTTCCCGTGAAGGATATAACGGTTACGGTAACAAAGCGCAGATATGTTACGCCCGGCGGCGATGCTTTCGGAATAAAACTTTATACCAAAGGTGTTATCGTTGTTGGTATTGACAGCGTAACAACTGCAGCCGGCTCTCAGGATCCCGCATTGAAAGCAGGCATCAAATGCGGCGATATTATAACGCATATTAACGGAAAAACAGCTCTCAGCTCTCAGCAGTTAACCGATGCGGTGGAGCAAAGTGAAGGAAAAAAGCTGAAACTGAGCGTTGAGAGAGAAGGCGAAAAGCTTGAACTTGAGCTTAAACCCGCAAAATCCGTTAACGGCGGCTATAAAGCGGGCATCTGGGTGCGTGACAGTTCGGCAGGCATAGGCACGGTAACCTTTTATGACAACAATGCGGGGATGTTTGCGGGTCTCGGCCACGGTGTTTGTGATGTTGACACGGGCAAGATAATGCCGCTCAATAACGGCGAAGCAGTCAGAGCAAGAGTTAACGGCTTCTATAAAAGCAGCGCAGGCAATCCCGGCGAGCTATGCGGTGTGTTTTCAGATTCGGTAATCGGCAGCCTTCGTGTTAACCACGATACGGGCATATTCGGCAGCCTGATTCAGCCCGCTGCGGCAAAAACGCTTCCCGTTGCTCTTGAAAGCGAGGTGCGCACGGGTAAGGCGCAGATGATAACAACCGTTGATGACAGCGGCCCTCATTATTATGATATTGAGATTGTTAAGATTTATCCGTCTTCGGATTTATCTTCAAGAAATATGATAATAAAGGTCGTTGACCCCGTGTTGCTTGAAAAAACGGGCGGTATTGTTCAGGGAATGAGCGGCAGCCCGATTATTCAGGATTCAATGCTTGTTGGAGCCGTTACCCATGTGTTTATTTCAGACCCTTCTCAGGGATATGCGGTTTTTGCTCAGCGAATGCTCGACACAATGGATTCTCTTTCGCCAGAAAAACAGCTTTTGGCATCCTGATTTGTCGAAACGGGAAGAAAAGTATTTGCCAAAAAATGGCAAAAGTTCATTGACAGAATTGGGAAAATATGGTAATATCTTCGTGGAAAAAGGAGGTATTACCATGAGAAAAATGTTGAAAGCAATGATAACGGAGGATGGGAGCGAAACATCCCATGAACTTGCCGCGGCGCTTCGCTCAAACGGCTTTGAGGTTTCAACCGTAATCAAGGACGGCAGCAGAATTATTGAAAGAATAAGAGAGGGCGAAATACCCGATGTTCTTCTGATGGACGGATTTATGCCGCGCCTTGATGCGCTCGGAGTGCTCAGAGAAATCGATAAGCTGCATCTTGAAAAAAGACCCATTGTGATGGTTGTTTCAAGCACGGATAACCAGCGGTTTGAGAGCGAAGTGCTCAGCAGCGGAGCGGATTATTATTTTCTTAAGCCCTATGACCCTTCGATGCTTGCGGAGAGAATAGTTCAGTTTACCGATATTCATAATTCGAATATTGTAAACACAGGCGTTGGCGATCTTGAGGTTGTTGTGTCGCAGATTATGCATCAGATAGGCGTGCCTGCCCATATCAGGGGATATCAGTATCTCAGGGAAGCAATCATTCTTTCGGTCACAAACAGCGAAATGATAAGCTCGGTCACGAAAATTCTTTATCCCACAGTTGCCAAAACCTTCAAAACAACTCCGTCGAGAGTTGAGAGGGCGATAAGGCACGCAATTGAGGTTGCGTGGGACAGAGGAGATGTTGATATCCTAAGCTCATATTTCGGCTACACGATTCAGACCGAGAGAGGCAAACCCACCAACAGCGAATTTATCGCAATGATAAGCGATAACCTCAAGCTGAGAATGAAAACGGTGTAAAAAAAAGACGGCAGGGAGCAAAAGCTCTCTGCCGTTAAAACTTATTCGATTATACAGGAAGGGCAACCGAGCCGAGAAGTGCAATGAAAAGTCCCTGAAGAAGGGGAGTTAAATCAAATGAAATGAAGGGAAGCTCGAAAATATCATCTTCAACCTCAAAGCTGATGCTGTCAAAATATGTGTTCTGAACAGAGAATGTTTTCTTATCTTCAACTCTGAGAATTTTAAGCTCATCATTCTGATAATAGAATTTGCTTGTGACCTGAGCTCTGTCGTTATATTCTTCAACGGTATATTTGATTCCGCCAAGCTCTTCTTCGTATGTGTCAACATGGTTGAGCACGCCGAGAGTTACCTTTGAAGCCTCTTCAAGAAGTCCGCTGATATCAAGTGAGCCGAGAGCCTTGCTTTCAAGCTTAACGTGAATATAAGGGAATGAGGGGATGAATGCAACGATTTCTTCGCCGTCAAAAACAACTCTGATATTGATGAAACCTGCGTTATATTCGTAAGCCGCCATATCATCCTTGATATAGATTGTGTCTGAAGCATCCGAATTTGCGCCGAAAAGGGGAATATCGCCCGCCTGAAGAGTTACTGCAATTTCTTTTGTTTCGTTGTATTTTTCAAAAAGTGTTTCTGTTCTTGTTTTGTCTGCCGCAAAAGCGGTGACCGAGAAAACAGACGAAACAAGGATGATTGCCGAGATGATGATGCTTAATGTTTTTTTCATAACATTATCTCCTTTATTTTAATTTTGAATTAATGCGCTTATTATTGAATTTGAAACAAGAAAACCGTTTGCCGTTATTGAGATTCCGTTATCGTCAACAGCAACAAGCCCGTGTTTCTGAAGTTCAAGAGCTTTTTTTAATGTTTTTTCGGGCAGAGGATGACCGAAATTTTTTTTGAATTTATTGAAGTTCAAACCCTCGCAAAGACGGAGTGCAAGCATGATAAACTCTTCCTCATCGCCGCCTTCGCCGTCATAAATCGGTTCATTTCCGTTTATGAAACCATCAATGCTGCGTTCATAATAAAATCTTTTGCCGTTAACAAAGGAATGCGCCGCCGCGCCGATGCCGAGGTATTCTTCGCTTCGCCAATATTTAAGATTATGGCGGCTTTCGAAGCCTTCAAGCGAAAAATTCGAGATTTCATATTGCTTATATCCCGCTTTTTCAAGAAGCGAAACCGCCTCAAGGTATAAATCGCAGGTTTCATCCTCGTCGGGAAGGCTGAGGGTGTTTTTGATTTTATAAAACGGAGTGTTTTCTTCAATTTTGAGAATATATGCGCTGATATGCTTTGCGCCCGAGTTTTTGCAGAATTCAACCGATTTTTTCAGGCTTTCGGCTGTCTGATTGGGTATTGCAAGCATAAGGTCAAGCGAAATATTGTCTATTCCCGCTTTTTTTGCGCGCTCAATTGCTCTTTTAACATCTTCGCAGCCGCCTCGTCTGCCGAGAATTTTTCTTTCATTGTCATTTGCGCTCTGCAGACCCATTGATATGCGGTTAACTCCGCTTTTTGCAACAAGCGAAAAATCAAAAGTTGAAAACTCACTGCCCGTATCCGACGGATTGCATTCAAGAGTCACTTCGCAATCTGAAGTGCGATTTATATGCGAAAGGATTTTTGAAATGTTTTCTGCGCCGATGAGCGAAGGTGTTCCGCCGCCGAAATAAACTGTGTCATAAACGCCGTTTGCCTTATCGATTTCTCGGCAGAGCGAATCGACATAGGCGGTTACCGTTTCGTTTTCAAGGCTGACGGAATAAAAATCGCAATATGGGCATTTGCCGTTGCAAAAGGGGATGTGAAGATATAAACCGATGGGTTTAGTCATTGTCGTCAAGTTTGAGAACAGCCATAAATGCTTCCTGAGGAACTTCAACAGTGCCGAAGTGGCGCATTCTCTTTTTACCTTCCTTCTGCTTTTCAAGCAGCTTTTTCTTTCGGGTGATATCGCCGCCGTAGCATTTTGCAAGAACGTCTTTACGCATAGCCTTAACGGTTTCACGGGCAATAATCTTGCCGCCGATGCCGATCTGAATGGGGATTTCAAACATCTGACGGGGGATATGCTCCTTGAGCTTTTCGGCAATCTTTCTTGCCTTTGAATAAGCTTTGTCGGAATGGATGATGAATGAAAGAGCGTCAACAACATCGCCGTTGAGAAGAACATCAAGTTTAACAAGGTTTGATTTTCTGTAGTCTGTTACCTCATAGTCAAATGAAGCATAGCCCCTTGTTCTTGATTTGAGCGAATCGAAGAAGTCATAGATGATTTCGTTGAGGGGAAGTTCATAATGAATATCAACACGCTCGGGTGTTATATAATCCATATTCTTGAAAATGCCTCGTCTGTCCTGACACAAATCCATAATCGTTCCCACATATTCGGTGGGAGCATAGATATGAGCGTTTGTGAAAGGTTCTTCGCAGCTTGCGTTGGTTGCGGGGTGGGGATAATGGGTGGGGTTATCAATCTCAATCATCGAGCCGTCGGTGAGGTTGATTTTATAGATAACGCTGGGTATTGTTGTTACAAGGTCAAGGTCATATTCTCTTTCAAGTCTTTCCTGAATGATTTCAAGGTGAAGAAG
>JAZLBI010000158.1:0-16808 GCA_045613625.1 Acutalibacteraceae bacterium | reverse complement strand
TTTTTTGTTGAAAAAAGCCATCCTGAAAACTATCAAGGATGGCTTTTTATATTTGTTTTATACGGCTTATTACCGTTAAACTAACTCTTTCAGCAATTCGGGAAGATTGCCTATGTCAGAAAAAATCATAATTAAATCCTTAAAAAACCACTTAAGAAAGTTAAAGAAATTATTTTGCGTTACTTCGGCAGCCTGAAGCCTCTGAGTGTTTTCAACAAAGTCTGTGGTTTTTATAAATGTAAAATCACATTCTGCGGAGGAATGGTCGGATATAACATTTCCGTTATCGTCGGTAACCTCAACATATCTGAAATCGCTTACTACAACATCTACACCGCCGCCGGATTTGTACATGAATCTTTCAACCGAGTCCCAATTACCCCAGGCAGGAAGACCTGTTATATGCCACTTGTACAAGTCAAAATAGTCACCGTCGTTGTGATATTCTATCCAAGCATCCTTTAAGCCACATTGCTGATAAAGCGTTTTATAAAGTGCGCCGTCATCTTCGTGAGTATGCATATAATTGTTGAAATCGCCCGTCACAATTACAGGTCTGTCATTTTCAGCAGAGCGTGCTTGTATAAATTCGGCAAGTTGTTTATACTGGCTTGTTCTTGCGGCGATTGAACCCTCTCCGCCGTAAGCATCTGCGTGTATATTGTAAAAATCAACATAAATTCCGTTGCCGATATCAATAACAGTATAGACAAAGCCTTTTGGCGTGAGTTCATCGGAACCATCTGAAAGAATACCGCTCGCTTCGTTCCAGCTTACTCGTGTTTCATTATAAACAGGCATATTTTTTGTGAATATATTAAGTCCGTCACCTCCGGGAATACCGCCCGTGTGGTTGGTCGTATATTCAAAGCCGCTTATACCGTCAACAAGATATTTATGGTATCCGAAATCCTCCTGAACGGCAACAATATCAAAACCGTTTTGTGAAAGATATTTGCCTGCCGCCTTTTGATTTTCAATTACATTGTCACCTGAAAGGAACCCGAATGGCAGACCCGCAACATTGAAGTTAACTGTTCTGAGAGTTTGTTTTTCGGATTTATCATAATCATAAACCTTTATATCAAAGCATTCTGTAAATGCTTCTCCGTTGCATATGTAGTTGAGTTTCCAATAAATCTTGTCATAATTCTTGAAACCCTCAACATTTTGTCCTTTCAGAAAATCTCTGTACAGAACGCCGTATTCATCTTGCTCTGCGATTGTTTCGATTCGCTTGAAGGTCAGCGGTTGACTGTAGTCAATGTCGCCGTTCTCATCTTTTGCCCAATAAGACGGATTATCTGCGTCGTTAAGAGCAAAACCACGCCAATCGTTTTCGCCGTTGAGAGATAACTTGCATTCTATTTCTGTAGTTCCTGCAGGAAAGACAAAGGTATAGGAGAGATCGTTGAGTTCACGGGATATGGTGTAATCACCCGCATCGCTTTTTTCTTTTATTTCATAAGACAGATGGCTGGGGAACTCCATTTGATAGAGCGTTGATTTGTAGAGAAACGGTGCCATTTCAACCTGAACACCTTTTTCGGTTTCAAAGCTTTCAGCGTGAGCAATTATATCCGACGAAAAGGATCTGCCCAAATCGGCAAAGCCAAAACAACTCAAAGCAATTGTAATTATGAGAATAAAACAAAATAATTTCTTCACAGCAATCTCTCCATTAAAACAATAAGATGAATTTTATTATATAATAGCACATTCTACGCTGAAAATGTTAGCAGTTTGTGAACAAGGTTTTTACGGGTTTGGATTTAACTTCTTTACTCCGACCTGAACGGATATTCATAAGGAGCTTGATATGTGAATGCCCGATTCATTGTAATATATACAATAAATATAAAACTTGAGCGGCTTGCAGTGATCACAAGCCGCTCTTTGGTGTTTTTATGTTATTTATCAAGCAAAAATTCTCTTGCTTTTTTGTATTTTTCAAACCTTTCGAGCATTTTATTGTCAATGCTATCGAGACGTTCGGGGGTGCTGTTGTGTTCAAGGTCGGCAAGCTTCACCTTGACCGCGATGGGGTTGTTTTTGATGTTCCTGATATATTCGTCATACGGAGTATCGTCGTTGTGCGTCATAAAAGATAACGCTTCGATAACTTCTTCGGGGAAACCTTCGTTTCTCAGGTCATCAAGGGTTGTTTCAGTGTCTTCAACAACATCGTGAAGAAGGGCAGTGCAGGTTGAATATTCATCGTCCATACGAAGCGCAACCTCATAAGGATGATACACATAAGGCATTCCGCTTTTGTCAACCTGATCTTTATGAGCATTGAACGATATAAGAAGAGCTTTTTTAGTAAGGGGAGTATAAATCATTTTTCTTTACCTCCGTTATATTTTTCGGCAACGCCTGCCGTGAGTCTTTTCATTTCTTCTCGCACATTTTCGGGCGAAAGTATTTCAGCGTCGGTTCCGAATCCGAAAAGCCAGCCGAAAAACTGCGGGCTTACCGCAACATTAATGTTCACCGTGAAATGTTCGTTGCCGTCTTCAATAACGATTATGTTTCTGCCGAAGCGGTCAAGCACTGCGCCGATGAGTCTGTTTGAAAAACGAAGTTTAACGCTTTGCTCATTCCCGCCGAACATACCGAAAACGGTTTTTGTGTATGCAGACATATCAACCTTTTTGAACTCATCCGTTGCATCCCGTGCTTTATCGGTTATGGATACCTTATACATTTTGTCAACACGGTAATGCTTCATCTTCTGTGCATCCGAATCCCACGCAAGCAGATAATAGTTTTCATCGTCCCATATCAGAGAAAACGGACTCACTTCGTAAATCTTGCCGTCGTGTCTGAATTGTCTTTCTTTTTTAACTGTATATTCAAAGTATTGATAGCGTATTTTTTTGTTGTTTGTTATTGCATCTGAGATAACGTCAACGGCATAATATATGCTTTCGTTCATGCTTTTGACTCTGTTGGTAACAAAAACCTGACGCTGAAGAAGCTGGCCGTCATAAACGCTTGCAAGACTTTCTATTTTTTGAATGAGCTTATATGTTTTATCCTGAGTGATAAATTTTGAAGACTGAACGCTGTCGACAAGCAACTTGAGTTCGGGGAGTTCGAAATCTCTTTCGCCGATATAATATCCGCCGTTTTTACCTTTGACCTGAATAACATCTATGCCGAAAAGCCTGAGTGATTCGATATCGTCATAGATGCTTTTTCTTTCTGCGGAAATATTGTTTTGGGCAAGCTCTTCAATGATTTGCGCCGTGCTCAGCGGATGCTTTTCGTCGGATTTCTCCATAAGAAATCTGAGAAGATAAAGAAGCTTCAGCTTCTGGTTTGATGATTTTGCCATATAAACCACTCCTTACAAACACATTATACAACATTTACTGTCCGATAACAAGGACTTTTTTAATGGCAGTGTCTGTGGCAGTCTTCGTGCAGTTTGCTTAATTCCGTGCGGCATTGCTTGTTGCCGCATTTTTTGTTTTCTGATTCAAGCTCAGGTGTTTCTTTTTGGCGGTATAACAAAATATTCAATATCTGTTTGTCGGCTATTGACGAAAAAGTAAAATATTGTTATAATTCATCTGTATTTTATAAAAAGGAGTGTTCCTAAATGGCAAAAAGCATACAGGATATTCTTGCAATTATCAAAGAAAACGATATCAAGATGGTTGACTTCAAGATGGTTGATATCAACGGTCAGTATCGTCATGTAACAATTCCTGCAGAGAATTTTTCAGAAGACACAATGAAGAGCGGCATCGGTTTTGATGCTTCAAACTATGGCTATGCAGTTGTTGAAAAGAGCGATATGGTGTTTATTCCCGATCCCGACACAGCTGTTATTGACCCCTTCTGTGAAATCGCAACTCTTTCAATGACAGGTAATGCGATGATCATTGATTCACCTGAAAACAGACCTCTTGCTCAGTATCCCAGAAACATCATCAAGGCTGCTGTTGAATATATGAAAAACAGCGGTGTTGCAGATGAAATGAAGATTCTTCCCGAATTTGAATTCTATCTCTTTGACGATGTTACATGGTGCGTTGAAGGCAGATATATCGGCGCTACAGTGGATGCAAAACAGTCATACTGGAATTCTGATGTTGAAGGCAAAGGCGTTGTTGTTGCAAAGCAGAAGAACTATCACATTGCAAAACCCTTTGACACCTCCTATGAATGCCGCAGCGAAATGTGCATGCATATGAAGGATGCAGGCATTGAAATCAACTATCATCATCCCGAAGTTGCAGCATCGGGTCAGTATGAAATCGAGCCTCAGCTCGGCGAAGTTGTTCATATGGCAGATGCTTCAATGATGATCAAATATATCATCCACAACACAGCTCTCAAATACGGCAAAACCGCAACATTTATGCCCAAGCCCATCTACGGCGAAGCAGGCAGCGGTATGCACGTTCATATGCTTCTTTTCAAGGATGGCGAACCCGTGTTCTCAGACGATAACGGATATTCACACCTCAGCGAAACAGCTCATTATTTTATGGGCGGTCTTCTCAAACATATCGGCGCTCTCTGCGCTATCACAAACCCCAGCACAAACTCATTCAAGCGCCTTATTCCCGGCTTTGAAGCTCCTGTAACCGTTGGTTATGCAACTTCAAACAGAAGCGCGGTTATCCGTATTCCCGCTTATGCAAAGAGCCCTGATAAGCGCAGATTTGAGCTTCGTAACCCCGATGCAACCTGCAACCCCTATTTCTGCTATGCAGCTATTCTTATGGCAGGTCTTGACGGTGTTAAGAATAAGATTGATCCTCACGCAAACGGTTGGGGTCCCTACGATGTTAACCTTTATCATCTCAGCGATGAAGAAAAGGCAAAGCTTTCACATCTTCCCACATCGCTTCCCGAAGCTCTTGATGCACTTGAAGCAGATTACTCATTCCTTACCGAAGGCGGAGTATTCCCCGAAGAGCTTATCAAGAACTTCATCAAAGGCAAGCGTGAAGAGTGTGCTCAGCTTTCAGCTATTCCTCATCCCGCAGAGTTTGATAAGTACTATAACCTTTAATAAAATCAAGTCCCTGCAGCAGAAATGTTGCAGGGATTTCCTTTTAAATCAGTCTTGATATATTTGATTGTGTTTGATATAATTAAAATGTATTTCAGATTAAGGAGATTTATTATGGTAACCAAAGATGTTAAATATGTTGGTGTAAACGACAGAGAGATTGATTTGTTTGAGGGGCAGTATATTGTGCCTGAAGGTATGGCGTATAACTCATATGTTGTTGAAGATGAAAAAATTGCGGTTTTTGATACCGTTGACGCCGCGTTCGGCGATGAATGGCTCGGTAACATAAAGGGTGTTCTCGGCGAAAAAGTTCCCGATTATCTTATCGTTCAGCATATGGAGCCCGATCATTCCGCAAACATAACCAAATTCACTGAAGCTTATCCCGATGCAATTGTTGTTGCAACAGATAAAGCTTTTGTGATGATGAAAAAGTTTTTCGGTGTTGATTATGCAGAAAACAGACTTGTAGTTAAAGATGGCGATAAGCTTTCGCTCGGCAAGCACGAATTAACCTTCTGCACAGCTCCTATGGTGCATTGGCCCGAGGTTATTATGACTTATGACAGCTATGCAAAGGTGCTCTTCTCGGCTGATGCATTCGGCAAATTCGGTGCACTTGATGCTGATGAGGACTGGGCTTGCGAAGCAAGAAGATATTACTTCGGCATAGTCGGCAAATACGGTGTTCAGGTTCAGGCTGTTCTCAAGAAACTCGGCGGTCTTGAAGTTGAAACAATCTGTCCTCTTCACGGCCCGATTCTCAATGAAAATCTCGGTTATTACCTTGATTTATATAATACCTGGTCATCATACGGTGTTGAAAGCGAAGGCGTTGTTATTTGCTATACTTCTGTTTACGGCAACACGAAGAAGGCTGTAGAACTTCTTGCAAAAGAGCTTGAGTTAAACGGTTGCCCCAAGGTTGCGGTCAATGACCTCGCACGCTGTGATATGGCTGAAGCTGTTGAAGATGCCTTCCGTTACGGCAAAATCGTTCTCGCATCAACAACCTATAACGGAGATATTTTCCCGTTTATGAGAGAATTTATCAATGAACTGACAGAGCGTAACTATCAGAACCGTAAAGTTGGTATTGTTGAAAACGGAACCTGGGCACCTCTTGTTGCAAAGAAGATTGCCAAGATGCTTGATAACAGCAAGGGTATTGAATATGCGCAGAATACTGTTACGATCCATTCAGGAGTGAAAGAAGAAAATATTGAACAGATCAAACTTCTTGCAAAAGAGCTTGCGTAAAATCTGAATTGAAAAAAGGAGCGGTATTGTGTTAAAATCTCTTCTCAAAATATTTATAGCTATTCTTATGGCAATCAATCCTCAGCTTCCCGGCATGCTTGATCTCGGCAAAATTCCTCAGGGAAAAACGATAAATGTTGAAGAAGATTTTGTTCTCGTGTGGAGCGATGAATTCGACGGCGAAGAGCTTGATACATCAAAATGGGGCTTTTCCTGGTGGATTTCAGACCGCAAGGGTGGTTATTGGCATGAGGATATGGTCAGCGTAAAAGACGGAAATCTTGTTATCAGATCAGAATATCTTGAAGAACCTCTTCCGAATTACTATGAGGATTCAAGTATTGATATTGAATACAAACCCGGCTGGTATACAGGCTGCATAACAACCAGAGGCAAGTATGAGCAAACTTACGGCTACTATGAAGTGCGTTGTATCCTTCCCGCCGCAACGGGTATGTGGAGCGCTTTCTGGATGATGAACGAGGGCGTTTATAATGTAAATAATTCGGGCGAAGACGGAACCGAAGTTGACGTTTTCGAGTCGTTCTATTATAAAGACCATTGGTGGGGTAACGATGCCATTTCAACGGGAATTCACTATGACGGTTACGACGAGAAGACTCATCACGGAGAAGCCGTGGGCAAGATGTTCGTAGAGAACAACCCCTATGAAGAATATAACACCTACGGCGTTGAGTGGAACGAGAATGAATATATTTTCTATATAAACGGTGTTGAAACGGGAAGAACATCAACGGGCGGAGTTTCAAAGAATCCCGAATATCTTCTTCTTTCCTGCGAATTTGCGGGCGAAAACGGCGTTCAGAGCTCAGACAGACACGGAACGGGCGAAATCTGGAAAACACCCGAAGAAAACTGGCCGGCAGATTTTAAAGTGGATTATGTAAGATGCTATCAGTATAAAGATCTTGTATAATATAAACAGCTTGCATTGGAAATTTCCTTTGCAAGCTTTTTTTACACAACTTTCCAAACAAATGTTCGAAAAACTATTGAAAAATGAATTTTGAGGTGATATAATAAATACATCAGCTTGCTTTGGAGGTGAGGAAATGGCTGAAGAAAAAGTGTATATAGCCATTGACCTCAAATCCTTTTATGCAAGCGTTGAGGCTATGGAGAGAGGGCTTGACCCGCTCACGACCAATCTTGTTGTTGCCGACCCGTCAAGAACAGAAAAAACAATCTGTCTTGCTGTTTCGCCGAGCCTTAAAAGCTACGGTATATCGGGCAGAGCAAGAATGTTTGAGCTGATTCAGCAGGTGAGAATTGCCAATGCACAGCGAAAAATGAATGCGCCTCAAAGAAAATTCACGGGTTCATCCTATGATGATAACGAGCTCAGAGCAAATCCGTCACTCGCTATTGATTATATTGTTGCACCGCCGAGAATGGCTCTTTATATTGAATACAGCGCACGCATATACGATGTCTATCTCAAGCACGTTGCCCCCGAAGATATCCATCCTTACAGTATTGATGAGGTGTTTATCGATGCAACGGCATATCTCAGAGCAAGGGGGATGACCGCTTATGAATTTGCGCAGATGCTTGTTAAGGAGGTGCTTGCCGAAACGGGTGTTACGGCAACTGCGGGTATAGGAACAAATCTTTATCTTTGTAAGGTTGCAATGGATATAACCGCAAAGCATATTCCCGCCGATGAATACGGCGTGAGAATCGCTCAGCTTGACGAAATGACCTATCGTGAAACGCTCTGGAATCACAGACCGATAAGGGATTTCTGGCGTGTGGGCAGGGGAATATCCGAAAAATTAGAGGAGTACGGGATTTATACAATGGGTGATGTTGCGCGGTGTTCGCTCGATAATGAAATTCTGCTCTATAAGCTTTTTGGCGTTAATGCCGAGCTTCTTATTGACCACGCCTGGGGATGGGAGCCTTGCAGTATCGCGGATATAAAAGCATATAAACCCGAAACAAACAGTGTCAGTACGGGTCAGGTGCTTCAAAAACCTTATAAATTCGAAGAAGCCAGACTTATAGTTCGTGAAATGGCGGATAACCTTTCTCTTGATCTTGCGGGCAAAAAGCTTGTTACCGATCAACTTGTGCTCGTTATAGGCTATGATATTGAAAATCTGACTGATGAAAACCGCCGCAGAGCCTATGACGGCGAAATAAAAACGGATTTTTATGGCAGAAAGGTTCCGAAACATTCGAGGGGAACAGAGAATATTGAAAGAAAAACCGCTTCTTCAAGATTGATAATCAATGCGGCAACCGAGCTGTTTGAAAGAATAACAGAGAAAAATCTGCTTATCAGAAGAATAAACATCACAGCTTGCCGTGTTGTTCCTGAAAACACCGTTGATAACACACCTCAGCCTGAGCAACTTAGTTTTTTTGAGGATTATGAGGAGAAGGAGCGCAGGCGTAAAGAGGATGATTATAAGCTTGAAAAAGAGCGGAGAATGCAGGATGCTCTGATAAATATAAAGAATAAATACGGAAAAAATGCCGTTCTCAAGGGAATGAATTTCAAAGAGGGCGCAACCGCAATGGAAAGAAACAGACAAATCGGAGGGCATAAGGCATAAAATGAATGGCGATAATAAATACAGCGGAATAATAAACCTTCCTCATCATATATCAAAAATCCGTGCACCTATGTCGCTCCGTGACCGTGCAGCGCAGTTCAGCCCGTTTGCGGCGCTTTCGGGTCACGATGAGGCTTTGCAGGAAACCGCAAGGCTGACCGATGCGAAAACGGAGCTTGATGAATATGAAAAACAGCGTATAAACGAAAAGATTCAGATAATTATGAAGCGTTTGCCTGAAAACAAAGAAATAAAAATCAGTTTTTTTGTTTCAGACGGGAAGAAGAGCGGGGGTGTATATATAACACGAAAAGTAAAAATCAAAAAAATCGATACTTTCAACCGTGAAATTATAACGACAGACGGAACGGTTATATCAGTCAACGATATTTACGATATTGATATTCCCGAAGAAACAGACAGGCCCGATGAGCAATATCTATGAAATTTATAAAAATTAAAGAAAAATATTGTCAATATCTTGTGGTTATGCTATAATCATAGCATATTGAATAAGGAGGGAATTTCCTATGGAAAAATTCTTCGGTCTTTCAAAAAACAAGACCAATGTGAAAACGGAAATTATCGCAGGTATAACCACCTTTATGGCTATGGCTTATATTCTGATGGTAAATCCCGGAATGTTTGAAGCTCTCGACGGCGTTTCGTTCGGTGCGGCATATATCGCAACGGCTGTTCCTGCAATTATCGGAACAATTCTCATAGGTCTTATGGCTAATCTTCCTTTGGCTCAGGCTCCCGGTATGGGTCTCAATGCATTCTTTGTTTACACAGTATGTATGGGTCTCGGTTTCAGTTTTGCAAATGCTCTTTTGTTTGTTCTCGCAGACGGTCTTCTGTTTGTAATCCTTACTGTTACAGGCCTTCGTAAAATTATTTTTGAAGCAATTCCCGAGTCTGTTAAAAAAGCTGTTCCTGCGGGTATCGGTCTTTTCATTGCATTTCTCGGTTTTCAGAATTCAGGCGTAGTTGTAAAGGATCCTTCAACAGGTGTTAACCTTGCATCCTTCAACCTTCTCGGCACTGCAACATGGGCAAGCATTATGCCTATGCTCGTTACAATATTCACTCTTATTGCAATCGGCGTAATGTCAAAGCGTAAAATCAAGGGTGCAATCCTTATCGGTATTCTCGGCGGTACCGCTGTTTATTATCTTCTCGGACTTACAATTCCTGAGTTTTATGCAGGATTTTTTGACGGAATATCACTCAATCCCATCGAATCATTCAAAGCTTTCGGCAGAGAAACATTCGGCAAAGTGTTCACAGAAGGTTTTGATTTCTCGGCATATCTTGCAAAAGACGGCAACTCAAAAGCCAGCCTTGTGATTGCGTTCATAACAACCGCTCTTGCTTTCTGCATGGTTGATATGTTTGACACAATCGGCACTCTTTACGGCGCTTGCAGAGGCGGCAATATGCTCATTAAAAAGCCGGACGGAACAACGGAAGTTCCCAATATGAATAAAGCTATGCTTGCAGATGCTGTTGCAACTTGCACAGGCGCTGTTTGCGGCACATCGACCGTAACAACTTTTGTTGAATCTTCAGCAGGTGTTGCCGTTGGCGGAAGAACAGGCCTTTCATCACTTGTTACAGCAGGTCTCTTTACCGTTGCTCTTTTCCTTTCTCCTGTTGCGGCTCTCATTCCTTCGGCAGCATATTCCGCAGCGCTTATCTATGTAGGTATTCTTATGATAGGCTGCGTTAAGGATATCAAATGGGATGACCCCGCAATCGCTCTTCCTGCATTCCTTACTCTTACAATGATGCCCTTCACTTACAACATCTCATACGGTATTGCATTCGGTCTCATTTCACACATCTTTATTAAAGTATTCACAGGCAAAATCAAGGAAGTTTCAATCGGAACATGGGTTATTTCAATCCTCTTCGGTGCAATGTTCTTCCTCACACACTGATGAAAAATTTGTTGGCGGCACGGCTTCGGCTGTGCCGCTTTTTATGAAAAATCAAAAGTTCACAAAATGTTAATAAAATAGAATTCACTTTTTGCCTTTCTGAATTGTATTTTTAATGGGTATTGTCGCGAAGGAGGTGCTCGGAGATTTGAAAAAAAAGCCAAATAAATCGGATGTTGAAATCAAAGAACTTGTTGATAAATACAGCACGTTGATTTTCAGAGTATCTTATTGTATTTTGGGTAACCGTGATGATGCTGAGGATGCGCTTCAGGAAACTTTTTTGAAATATCTCACAAAAGCGCCTGAATTTGAAAGCGATGAGCATAAAAAAGCGTGGTTGATAAAGGTTTCGGCAAATATAAGCAAAAATATGCTTTTGTTCCGAATGAGAAGAGATGCAATCAATATTGATGAAGTGAAAAATATAGGGATACGCGAGAATGATTGCGAATTGTTTGAAATGATAATGAATTTGCCCGCTAAATATAAAATTGTTATGACGCTTCATTATATCGAAGGTTATAAAACCCGTGAAATTTCGGAAATAATAGGCATAAGTAACGATGCGGTAAAAAAGCGTCTCCAGAAGGGCAGAGAAATTCTTAAAAAAATATTTGAAACGGAGGGATCCGAGTGATTGATTACGGTATAAAAGAATATGTGAGATTGATGGGCTCTGTTTCGCTTTCGAAAGAAGATAAAGAACGTTTGGCGGAGCTGATAATGAAAGAAAGATTATCAAAAAAATACATCCCCAAAAAATATGTTGCTGCAGCATCGGTTTTTGCGTTTTTGGCTGTAGGTGCGGTTATTGCAGTTAAAGGTATGAGATAAAATATTAATATATTATGAGAGGTAAAAATGAGTAAGTTAAAAGTGAATCCGTTTTTAAAGTATGAAAACAGCAGTTTTGCTGAAGGTTTTGAAGTTCCGAATGTTTCAATGTTCGGAATGCTGAAGATGTCTGCAGAAAATCTTTCCGATTCTTTGGCATATGAATATTTCGGAACAAAATGCACCTATGCAGGTCTTATCAAGAAAATTGAGGATGTTTCAGGTGCGTATTATGCTGCGGGTGTTCGCAAGGGCGAGATTGTAACTGTTGTTATGCCGAACACTCCCGAGGCTGTTATAAGCATCTATGCGCTGAACAGAATCGGCGCGGTTGTTAATATTCTTCATCCGCTTTCTGCTCAGGAAGAAATAAAAAATCATATAAACAGAGTTGACAGCAAGGTTCTGCTTTGCGTTGATATCTGCGCTCAGAAAATTGCAAATATCATTGATGAAACTTCGCTCAGAACGGTTATTTTTGCGTCAGCAGGCGATTCAATGCCTTCTGTTATGAAGGTGCTTTACGCACTCAAATGCATAAAGAACTATAAATATGACAAATCAGATAAAAGATATATTTCCTGGGCGGAATTTATGAAAAATTCCAAAACAGTTTCCGAATATATTCCGAGCGAAGAAGAAAACAGAGATGTTGCAATTATTCTTCACAGCGGCGGAACAACCGGAACACCCAAGGATATAATGCTTTCAAACCGCAACTTCAATTCATTCGGCATTCAGGCTGTGCTTACACTCAGAGATGTAAGCGCCGGAGATAAAATACTTGCAATTCTGCCGATTTTTCACGGCTTCGGTCTGGGTGTATGTGTTCATGTTTCGTTCTGCTTCGGTGCGTGTTCTGTTCTTATTCCTCAGTTTGATGCAAAGAAGTTTGCAGGAATACTTAAGAAAAACAAGCCCACAATGATTTTCGGAGTTCCGACCCTTTATGATGCATTGCTTAAAGCAAAGGGTGCAGATAAACTTGATTTCTCGTTCCTTAAATATGCTGTAAGCGGCGGCGATACTTTGCCCGAAAAGCTTGAAAAGAGCGTAAATGATTTTCTTGCCGCTCACAATTCGAAAATAAAAATATGCGAAGGCTACGGTATGACTGAAGGTCTTGCAGCGCTGAGCCTTTCCGTTGGTGAAAATTATAAGTCAAGAACAATCGGTAAACCGCTTATCGGAACCGAAATGTGTGTTGTTGAGCCCGGCACGGTTAATGTTCTTCCCGCCGGTGAGGATGGCGAACTTTGCATCAGCGGTCCTACCGTTATGATCGGCTACAGAAACAATCCTGAAGAAACAGAAAATGTTCTTCGCACTCATGCTGACGGAAAAGTATGGCTTCATACGGGTGATATGGCGTCAATAGACAGCGAGGGCTTTGTTCACTATAAACTCAGAATAAAACGTATGATGATAACATCAGGCTTCAATGTTTATCCGACCCAGATTGAGCAGGTTGTTGAAGAGCTTGATTTTGTTGATAAGTGCGTTGTTGTTTCTATACCTCATCAGTATAAAAAAGAGGTTGCGAAGGCATTTATTGTTCTTAAAAACGGCAAAGAGAAAAGCAAAGAAACAGAAGAAGAAATCCGTGCATATTGCAAAAAGAAGCTTATGCATTACAGTGTGCCTTATAAGTATGAATTCGTTGACATTCTTCCCAAAACAGCCTACAATAAGATTGATTTTATGAAGCTTCAGAAAGACAGCGCAAAGGAGGCAGTTTGCTGATGGCGAAAAAACCTATAACATGGGGTTATCGTCTTCTTGCTCCGTTTCTTTTGCTTGTGTTTCGTCTTTATTACAGCCCGAAAGTGTTCGGAAAGGGGAATATCCCCAAGAAGGGCGCTGTTGTTGTATGCAGTAACCACAAACATGTTTTGGATCAGTGCCTTGCGGCGCTTGCAACCCACAGACCTATAAACTATATGGCGAAATCTGAGTATTTCAAGGGTAAATTTGCTTGGTTTTTCAAACTTACAGGCTGTATATGCGTTAACCGTAACGGACACGATGATGATGCAAAATCATCGGCAAATGTCGTTCTTTCAAACGGCGGTGCGCTTGGAATATTCCCTGAAGGAACAAGAAATAAAACGAATAATCTTATTGGTGAATTCAAATACGGAGCGGCGTCTCTTGCTTGCAAAAACGAAGCGATGATTGTGCCCGTTGCAGTTACCGGTGAGTATAAATTCAGAAGCAAAACGCTTTGCTCAAGAATCGGTGAACCTTTTTCAACAAAGGGTATGACTGTTCAGCAGGCAAATGAAAAGCTTCATTCCGAAATAGTGAAGCTTATAGAGAAAAATCTTGAGCTCGGTTACGGAACCGCAGAAGAATTCGAAAGAGCAAAACGATACAAACTTGAAAAAAATGCATAAAAAAAGACGGCGTGACTTGTGTCACGCCGTAATTTTTTTTTATTTGAGTTTTCTTGCAAGATCATTGAGGAAAAGTTCGTTTTCAAGACCTTCGGGTGTTGTGTTCTTGTTGATATGAACAAATTCAATATCCATCATTCTGGCAAAATCACGGAGCATCTCTGCATCTGCGTCATATGAAAGAACGGTGTGATGTGCGCCGCCAGCGATAATCCAGCATTTTGCGCCTGTGCAAAGGTCAGGCATTGCTCTCCACATAACTCTTGCAACGGGAAGATTAGGCATGGGAAGAATGGGCTTTACGCATTCGATATCCTGGCAAATCATTCTCAGTCTGCCGCCCATATCAACAAGGCTGACCACAACAGCACTGCCTGCCTTGCCTTCAAAAACAAGTCTTGCGGGGTCATTTCTGTTTCCGATGCCGAGGGGATGAACTTCAATTCGGGGCTTGTCAGCCGCAAGAGTGGGGCAGACTTCAAGCATATGTGCGCCGAGCGAATATTCTGCTCCGGGAGCAAGGTTATATGTATAGTCTTCCATAAATGCTGTGCCGCCGCTCATGCCTTCGGTCATTGCCTTCATAACTGCCGTCATTGCAGAAACTTTCCAGTCGCCTTCGCCGCCGTAGCCGTAGCCTTGCTCCATAAGTCTTTGGCTTGCAAGACCGGGAAGCTGCTCCATTCCGTAGAGGTCTTCAAACGTGTTTGTGTATGCTTTGCAGCCCTGTTCATCAAGCATTTTCTTCATTGCGATTTCTTCTTTTGCCTGATAACGCACAGCGTCAAGATTATCCGTTGCAAAATCATATTTTTCTGCATATTCAGCCATAAGAGCATCAACTTCAGCGTCGCTTACGGCGTTGATATATTCAACAAGAGTGCCGACGGGCCATGTGTTGACCTCCCAGCCGAGAACTTCCTGAACACCGACCTTGTCGCCTTCGGTAACGGCAACATTTCTCATATTATCGCCGAAACGCATAACTTTGAGGGTTTTGGAGAAAGCGGCGCCGACTGCGGAACGCATCCATTTGCCAAGTTCACCGAGAACTTTTTCATCCTGCCAATATCCCATAATAACCTTGCGGGGAGTGCGAAGCCTTGCGGCAATGAATCCGTGCTCTCTGTCACCGTGAGCAGCCTGATTGAGATTCATAAAATCCATATCGATTTCTTCGTTGGGAATGTCTCTGTTATACTGAGTTGCAAAATGGCAGTAGGGCTTCTGAAGATTTTTAAGACCGTTGAGCCACATTTTTGAAGGGGAGAAGGTGTGCATCCAGGTGATGATACCTGCACACTTATCGTCGTAATTTGCTTCTTTAACAACATCGCTGATTTCTTCTGATGTTTTTGCGGTTACTTTGTAAACAACCTTGCAAGGAAGAAGCCCGCTTGCGTTCATTTTATCAGCCATTTCAGCTGCTCTTGCAGCAACGGTATCAAGCACCTCTGGGCCGTAAAGGAACTGGCTTCCCACAACAAACCAGAATTCATATTTTTCCATATACATAGATAATCACCCTTTGTTTAAATATAAATTTATCTTATCATTTGTTCAATTCAAAGTCAAGTAAAGATATCAATATAAAAATAACTTGCAATATAATACATATTCTGTTAAACTTATAAACAGAGTAAATTTACGAAAGGTGACAAAAATGGCAAAATGTAAAGTTATTTCGCACAGAGGCGCCAACAGAGAAGCCCCCCAAAATACGCTCCCGGCTTTTAAAAAATCAATAGAAATCGGTGTTGACGGTTTTGAAACCGATATTCACCTCACCGCTGACGGCGTTCCCGTTATATGCCATAACTACACAATCGATGAAACATCAACCGGAAACGGTAATGTTAAAGATCTGACCCTTGATGAGCTTCGCAAATACGATTTCGGTTCATACTTCCACGAAAAGTTCAAAGGAACAACGCTTCCCACTCTTGAAGAATTTCTTTCGCTTTGCGAAACAGCTGATATCGAAATAATGAATATCGAAATCAAACCTCCTCTTGACGGCAATATGGAAATTGTTGCAAAAACAATTGAAGCGGTTAAGGCACACGGGCTTTTTGATAAGCTTCTTATTTCGAGTTTTGATGAGAATGTTCTTGTTGAATGCAAAAATGTTGATCCCGAGTGCAAAACAGGCTATCTGTATGCACCGAACAAAACTCATTTCTATACAAATATGTTTTTCGGATATGTTGAATTTGCAAAGAAGATAAAAGCGGATTACCTTCATCCTCATTATTTTGCAGTTACAAAAAAATATGTTAAAAAGCTTCACGAAAACGGGATAAAGGTTAACGTATGGACTGTTAATAAGCCTGAAACCGTAAACAAGCTTCTTCAGTTCGGGGTTGACGGAATTATTACCGATGTTCCTCAGATGGTTAATGCGCTTGTTGAAAGATTTGAAGGATAAGTATTATGATTTATAAAACTAACAGCCCGGCAGAAACCGAAAAAATCGGCGAAATGCTTGGCAAAACCGTTAAAGACGGTTCGGTTATTGCAATGTTTGGCGACCTTGGAGCAGGAAAAACCGCTTTCACAAGAGGTTTTGCAAGGGGAATGGGCATTCATTGCGATGTAAGCAGCCCCACTTTTGCTCTTGTGAATGAATACAGGGGAGAAAAAAGAACGCTGTATCATTTTGATATGTACCGTATTTCGGGTTGGGACGATCTTTATTCAACGGGATATTTTGATTATCTTGATGCGGGCGGTTGCCTCATAATCGAATGGAGCG
>JAZLBI010000157.1:0-13464 GCA_045613625.1 Acutalibacteraceae bacterium | reverse complement strand
AAATTCAGAGTAAGGGGCGACGTTGTTGAAATATTCCCCGTTTATTCAAACGAAAACGGAATAAGAGTTGAATTTTTCGGCGATGAAATCGACAGAATAAGCGAAATCAACGCGCTGACGGGTCAGGTTAAAAGCGTGCTCTCACACGCAGCAATCTACCCCGCATCGCATTATGTTATTGCTCCCGATAAAATGGAGCGTTCAATCAAATATATTTTTGAGGAAATGCTTGAACGCGAAAAATATTTTCAGGAAAACGGCAAGCTTCTCGAAGCTCAGCGTATAAGGCAAAGAACGGAATACGATATTGAAATGCTTCGTGAAACAGGTTTCTGCAAGGGAATCGAAAACTATTCAAGAGTTATGTCGGGCAGGCCTGCAGGCTCAGCTCCGTTTACGCTTCTCAACTATTTTCCCGATGATTTTCTGCTGTTTGTTGATGAATCACACGTTACTCTGCCTCAGGTAAGAGCAATGTACGGCGGAGACAGAGCAAGAAAAGAAAGCCTCATCAACTTCGGCTTCCGTCTGCCGTCCGCATTTGACAACAGACCTCTGACCTTTGATGAATTTTATGAAAGAACAGGGCAGAAAATATTTGTGAGCGCAACTCCCGGTGAGCTCGAAAAAGAAAAAAGCGCACATATCGCAGAACAGGTTATCAGGCCTACGGGTCTGCTTGACCCCGAAATATCCGTAAGGCCCATCGAAGGTCAGATTGACGACCTTGTGAGCGAAATCAACATCCGCACCGCAAAGGGCGAAAGAGTGCTTGTAACAACGCTTACAAAGCGCATGGCTGAAGACCTGACGGATTACCTTGAAAACCTTGATATCAAAGTGCGCTATATGCATCACGATATTGATACGATAGAAAGAATGGAAATCATCCGCGACCTTCGTCTCGGAGAATTCGATGTGCTCATTGGCATCAACCTTCTGCGCGAAGGTCTTGATATACCCGAGGTCTCTCTCGTTGCAATTCTCGATGCCGATAAAGAAGGTTTCCTCCGCTCTGAAACATCGCTTGTGCAGACCATCGGCAGAGCTGCACGAAACGCTCAGGGCACGGTTATTATGTATGCCGATTGCGTAACGCCTTCAATGGAAAGAGCAATAACCGAAACCGAACGCAGAAGGCAAAAGCAGATGAAATACAACGAAGAAAACGGCATCGTTCCGCAAACAATCGTTAAAGATGTTCACGAAATAATCGAAATTTCCGCCAAGGGCGATGAAGAAAAATCAATTTCGAAGATGAGCAAAAAAGAGCGGGAAGCAATGATTATAAAACTCACTGCCGAAATGAAATCGGCGGCAAAAATTCTTGAATTTGAACACGCGGCTTATCTTCGCGATAAAATCGAAAAACTCAGAAGAGGTAAATAAATGGCTGTTAAATATCTTACCGTCAAGGGTGCAAAAGAGCATAACCTTAAAAACGTTGATATATCAATTCCCCGTGACAAGCTTGTTGTTTTCACGGGTCTTTCGGGTTCGGGCAAATCGTCGCTCGCATTTGATACGATATATGCGGAGGGTCAGAGAAGATACGTTGAATCTCTCTCATCCTATGCAAGGCAGTTTCTCGGTCAGATGGAAAAGCCCAACATCGAAAGCATCGAAGGGCTTTCACCCGCTATCTCCATCGACCAGAAAACAACATCAAAAAATCCCCGTTCAACCGTTGGCACGGTAACGGAGATTTACGATTATCTGCGCCTTCTTTATGCAAGAATCGGCATTCCCCACTGCCCCGAATGCGGAAGAGAAATAAGCCGTCAGACCGTTGACGACATAACAACTCAGGTTCTCGCTCTTGAAGAAGGAACAAAAATTCAGGTTATGGCGCCCATCGCAAGAGGCAAAAAAGGCGAATATGTGAAAGAGCTTGACCATATCCGCAAAAGCGGTTTCGCAAGGGTCAGAATCGACGGAATCATCTATGACCTTTCAGAAGAAATCAAGCTTGAAAAAAATATAAAACACAACATTGAGGTTGTTGTTGACCGCCTTGTTATCAAAGACGGCATCCGTTCAAGGCTTGCAGATTCAATCGAAACCGCAACAAACCTCACCGAGGGGTTGCTTTTGATTGATGTTATCGGCGGCGAAGAACAGCTTTTTTCTCTCAACTACGCCTGCCCAGAACACGGAGTGAGCATCGAAGAGCTTGAACCCCGTTCGTTTTCGTTCAACAATCCATTCGGCGCCTGCCCCGAATGCTCAGGTCTGAGCGTGCTTATGAAGGTTGACCCGAAGCTTGTTGTGCCGAATCCTGAACTTTCAATAAAAGAAGGAGCTATTCAGGCGAGCGGCTGGAGCAGCGCAGACGGCGGCACAATCGCTCAGATGTATTACGAAGGACTTGCCAATGCATATGATTTTTCGCTTGATACTCCGTTCAAAGACCTCTCAAAGAAAGCGAAAGATGTTGTTTTTTACGGCACGGGCGGCAAGAAAATAAAGCTTGAACGCCGAAGCGAATACGGAAGCGGCACATATATGACCGATTTCGAGGGCATCATCAACAATCTTGAAAGAAGATACCGCGAAACCACGAGCGAGTTCTCAAGAGCAGAGATTGAATCATATATGTCAAGCATCAAATGCCCCTGTTGCGGCGGCGCAAGGCTGCGCAAAGAATCTCTCGGCGTTACCGTTGGCGGCATCAACATTGACGAATTCACCAACAAATCAATCAATGACGAAATTGCATTTCTCGATTCACTCAGCCTCGGCGAGCGTGATATGATGATTGCCGAGCAGATTATAAAAGAAATACGAAGCAGACTCGATTTCCTCTCAAGCGTAGGTCTTGACTATCTGACACTCGCCCGCCCCTCGGCAACGCTTTCGGGCGGCGAAGCGCAGAGAATCCGCCTTGCAACGCAGATAGGTTCATCCCTTATGGGTGTTCTTTATATCCTCGACGAGCCGAGCATAGGCCTGCACCAGAGAGATAACGCAAAGCTTCTCAGAACTCTGCAGAATCTGCGTGACCTCGGAAACACTCTTATCGTTGTTGAACACGACGAAGAAACAATGCACGCAGCAGATTATATCGTTGATGTTGGTCCCGGCGCGGGCATTCACGGCGGCGAAATCGTTTGTTGCGGCAGCGTTGACGATATTATAAACTGCGAAAACTCGGTTACCGGTCAGTATCTCAGCGGCAAAAAATTCATTCCCGTGCCTGAAAAAAGACGCGAAGGCAGCGGCAATTCACTTACTGTTTACGGCGCAAAGGAAAACAATCTTCGCAACATCGATGTTGAATTCCCGCTCGGCAAATTCGTCTGCGTAACAGGTGTTTCGGGCTCGGGCAAATCATCACTCGTCAATGAAATTCTCAAAAAGCATCTCGCAACCAAGCTCAACGGCGCAAAAAAAGTTGCGGGAGAACACGACAGAATCACCGGCACAGAATATCTTGACAAGGTTATTGACATCGACCAATCCCCCATCGGAAGAACGCCTCGCTCAAATCCCGCAACGTATACGGGCGTATTCAATGATATCAGAGAGCTTTTTGCTTCAACCGTTGATTCAAAGAAAAAAGGTTACAAGGCAAGCCGTTTTTCATTCAATGTTAAAGGCGGTCGATGCGAAGCCTGTCAGGGCGACGGTATAGTCAAAATCGAAATGCACTTTATGAGTGATATTTATGTGCCTTGTGAAGTGTGTAAGGGTCAGCGCTATAACCGCGAAACGCTTGAAGTTCGTTACAAGGGCAAAAACATTCACGATGTTCTTGATATGACGGTTGAAGAAGGTATGAATTTCTTTGAAAGCATTCCGAAAATTCATCGCAAAATAAAAACGCTTTATGATGTAGGCCTCGGATACATCAAAATCGGTCAGCCCGCAACAACTCTTTCGGGCGGCGAGGCTCAGAGAGTAAAACTTGCAACCGAACTTGCAAGGGTTGCAACGGGCAAAACGGTTTATATTCTTGACGAGCCGACAACAGGCCTTCACACTGCCGATGTTCACAGACTGATTGATGTTCTTCAGAAGTTTGTTGATAAGGGCAACACCGTTATTGTTATTGAACACAATCTTGATGTTATCAAGGTTGCCGACCATATCATAGACCTCGGCCCCGAAGGCGGCAGCGGCGGCGGAAAAATCGTTGCACAAGGCACACCCGAAGAGGTTGCAAAATGTAAGAAATCCTATACGGGTATGTATCTGAAAGAGGTTTTGAAATAAAAAAATCCGCTATGCGATTTGCATAGCGGATTAATTTTTTACTGTAAATTACTGCTCAACAGCGTAAACGCTGACCTTCTTGCGGTCTTTACCCATACGCTCGAACTTTACTGTACCATCGATGAGAGCGAAGAGAGTGTCATCTGAACCCTTACCAACGTTGTTGCCGGGGTGGATGTGTGTGCCTCTCTGTCTTACGAGAATGTTGCCTGCGAGAACGAACTGACCGTCTGCTCTCTTTGCACCAAGTCTCTTTGACTCTGAATCACGGCCGTTACGGGTTGAACCCATACCTTTTTTATGAGCGAAAAGCTGTACATTTATCTTAAGCATTCTTTACACCTCCGTAGATTATTTTGATGTTTTCGGGATATTGCTTTGAAAGCTCCGTTAAATGAAGCTCCAGACCCCTGAGCACTGCCTGAGCCTGCTCATTTGCCTGATTAAGCGTTACGCACATTCTGCCGTTGTCTGCCGAAGCATCTGCATCAGCACGGATAACATCGGTTATCGTGTTTGCTGCCATATATGCCGCCGAGGAAACCGAAGCGCAGACTATATCACTGCCGCTTTCTGCATACATTGCGTGGCCGCTTATCTCAAAGCCCTGTAGTTGTTTGTTACCGATTGAAAATCTGACCTTTATCATAGGTCATTTTCTTATGCGTTGATTGCAGAGATTTCAACCTTGGTGTAAGGCTGTCTGTGGCCCATCTTTCTCTTTGAGTTCTTCTTGGGCTTGTAGGTCATAACGGTAATTTTCTTTGCCTTGCCGTTCTTGACAATCTTTGCGGAAACGCTTGCTCCGTCAACATAGGGAGCGCCAACGGTGATACCGTCGTCGGTTCCAACTGCGATAACCTTGTCAAAGGTGTACTCGCTTGCTTCTTCAGCGTCAAGCTTTTCGATGAATACTACATCGCCGGCCTGTACCTTATACTGCTTGCCGCCTGTTTCGATAATTGCGTACATCGGAATATCATCCTTTTCTTATAGACTCGCTATTCTTGTAACACTTATAACTGGGTTACCTGAGGCACAGAATTTTCTGTTTTTGGGCATAGTTATACCCGCCCCGAATATGCGGCATGAAAGATTATAGCACAACAGTCAACTGTTGTCAAATGTTTTTTTGTATTTTTATAATATTAAATAGTTGTTTGTTATTTTTGAGTATTTGCGCTGCTATAAACGCTTGCCTGATTGGTCTTGAATTTACTGAATAGGCGGTCCTCCGATAATCCAGTTCATAGTATCAATAAAAACACCGGAAAATATACCAAAGCAAACCATGACAGTCAGTAATAATATAAAAACAATACTCACAACTGTTTTTCTTTTTGTAGGGTTTAACTTTGTTTTTTTCGCAACCAATAAAACTAAAAAAACAAAGGCACTCAAAGGAATCAGAATGGATAATATGTAACACTCTGCGATTATCACCATAAAAAAGAGCAACCCGTCTATGAATAAGCTTATTGCCGGAAACAAAATTAACAAAGAAATTATAACAATAAAAATTATGTTTGCTAAAATTGATTTATTTTGCTTCTTTTTAACAACAGCTTTATAAATCGCTAAAGATAATGCTATGATTGGTATAGCACTCACTACTATTAATAATAAATTCTGCATAACAATCTCCTTAATTAAGTTACCATAATCTGTTGGATTGTCACCTAAACCAATAGGATTCGCATAATAGTTAGTCGAGCAACAAATTGTTCTGCATTTTCGCAGCCGTGAGAGTATTTCTCATAAGCATTGCAATTGTCATCGGGCCGACGCCGCCGGGCACGGGAGTTATCATCGATGCCTTTTCTTTGACTTCATCATAATCAACATCGCCGCAAAGCTTGCCGTTTTCGTCTCTGTCCATACCGACATCAAGCACTATTGCGCCCTCTTTGACCATATCGGCTTTAACGAATTTTGCAATACCGACAGCAGCAACAAGGATATCCGCCTGATTTGTGATTTCTGCAAGATTAACCGTTTTTGAATGGCATACCGTTACGGTTGCGTTTCTTGCAAGCATCAGCATAGCCATAGGTTTGCCCACTATATCGCTTCTGCCGATGATTACGCAGTGCTTACCCGTGGGGTCAATGCCTTCATATTCAAGCATTTTAACCATGCCCATCGGTGTGCAGGGAACAAGTCCGCCGTTGCCGATGCAGAGTTTTCCGACATTTTCGGGATGGAAACAGTCAACATCCTTTTCAGGAAGAATTCTTTCAAGAACTTCGTTTTTGTTGATATGTTTTGGCACGGGAAGCTGGCAGAGAATGCCGTTGACCGTTTTATCCGCATTAAGTTTATCAATAAGTTCAAGAAGCTCTTCGGTTGTTGTTTCTTCGGGAAGCGCAAATTCAAGCGAACGCATACCCGTTCTTTCGCAAGCCGCCTTTTTGTTGTTTACATAAATTCTTGAAGCGGGGTCACTGCCAACGATTATAACCGCAAGAGTGGGAAGAACGCCCTGAGCTTTAAGCTCTTCAACCTGCTCTGAAATTTTATCAAGATTGTATTCTCTTATTGCCTTGCCGTCAATTATCTTCGCCATCTTCGTTTTCTCCTTTTTCTTCAGCAGCCTGTTCTTCTTCGGATTCGGTTTGTTCTTCTGCCGTTTCCTCAGATGATTCTTCAGTTTTTTCTTTGACTTTTGCTTCTTCTGTTTCTTCGGCTTTTTCTTCTTCTTTTTTCTTTTTGAGCTCTTCTTCAAGGAAGAAATCAACGCCGTCGATAGGCTGAGGGTTCTTTATGTGTTTTATAAGCAGAACAACAAGAAGCACTGCACAGACAACAACTATTGCCGCCGAAAGCGCCTGAGATGTTCTGATGTTCGTGTTTGCGATATAAAGGCTGTCTGTTCTGAGGCCTTCAACTATCGTTCTTTCAAGGCCGTACCATATGCCGTAGCAAAGCGCAACCTGACCGCTGAATTTTCTGAACTTGCGGCAGATAATATAAAGCACAAGAACGCCGAGAAGACACCATACCGATTCATAAAGGAAGGTTGGGTGCACGGGCAATGACGGGTCAACCGTGAAGCCTTTTGCGGCATATTCCGCCTGATTTCTGAGCACATCCTCAGCGATTTTTTCGCTCCACATACCCCAGGGCTTATCGGTATTGACGCCGAAAGCCTCTTGATTTGTGAAATTGCCCCATCTGCCGATGCCCTGACCGATAAGAAGGCTCATCGATGCAATATCAAGCAGATTCCAGAAATTCATTTTTCTGACCTTGCACACAACAAACGCCGCAAGTATTCCGCCGATAATTCCACCGTAAATGGCAAGCCCGCCTTCCCATATTTTGAAAATATCAGAAAGATGCGTTCCGTAATAATCCCATTTTGAGAAAACATAATAAAGCCTTGCGCCGAGTATTCCTGCGATTGTTCCGTAAATAAGAACATCAATCATTTTATCGAGGCTCATCTTCCATTTATAAGCCATTCTGCCGCCGAAAAGAACGGCAAGCAAAAAGCCGAAAGCAATGATTGCGCCGTAAAATCTGATCTGAATATCAATACCGAAAAGAGAAAAATCGGCAAGTATGCTCGGAATGCTGAAGCCTCTGTCGATTCCCGTAAAATAAACAACAGTATAATCCGACATTTTTTTAATCCTTTCTTACTCCGCAGGCACGATAACCGAAAGCGCCGAAGCTTCATTGCTTATGCGCTCAAGCCTCTTCTGTACCGTTTCAAGAGTTATTTTTTTACATACCTCGAGCTCTGCAAACGGTTCATAGCCGTTGAAATGCAGATTCATCATAAGATTTGCAGTGTCATCGATATCGTTATAACTCATAACATATCTGCCGTAGAATTTGCGCTTTGTTCTTTCAAAAGCGGCAGAGTCAATACCCTCCGCTTTGCATCTGTCAAGCTCTTCCCTGATGATTTCGCAGGCTCTTTCGGGGTCTTTGCTCGTTCCGCCGAGCATAACACAGGAAAAACCGAATCCGTTGAAAAGCTCGCCGCCGAAGCTCATATCAACAAGTTCTTCGTCAATAAGCTTTTTGAAAAGCGGTGAGGATTTGCCCGCAATCGCTTCAAGCATCATCTGAGATGCGATTTCATCTTCAAGGCTCAGAAGAGGCTCATTGAGATCTTCTTTGAAACCGAGAAGAAACTGTTTGCACGCAACCGAGAGCTTTTCTTCAACGTAATTCTTAACGGGCAACGGACTTTCTTTAACAAATTTTCTTTCAGCCGCCGTGCCCTCTCTGTTTTTTATGCATCTGTCAACGATTTCAAAAACTTCGTCGGGCTCAATTGCGCCAACAACGCTGAGAATCATATTTGAAGGATTATAGAAAGTTTCATAAAGTCTGTAAAGCAAATCCGCATCGATTTTCGAAATCGACTCCTGAGTGCCCGCAATATCAATTCTTACGGGATGATCGCTGTAAAGCGCTTTGAGAAGATTGAACATTACCTGCCAGTCAGGCAAATCCTGATACATTCTGATTTCCTGACCGATAATCCCCTGCTCTTTCTCAACAGTCTGCTGAGTGAAATAAGGATTCTGAACAAAATCGAGAAGGATTTCAAGCGATTCGCCGATATTTTCAGAGCCTTTGAAAAGATATGCCGTTTTCTCAAAGCTCGTATATGCATTTGCACTTGCGCCAGTTTTTGCAAAACGTTCAAATGCATTTAAATCTTCGCTTTCAAACAGTTTATGCTCAAGAAAATGAGCCGTGCCCTCGGGAATTGTTTCAAATTCACCGTCGGCAGTTTTTACCGCCGTATCAATCGAACCGTATTTAACGCCGAAAACCGCATAAGCCGAAGTATAGCCTGCTTTAGGCATAACTCTTATTTCAAGCCCTGAAGAATGCTTTGCGCAAAACACGGTTTCGCCGAGTTTCTCGTTTGTTATCTGTTTAATCTGCATTTTCGGCCTCCTCCTGCGCTTTAAGCATATAAATCGTATCTATCGAAAGCCTTTTTGCCGCCTCGCACACCTGCTCCATCGTTACCGTTTCAATATTTTCAACGGTTTTTTCGGGAGTTATGATTTCTTCTTCAAGCATCTGCGAAGCATACCACGAGCATATCCCCTCAGGCGTTGTGAATGCGTATCTCTCTTTAAGGGAGCGTTTTGAAGATTCAAGCACCTCGGGGTCGGTTTTTCCGTTTCTCAAATCCGAAAGCTGAGCGAGAATTTCTGACGAAACCTTCTTTTCTTTATCGGTATCTATTCCGCCTTCAACAAGCACGATGCCCTTGCTTGCAATAAGCCTTGACCAGCAATAATATGCAAGGCTCAGCTTTTCACGCACATTCATAAAGAGCTTTGAATAAGTGCCCATACCGAAAATATCATTCATAACGGTAATAACATTTATATTATCGCGGCTGTTGCTCATACCCGCTCTGAAGCCGATAACAAGCTTGCCCTGATTGACGGGGAAGGTTTCTTCATATCTGTTGAAATGACCGCCCCTGAGAATAAATGCTGTTTCGGGCATAACGGGATTTCTTTCGATTTTTTGGAAGCACTTTTCAAATATATCCGCAATTTTATCCGCATCGGCGCTGCCTGTTACGGTAATCTGAAAAACAGCGGTTGAAAGCATATTCTTCCACGCCGAATAAACATCTGCCATTTTAACGGCTTTGATTTCTTCAACAGTGCCGTATTTATCCCTGCCGTAAGCTTCTTTTGCGCACATATATTCTATACATTTATTGAAAGCATAGGTTCGTTTATCATTAAGCTCTTCTTCAATGCGCTGAATGAGAAGGCGTTTTTCCATAGCAAGATTATCCGCACCGAAACTGCCGTTTTTGCAGTTGGGGCTGAAAAGCATACTCGCAAGAAGCTGAGCGCACTGCTCTGCAATGCTCTCTTCAGTGAGCGCAAAACGGTCGTCAAGGCAAGTCATTGAAAGATTAAGCACCTGAGCCTCTCCGATTTTTGCAACACCCGCTGAAACTGCCGCTCCGTAAAGCTCATCAAGCTTTCCGTTAAGCACGGAAAAATCAGGATATTCCTTACACGAACGTTTCAAAAGATAAATAAGCAGTGAATTTGCCGCAGCCTTTTCATTCAGAGGCAAAGCTGCAGACACCGAAATGCGGCCCGTTTTGAATCTGTCTGTCTGCTCAGAAACAAGGCGCACTCTGTCGGCTAACATTCTGACCTGAGGCATTCTGTCACTTCCTTAAACTTTTTATTATTATACGTCGTTTTCGGTTATTTTTTCGTAAGTTTCTCTTTTTACAACAATTCTTGTCTCTCCGTCTTTTACCATAACAACAGGCGGACGGGGAATACGGTTATAGTTTGACGACATTGAGTAGTTATAAGCTCCCGTTGAAAGCACGGCAATAATATCGCCCGCGCAAACCTTCTGAAGCTTTGTATGCTCCTGAATAAGGTCGCCGCTTTCGCAGCATTTGCCCGCAACGGTAACGGTTTCGCTTCTTTCTTCGGTTGCTTTGTTTGCACAGACAAGCTCATAATCCGCATTATAGAGAGCATATCTGGGGTTATCGGTCATACCGCCGTCTATAGAAACATAGGTACGGATATCGGGGATTTCTTTAACCGCACCAACGGTATAAAGCGTGATACCTGCCGCACCGACAACAGAGCGGCCAGGCTCAATGAGAACAAACGGCATCTTAAGTCCGAGTTCACGGCATTTTTCTTTAACAACAGCCGAAACATTCTTCATATATTCCGCATAGGGCTTGGGCTGTTCGCTTTCGAGATATTTTATTCCGAAGCCGCCGCCGAGATTAAGTTCATCAAACTCCGCACCTGTTTCGTCTTTTATCTTCTTATAAAGGTTGAGCATAACATCCGCCGCAAGCTCAAACGGATCAATATCAAAAATCTGAGAACCGATATGGCAATGAAGTCCTCTGAGCTTTATATTCGGCATTGCAAGCGCCGCTTTGACAGTCTCCATAGCTTCGCCCGTTTCAAGCGCAAAGCCAAATTTTGAATCAATCTGACCCGTCTTAATGAAATCATGGGTATGAGCATCAATGCCGGGCTTTATTCTGAACATAATTCCAGCAATCACGCCTTTTTCAGCCGCAATTGCGTTGAGGGTTTCAAGCTCTGTGAGATTATCAACAACTATTCTGCCCACTCCGTTTTCAACAGCGGCAACAAGCTCATCATACGTTTTGTTGTTGCCGTGAAAAACAATTTTATCTGCAGGGAAATCAACTGAAAGAGCTGTGTAAAGTTCGCCGCCCGAAACAACATCAATTCCCGTTCCTTCCTGTTTGCAGATGCGGCACATCTCTTTGCAGCAGAAAGCCTTGCTTGCATAAACAGCAAGACCGTTTCCGCCGTAATATTCATTCATTGAATCCCTGAAGGATGCAAGATTCTTTCTTGTTTCATTTTCATCAAAAACATAAACGGGAGTTCCGTATTCCTTTGCAATCTCAACGGTATCTGCACCGCCGATTGAAAGGTTGCCTCTTTCGTTTATTGATATACAATCTGATACGTACATATTCTGAAAATCCTTCCCGTTAAAGTGCGGCAACTATAGCCGCCTTCATTTCTTCAACACCTGTTCCCTTAACAGCAGAGAACTCAACTTTTTTGATATCCGCATAGTCACGAAGCTCTTCTTCAAGCTCTGCTCTGCGTTTTTCAGTTTCTGTTTTATTAAGCTTATCGCACTTTGTGAGCGCAATCATAAAGGGGATTTCACATTCTCTGAGAAAGTTGAGCATCATCATATCATCCGCCGACGGTGCGTGACGCATATCGATAAGCTGGATAACAAGAGAAATGTTTCTCTCAGAATGGAAATAACCTTCCATAAGGTCTGCCCATCTCTTCTTTTCGCTCTGCTCACGCTTTGCATAGCCATAGCCGGGAAGGTCAACGAAATACACGCCGTCGCCCTTAAAAAAGTTGACTGTTATTGTTTTGCCCGGCATTGAGCTCACTCTCGCAAGATTTTTTCGGTTAAAAACTTTATTGATGAGCGATGATTTGCCAACATTCGAACGGCCCGAAAACACGATTTCAGCCTCTTTTGAAGGCGGAAGCTGTTTTGAAGTTCCGTAAGCCGCAGTAAATTCTATTTTATCAAATCTCATTTTTAAAATTCCTCGTCACTGTGTTATTGTTGCGCGTGAAGCTTTGCTGATTTCAACATGGTTTGGCTGCTTCTGCGCGGTGTTTTCTTCTTTTTCAAGAGCGATTTCCCATACAGCTTCAACGGTTTTGACAGGCTCAAAAGCGATTGCTTCCTTGACTTTGGGGTCAACCTCATCAAGATCCGAAATATTATCATAAGGAATAACAACCGTTTTTATTCCCGCTCTGTAAGCCGCCATCGACTTTTCTTTGAGTCCGCCGATGGGAAGAACTCTGCCTCTGAGAGTTATTTCACCCGTCATCGCAACATCTTTGCGCACCTTTTTGCCTGTAAGCGCAGAAACAAGTGAAGTTGCAATGGTAACACCTGCTGACGGGCCATCCTTGGGAGTTGCTCCTTCGGGAACATGAATATGAATATCGCACTCTTTATAGAAATCTTCATTGAGCGGAAGCTCATCTGCCTTTGAACGGATATAGCTCACAGCCGCCTTTGCGCTCTCCTGCATAACATCGCCGAGAGAACCCGTAAGTTCAAGTTTGCCCGTTCCCTTAAGCACAGCCGTTTCAATTTCAAGCATATCGCCGCCGACTGATGTCCACGCAAGGCCGTTCACAACGCCGATTTCGTTTTCACGGATAAGATTATCGGGTTTGAATTTTCTTGTGCCGAGCAAATCCTCAATGTTTTCGGGCTTAACCGAAATTTTCTCTGTCTCGCCCTCAACAAGCTGCATAACCGATTTTCGGCATACGGAAGCAATCTTCTGTTCAAGCAATCTGACGCCCGCTTCACGGGTATAACCTTCAATAATAAGCCTTATCGCTTTATCGGTAATTCTGAAATTCTTGGTTGAAAGTCCGTGACGCTTCATCTGTTTGGGAACAAGATGCTTTTTGGCAATATTGAACTTTTCTTCGCTCGTGTAGCTGCCAAGTTCGATAATTTCCATTCTGTCACGAAGCGGGTCAGGAATATTCGCCTCAACATTCGCCGTTGTTATGAACATCACCTTGCTCAGATCAAACGGAAGCTCAATATAATGGTCTCTGAATTCGTTATTCTGCTCAGGGTCAAGCACCTCAAGAAGAGCCGATGTGGGGTCTCCTTTATACTCCGACGAAAGTTTATCCACCTCATCAAGAAGAA
>JAZLBI010000156.1:0-11378 GCA_045613625.1 Acutalibacteraceae bacterium | reverse complement strand
TTCTTGCTGTCATCCGTGTCATAAATTGTGAAATTGGATGAATAACCGATATAATCTGCGTTTCTTCTGAGAATACGAACGCAAGCTGAATGGAAGGTGCTTGCCCAGATATCAAGAGCCTGTTCACCAAGCATTTTTTCAAGTCTCTCTTTAAGCTCGCCCGCAGCTTTGTTGGTAAAAGTAATCGCAAGAATCTCCCAAGGCTTTGCAGCATCAACCTTCAAGAGAGGTTCAATATCAAACGCATCTTCAATCGCGCCGTCAGCAACAGCACGCATTAATGCCATTTCTGAATCTGTGGGCTGATATACGATTTTATCACTGTAATAAGCCTTACCATACTTTATTAAGTTAGCGATGCGGTTAACAAGAACGGTTGTTTTTCCGCTTCCTGCGCCTGCAAGCACCAAAAGCGGTCCCTCCGTAGAAAGGACCGCCTTTTTTTGCATATCGTTGAGTGATTTAAAATCTTTATCAATAATTTTTTTTCGTAATGAAAGAAATTCGTTGGTATACATTTGTTACCTCAAATTGAAATTTCGTGTGCTATATTATAAAGCTCGGAATTAACTGTGCGCTCCATGCTGAGTGCTTCATAAATATCATAGTCAATAACAGTGTCGTTTTTCTGAACAACAACTCTGTTGCCGATGCCATCCATAAGAAGCTGAACAGCCTTATAGCCCATAATGCTTGCAGCAACTCTGTCACGAACGGTGGGTGAACCACCTCGCTGAACATGACCGAGAATAACAGCTCTTGATTCAACGCCACATTCTTTTTCAATCTTTCTTGCAAGCTCTTCAACGCCACCGATACCCTCGGCAACCATAACGATGAAATGCTTTTTATCTGTTTTCTGAGTTCTTCTGATTCTTTCGATAACATGTTTTTCGATATCAGCCTGAATTTCAGGAATAACGATTGCTGTTGCACCAACAGCGATACCTGCGTTAAGTGTAAGGTCGCCGCATCTGTTACCCATAACCTCAACAACGATACATCTGCTGTGTGATTCAACGGTATCTCTTACACGGTCAACCATCTGCATAACAGTGTTAAGGCAGGTGTCATAACCGATTGTGTAGTCTGAGCTTACGATATCGTTATCGATTGTGCCGGGAACACCAATGCAGGGAATGCCTCTGAGTGAAAGGTCACGAGCGCCTCTGAATGAGCCGTCACCTCCGATAACAACCATACCTTCGATACCGAATTTCTTACAGGTTTCGATAGCCTGCTGAATGCCTTCTTCTTCTCTGAATGCTTTGCATCTTGCAGAATAAAGCATTGTGCCGCCTCTGTGGATAATATCGGAAACACTTCTTATATTAAGCTCACGGATATCACCTTCAATAAGGCCCTGATAGCCTCTGTTGATGCCGTATACTTTAATTCCGTTTTCGCATGCAGTTCTTACAACCGCACGAACCGCAGCGTTCATGCCGGGGGCGTCACCGCCGCTTGTTAAAACGCCGATAGTCTTCATAATTATTACTCTCCTTGAAAAATGATCAGATTATATAATACACTTTTTATTACATAATGTCAATGAAATAAACATTTTTTGATAAAAAAATCAGGCAAATGTTTGCATCATTTATTATAAATCACATTCGGATCTCCGAGAATTTTTCTGAGTTCACGAAGAAGAACAGGATTAACATCAATCCCCTGTTTTATCGGATTTGGAATGTATTTGTTCTGATTGCTGAAATAATAATATAACGGTGTGTTTCCGTCAAAAATTGCAAGCAATCTTCGGCAAAGTTCAATCTGAGGAGAATCGGAAGTGTCAAACCGAAGAAACAACCCCTGAACCTTTTTCTTTTCAGCCTTTTTTTCGGGCACCGGAGCATCAAGTGGCGGACAGGGTTCAACAGATTCGCAAACAAGCTTTGTTTCTTCATCGTCTCTTATACTTAATCTGCCTCTGAGCAAAACAATATTGCCCTCATAAAACATTGCGGGATTTTCCATAAGAGTTTTCGGGAACACAATAACCTCCATACTTCCGTGTATGTCTTCTAAAGTAAGGAAAGCCATTGTGGAATCATTCTTGGTTATTTTTTTCTTTATTGAGCTGATAAGACCAAGAATAACAACTCGTTCATTATCTTTAAATGCTGTATCTTCTTTTATTATATCCGAAATATCAGCACATCTGAGTTGCTTTGAAAGCTGTTCATATTTAAGCATCGGATGACCTGAAAGATACATCCCGGCAACTTCTTTTTCATATTTTAAAAGTGTTTCCGTCGGGAATTCATCGCATTCGGGGTAAGTAAATGATGACATCGGATTATAATTGCAATCAGAATCATCAACAACAAGGTCACCAAAGCCTATCTGACCGTCAACATTCCGTCTTTTGCTGTTATCAAGATCTTCAATAACCGATTCGATAACATTATACATCTGCTTACGGTTGGCACCGTGCCCGTCAAAAGCTCCGCATTTTATAAGACTTTCAATTGCTCTGCGGTTAAAATCTTTGCCGTACAAACGCCTGCAGAAATCATAGAAATCGATGAAATTGCCATTAAGTTCTCTTTCGGTTATTATCCGTCTTATAAAGCTTCTGCCGAGGTTTTTAACAGCAAGAAGGCTGAAATGAATGTTACCGTCTGAAACAGCAAACGATTCTGAACAATGGTTCACATGAGGCGGAAGAATTTTAATTCCGAGCCTTGAACATTCATTTATATACTGAACAACCTTGCCCGTGTTATCAAGGAAGCTTGTCAGCAACGCAGCAAGAAACTCGCAAGGATAATGGCATTTTAACCAGGCAGTCTGATATGCAACATAAGCATAAGCTGCTGCGTGAGCTTTGTTGAAAGCATATGATGCAAATGACATCATCTCATCAAATATTTCGTTTGCAATTTTTTCGTCTATGCCTCGCCTTACTGCACCGTCACAAACAACAGTTCCGTTTTCATCAACAATACCGTGAACAAAATTTTCACGCTCTCTGAGCATAACATCATATTTCTTTTTGCTCATCGCACGGCGAACAATATCAGCTCTTCCGTATGAATAGCCGGCAAGCTCACGGCAAATTTGCATAACCTGTTCCTGATAAACCATACATCCGTATGTAACATCAAGAATATTTTTTAATTCAGGTGTTTTATATTTTATTCTGTCAGGATTATGTCGGTTTTCAATATAGGTTGGAATAGAATCCATCGGACCCGGTCTGTAAAGCGATATAACAGCGATTAAATCTTCGAGAGATTCAGGCTTGAGCTGAGATAAAACGCTTCTCATTCCTGCAGATTCAAACTGAAACACGCCTTCAGTCTGGCCCGAACACATCATCTCATATACAGCTTTATCATCTATATCAATATTGTCAATACAAAAATCCGAATTTGATTTTTGTATCATTTTTTCTGCAGATTTTATAACAGTGAGAGTTCTGAGTCCGAGAAAATCCATTTTAAGAAGACCGAGTTCTTCAAGCGTTGTCATCGGAAACTGAGTAACAACAGCTTCGTCGTTCCTTGCAAGAGGAACATATGATACAACGGGATCATGAGTGATAACAACACCAGCCGCATGAGTTGATGCATGGCGAGGCATACCTTCAACCTTTTGAGCCATATCAATCAGCGCTTTTGTTTCTTCATCGCTGTCATACAAAGCTTTGAACTCACCTGAACGCTTGAGCGCTCTTTCAATTGTTATATTAAGCTCGTTGGGAACATGTTTAGAAATATTATCAACAACAGAATAAGGCATTCCCAGCGCTCTGCCAACATCACGGATTGCAGCTTTTGCGGCAAGAGTTCCGAATGTTACAATCTGCGCAACGTGGTCTGCGCCATATTTTTCAATTACATAATCAATAACTTCTCCTCGTCTTTCAAAGCAGAAATCAACATCAAAGTCAGGCATACTGACTCTTTCGGGGTTAAGGAAACGCTCAAAGAGAAGATTATATTTCATCGGGTCGATGCCTGTTATCCCGATACAGTAAGCGCAGATACTCGCGGCGCCCGAGCCTCTTCCGGGGCCAACGGGAATGCCAACATCCTTTGCGTGTTTTATAAAATCGTGAACAATAAGATAATAATCAACATAGCCCATTCTGTTTATGACATCAAGTTCATAATTGAGCCTGTCCACATATTCTTCGGGCGGATTTTCGCCGTATCTTTCTATAAGACCTTTTCTGCACAGAAGCGAAAACCACTCAAAATGGTCATATCCGTCAGGAACATCAAAATGAGGAAGTTTGGTTTTTCCAAATTCAAATTCAACATTGCACCTTTCGGCTATTGAAGCAGTGTTTTCAACAGCTTCAGGGCACTGCGAGAATGCTTCAAGCATTTCTTCTTCGGATTTCAAATAAAACTCCTGTGTGCTGAATTCAAGACCCGTATCTTCACCCAGGGTGTGGTTTGTTTGGATGCAGATAAGCACCTGCTGCATTTTCGCATCGTCTTTATTTACATAATGAGCATCATTGGTTGCGGCAAGAGGAACACCGATTTCTTTTGAAAGTTTAATTAAATCGGAATTTATTCTGAGTTGCTCTTCAAGCCCGTGATTCTGAATTTCAATAAAATAATTATCGCTTCCGAAAGTGTCACGATACCATTCGGCAACTCTTTTGGCTTCATCATAATCATTGTTCTGAAGAGCTCTTGCAACTTCACCTGCAAGGCATCCCGAAAGCGCAATAAGACCTTCGCTATACTTTTCAAGTATATCTTTATCTACTCTGGGTTTTGTATAAAACCCGTTCACCCAACCTTCAGAAACAAGCTTTATGAGATTTTTATACCCTTCGTTATTTTTGCAAAGAAGAATAAGATGATATCTTTCGCTGTCAATTCCGTGAACTTTATCAAACCGTGACCTCGGTGCAACATAAACCTCGCAACCGATGACGGGTTTGATTCCCTTTTTGATTGCAGCTTTATAAAAATCAATTACGCCGTACATAACGCCGTGGTCGGTTATGGCAACAGCAGACTGACCCATGCTCTTTATTTTATCGAGCATAGGTTCAATTCTGCAAGCTCCGTCAAGCAGACTGTATTCACTGTGTACATGCAAATGAACAAAAGACATTATTATTCACCGTTTTTCATTTTCTCTGCAATGTTTACTATTCTGTTTAATCTGTGATTGATTCCCGAGCGGGATATAGGCTCGTCCATAAGTTTGCCGAGCTCGCTGAGACTTGCCTCCTGATTTTCAAGGCGAAGTCGGGCAAGTTTCTGCAAATTTTCGGGCAAAGAAGAAATACCCGATTTGCTCTCGATGAATTCAATAGCTTCAATCTGAATATTAGCCGCATCCACCGTTTTGCCGATGTTTGACATTTCAAAATTAAGCTTTCGGTTAACTTTGTTTTTGACATCTTTTTCTATTTTTATTCCCATAACATAGAGTGATGCATCCTGAGCGCCGATTATGGCAAGAATATCCTCAATGCTCTCACTATCCTTGAAATAAATAACGTGGTTACCTTTTCTGACTATGTATTTCGGGTTGAGATTAAGTTCATCCATAAATTTAATCATATCAGTGCAAAGCCTTTTATAAGGCACAACAAACTCAAGGTGATAACCTCTTTCGGGAGTTGTTACCGTTCCGCAGGCAAGAAATGCACCTCGCAGGAATGCACCTGCACAGCATTCATCCGAAATGTTTGCTCTGTTTATTCGAAGCGTTGTCTCGTTGAGCATATGACCGAATTTATCAAAAACCTTTTCTTTTTCTTTATCGGATTTTAAATATGCGGTCATCTTTTTTGTTCCGCTGTCGCTTATAACGGGTTCAACTTCGCAATAATCTTTCAGATATGATAAATACAATGAAAAAACATCATTATTCTCGGTTGTTATTGAAAAATTATATTTTGAAAAGTGAGCAAAAAGCACAAGCCCG
Organism: Acutalibacteraceae bacterium; assembly: GCA_045613625.1. Lineage (GTDB taxonomy): Bacteria > Bacillota > Clostridia > Oscillospirales > Acutalibacteraceae > CAG-177. The sequence goes on along the minus strand of JAZLBI010000156.1, from coordinate 5,468 downwards.
TAGACTTGTGCGTGAAAACAGCAAGATGAGAGATTTTCTATTTTAGAAATTTCGCTTTTTACATCTGATGAAAAAGACATTTATATCTCCTCCTGCGCTATAATTTTTACCTCAGGCTCAAGAATAACACCTGTTTTATCATAAACCGTTTTCTTGCAGTGATTTATAACAGCAATAACATCTGCCGCAGTAGCGCCGCCTTTATTGACAACAAAGCCTGCATGCTTTTCGCTGACCTGAGCGCCACCCGAAGAATACCCTTTCAAATTGCATTGTTCGATAAGCGCACCCGCAAAATAACCTTCAGGGCGCTTGAATGTGCTTCCCGCACTCGGGTATTCAAGCGGCTGCTTATCTCTTCTTCTGCCCATAAGCTCATCCATTTTCGCTTTGATTTCGTCAGCATTACCCTTTGAAAGCTTAACCGTAAGCGAAGTGATAACCATATCTCCGTCTGAATAAACGCTATGTCTGTAACCGAGATTCAATTCATCGGAATTGAACGAACAAACTTTTCCGTCAGGTGTTATATGCTCGCATGAAACAAGAACATCCTTCATTTCACCGCCGTATGCTCCAGCGTTCATATATGCCGCACCGCCGGCTGTACCGGGAATACCGAAAGCAAATTCAAGGCCGGTAAGTGAATTTTCAAGAGCAAAACGACATAATTTCGAAAGCGAAACTCCGCATTGACAAACAATTGTTGTTTTATCAACAAGTTCAATTTTATCGAGCTTACAAGTGTTGATCACAACACCTTTGAACCCCTCGTCTGAAACAAGCATATTGCTACCCTTGCCGAGAACAAGGGTAGCGATATTTGTTTTGTTCAAATAAGAAACAACAGCCGAAAGTTTGCTGACTGTATCGGGAAAAATCATCACATCGGCTTTCCCGCCGATTTTAAAGCTCGTATAGTCTCTGAGCAATTCATAGGTTGAATATTCACATTCAATTTCATTACACAACGAATAAAAATCGCTATATGAGCTCATAATTTCCTCCAAAAAATTATTCATCAAGAAGAGCAGCGCCGAAGATACCTGCATCATTGCCGAGTTCAGCAGCAACAATCTTAGTCTGCTTTGATGCATGGATGCTGTATCTTTCGCTGTCTATATGTTTTTTGATGGGGTTAAGAATTGTGTCGCCTTCGTGGCTGATACCGCCGCCGATGCAAACAAATTCAGGCTGGAATGTGTTGATAATATTAATGATACCAACAGAAACATAATAAATATAATTATCGCAAACTTCCTTTGCTGCTTCGTCGCCAAGACGCATTGCATCAAAAGCTGTTCTTCCGCTAACGTTATCTATGCTTCCGTTTGTGATCTGCCACATTTTGCTGTCAATATTTTTGAGCATTGCCTCTTTGGTCTGTGCAATAAGTGCAGTTGCAGATGCATACTGTTCCCAGCAGCCTTTTCTTCCGCAGTTGCACTGTTTGCCGTTAAGCATAATAACGGTATGACCCATTTCGCCACCCGCATAGTTAACACCGGCAACAATCTTGCCGTTAACAATAATTCCGCTTCCTACACCTGTTCCGAGAGTAACTGCAACGAAGTTGCCGACACCCTTGCCGACACCTGCGATTGCTTCGCCAAGAGCAGCACAGTTTGCATCGTTATCAAGAAATACTGTTTTACCAAGTCTTTCTTCAAGCATTTTCTTTGCGGGAACCTGATTGAAACCGAGGTTGTTTGCGAATTCGATATATCCGTTATCTTTGTTAACAGAACCGGGGGTTCCAACACCGATTGATGAAACTTCATCCATTGAAATGCCTGCATCTTTTATTGCCATATCAACCGCAACTGCGATATCGTCAAAAATTTCTGCGGCAGGTCTGGGGCATTTTGTTTTTACTTTGCCTCTGCCAACTATTTTCATATCCTCCGAAACAACACCAACTGCGATATTTGTTCCGCCGAGATCAACACCTATTCTGTACATATTTTATTACCTCCAATGATATTTTATATTAATTTAATTAAAAATTGTGCCATACTTCAAGTTCTTTTTGAGCCGGAATAATGTCGTCCGTCATTCCGAGGCTGTGCAAAAGCTCACGAGCTGCATTATAACCCATCTTTTTCTGTCTGTTATTCATTGCAGCGGCTTCGATGATAATTGAAAGGTTTCTGCCGGGTTTAACCGGAACCGTTGTTACAGGAACCTTTATATCAAGAATTTCGGTATATTCATTTTCAAGACCGAGTCTGTCATACACCTTTTCGCTGTCCCAGGGTTCGAGCTGAACAACCATATCAATTTTTTCCGTCATTTTAACGGCACCCATACCGAAAAGACGCCTTGCGTTAAGAACGCCGACACCTCGAAGCTCGATGAAATGGCGGATATTATCAGGAGCCGAACCAACAAGCGTTTTATTGGACACTCGTCTGATTTCAACAGCATCATCAGCTATGAGTCTGTGACCTCTTTTTATAAGCTCCAGAGCGGTTTCGCTTTTACCAACGCCGCTGTCACCGAGTATAAGCACACCTTCGCCGTACACTTCAACAAGAACACCGTGGCGGGTTATTCTCTGAGCAAGTTCAACGCCGAGATATGAAATTGTTGCAGACATTGAACCTGATGTTGATTCTGAGGTTCCGAGAACGGGAACTTCATATTTTTCTGCGAAGCTGAGAAAGCGTTTTCCGCATTTAAGATCTCTTGTAACAACAACCGCTGCGGGCTTTTTTGAAAAGAATCTTTCAAGGCAATTCAGAAAAGATTCTTTATCAAGACTTTTGAAATATTCAAGCTCGGTGAGACCAAGAAACTGAATTCTTTCGGGATCAAAATAATCCTCAAAGCCTGTCAGAATAAGACCCGGACGGTTAACATCCTGAGCTGTAATATATATATCCGCAATATCTTTGGGCGTATATATTACCTGAAACGAAAGGTCATTCACAACCTTTTCAAGCGAAACCTGATATTTACTCATATGTTTCTCCTTATTGTGATTTGCATTATTTTTATACAAACCCATATTTATTGATATTATAATATATATACTTAAAATTTCCAACCCTTTTTATTAAATTTTCTAAAAAAATTACGGACGCCCGAAGGCATCCGCTGCGTTTGTTCAAAGTTGAGAAGCGATATTCTGAAATTTTGTTTTTGTTTCGTTAATTTTCTGCGCTTCAGCAGCACAAGGGCTGTACCATCCCCTCTTCTGCATTTCGCCAAAAACATCAAACTGAATTGTATGCTCTTCTTTGAGAATATTGAGCATATCGTTCTGAAGCTGCTGATTGGTGCATTCATTGGAAAATGTGTTGTAAACATCAGTCATATGCTTCTGAGAAGCAAGGATATCATCCATAATTTCTCTGTCATTAAATGTTGAATTTGCGTTCATAGTTATCCTCCGTATCAGTTGAGATGACCCATAAGTGTATCAAAATGCTGTTTGTGCTGATTTGCAATCTGCTCACAGGTGTTTTTTATATGAGGGTCGGTTGCAGCCTGAGCATAAGCTTTGTATTTCTTTACAAGGTTCTGCTCACAGTTGAGCTGGTCTTCAAGAGCAGAAAGCTCTTTGGCGGTAAGATTTGCCATATAATCTCTCCTTTATATATTGTAAGGATATTATTACCACGCAGAACTGAAATAATTCATATAAAACAAGAAAAAGGCTGTTACCGATTGGTAACAGCCTGAAAGTTTATATAATTACATCATGCTTGCAACTTCTGCAGCGAAGTCGTCAACTTTCTTTTCAATGCCTTCGCCCTTAGCAAGACGAGTGAAGCCTGTAACCTTGATTTCTGCGCCAAGCTTCTTAGCAACATCAGCAACATAGCCGCTTACTGAGCCTTCGAAAAGGTCTGAACGAACGAATGCCTGGTCAAGAAGGCAAACTTCTGTGTAGTACTTCTTGATCTTACCTTCGATGATCTTTTCCTTAACCTGCTCGGGCTTGTTAGCCATTTTGGGATCTTCGTTCATCTGAGCAAGGTTGATTGCCTTTTCCTTCTCAACAACTTCAGCGGGAACTGCTGCTGCGTCAAGATATGTGGGGTTCATAGCTGCAACCTGCATTGCGATGTTCTTGCCCATTGCAACGAATTCTTCGTTATCAGCAGCGTTTGTATCAAAGCTAACAAGAACGCCTACTGAACCGCCGCCGTGGATGTATGAAACAGCTGTGCCTTCAACAAGAGCGAAACGGCGAAGCTTGAGGTTTTCGCGAATCTTGAGGAAGAGTTCCTGAATTGAGTCAGCAACTGAAAGGCTGCCTTCTGAAATTGTTGTTGCAAGGAGTGCATCAAGATCAGCGGGCTTGCTTTCAACAACTGTTTTTGCAATCTGATTTGCAAGAGCTTTGAATTCAGGGTTGTTGCCAACGAAGTCTGTTTCGCAGTTAAGTTCAACAAGAGCTGATGCATTGCCGTCTGTGTAAAGACCGATAACGCCTTCAGCAGCAATTCTGCCTGCCTTCTTAGCTGCAGTTGCGAGACCCTTCTCGCGAAGGATGTCTATTGCCTTTTCTACATCGCCGTCAGCTTCAACGAGTGCCTTTTTGCAATCCATCATGCCAACGTTTGTCTTTTCTCTGAGAGCCTGTACGTCTTTAGCTGTAAATGCTGCCATTGTATTATTCCTCCTCTGATGCTTCTGCTGCTTCGGGAGCTGACTGCTCGCCCTGTCTGCCTTCGATAACTGCATCTGCCATTGCGCCTGCAATAAGCTTAACAGCACGGATAGCGTCGTCGTTGCCGGGGATTACATAATCAACTTCATCGGGATCGCAGTTTGTGTCTACGATTGCAACGATGGGGATACCGAGCTTGTGAGCTTCAAGAACAGCAATCTTTTCTTTGCGGGGGTCTACTATAAACATAGCTGCGGGCTGCTTCTTCATTTCTGTGATGCCGCCCATAAACTTTTCAAGCTTTTCAATTTCAAGGTTAAGCTTTGTTACTTCCTTCTTGGGAAGAAGAACAAATGTGCCGTCAGCTTCCATAGCCTTGAGCTGAGCAAGTCTCTTGATTCTCTTCTGGATTGTGTTGAAGTTTGTGAGCATACCGCCGAGCCAACGTGCATTTACGAAGGGCATACCGCAACGGATTGCTTCTTTCTTAACTGAATCCTGAGCCTGCTTCTTTGTGCCGACAAAAAGGATTTCGCCGCCGTCTGCAGCGATTTCGCGAACGAACATATATGCTTCTTCGAGCTTCTTAACTGTTTTCTGAAGGTCGATGATGTAGATGCCGTTACGCTCTGTGAAGATGTATTCAGCCATTTTGGGATTCCATCTTCTGGTCTGGTGTCCGAAATGAACACCTGCTTCAAGCAATTGCTTCATTGATACTACTGACATTTGTTTTTCCTCCTAAGTTAAATTTTGTATCTAATGTCAGATACGAACCGCCGCAAAGCCTGATATTACAACGGATTTTTACCCGCACTAATAATAAAAATAGCCTTGCGTGTGATTT
>JAZLBI010000155.1:0-13965 GCA_045613625.1 Acutalibacteraceae bacterium | reverse complement strand
AGCAAAAAGAATAGGGTTCATATATCCGTTACCTCCTTAAGCAAATATGCCTTCAACGAGACCTGTGAATCCCATAAACGAAAGCGAAACAATTGATGCCGCAACAAGAACAATGGGAAGTCCCTGAAGGAATTTGGGAATATCGCAGCCTTCAAGTCTGCTTCTTACGCCCGAGAAAATAACCATCGCGAGCATAAATCCGAGACCTGCGCCAACGCTGTTGAGAAGCGAATCAACAAAACCGTAATCTTTGGTGATGTTGAGAAGAACAACGCCGAGAACGGCACAGTTTGTTGTGATAAGAGGAAGATATATGCCGAGTGCATTATAAAGGGGAGGCATAAACTTCTTGAGAATAAGCTCAACAAGCTGAACGAGAGCCGCTATAACAAGAATGAAAACAATTGTCTGAAGATAATCAAGCCCGTTTGCAACGAGAAGATATTCGTTGATGGGCCAGGTTACTGCGGTTGCAAGAGCCATAACGAAGATAACCGCGGCAGACATACCAACGGCGGTGTTAAGCTTTTTTGAAACGCCGAGGAAGGGGCAGATGCCCAGAAATTTGCAGAGAACAAAGTTTTCTGTAAGAATTGCGGTCAGGAGAATAAAAAGAGCTGATTTCATATAGCTTTATCCTCCTTTTCTTCGTTGCAAGCCTTGCCGTCGGCAAGAAGAGCGCAGTTTTTAGCCATGGGGCATGCCTGACAGCCGCCGAGCTCTGCGCGGGGTTTGCCTTTCTTTTCTGCAATCTTGTTGGCGCAAGCCATAAGAATGCCGAATGTAAAGAAGCCGCCGGGAGCAAGAATGAATATGAGCATCGGGCTGAAATAGCCGCCTTCGGGAATGAGTGTGAATCCGTTGAAGGTTATGTTTTCGCTGAAAACGGCGAGAAGGTCTTTGATGCCTGCAAGGAATGTGCCTGCACCGAGGATTTCTCTGATTGATGCCATGCAGCAAAGAGCCATAGTGAAGCCAACGCCCATGCCGAGGCCGTCAACAGCCGAAGCGATAACTGAGTTTTTGCCCGCAAAAGCTTCCGCTCTGCCGAGGATGATGCAGTTAACAACGATAAGCGGAAGAAAAACGCCGAGTGAAGCGTCAAGAGCGGGAACAAAAGCTTTGACAATCATCTGAACGATAGTAACAAACGATGCGATGATAACGATATATGCGGGGATTCTTACCTTTGAAGGGATAACTTTTCTCAAAAGAGAAATAACAACGTTTGAGCAGATAAGAACTATCATTGCCGCAATACCCATACCGATAGCGTTTGAAACGCTTGTTGTTGTTGCGAGGGTGGGGCAAGTGCCGAGAACAAGGCGAAGAACGGGGTTTTCGGCAATAAGACCTTTGGTAAATTCTTTACCGAGTGATTTTTTTTCAGCCAATGTTCTCACCTCCTGCGAGTTCTAATGCTTCGTTAACAGCGCCCGTAACTGCTTTTGATGTTACGGTAGCGCCCGTGATTGCTTTGATTGAATTGCCTTGAGCGGTTTCTTTTGTGACAGAGATGCCGCCGATAAGGCCTATAAACTGTTCGCGCCATTTGTCGTCTGTGTCTGCCTTTGCGCCGAGACCTGCTGTTTCGCTGTGTGAAAGAATGCTGACGCCTGTAACTTTTCCGTCAGCCGAAACGCCTGTCATAACCGAAATATCGCCGCCGTAACCGCCTTTGCCGATATTTACAACAACATGGCCGATAACATTTTTGTTTTCGTCAAGAGCGGCAACGATGCTTGCGTTGCCAACAGTTTTTGTTTCGCCGAATGAAACTGCATCGGGGAAAACTTCCTGACGGGTCTGAATTTCTTTTTCAGCGGCAAGTTTATCGATGATGGGGGCGGTGACATCGTTTGTAAGCCCGAGAAGAGCTGCGGCAACAAGGCATATTATGAAAAGAGTGACTGTGGGAACAAGATATTCCTTTAAGTTTTTCATTTCGCGTCAGCCTCCTTTGCCTTTTTCTCTTTTTTGGGTGTGCCGAACGGCTTGGGAGTTGTTATTCTTTCGATATGAGGAACAAGAAGATTCATAATAAGAATTGCAAATGATACGCCTTCGGGAAGTGAGCCGAAAAGTCTGATAAGAGCGGTGATAAGGCCGCAACCTATACCGAAGAGATATTTGCCGTCTGTGTTGATGGGGCTTGTGGAATAATCCGTAGCCATAAAGAATGCGCCGAGGATGAGTCCGCCGCTCATAAGCTGATATGCGGTGAATTCGAGTGCATCAGCGATTCCGTCTTTCTTAATAAAGCCTGCAATGAGCATAATGAGAGCAAAAGAGCCGATATATGCAACAGGAATTTTGAAAGAAATAACTTTTCTTGCCATAAGATAAATTCCGCCGGCAAGAAGTGCAATAATGCAGGTTTCGCCGAGCGAGCCCGCTCTGTTACCGATGAACATATCGAGAAGCGAAGGAAGCTGAGAAGTTTCGGTTATCGCAAGGGGAGTTGCGGTTGTGAGAGCATCGGATTTTCCGAGCCATGCAAGAGGAGCAACCCAGTTGCTTCCGCTCATTTTTGTTGCAAACGAAAGAAGAAGAACAATTCGGGCGGTAATGGCGGGGTTTGCAAAATTCTGACCGATGCCGCCGAAAAACTGTTTGACAACTATAATTGCAACAACCGAACCGATTGCAGCTATCCACAGAGGAACATTTGCGGGAAGGTTGAATGCGAGAATAAGACCTGTTACAACGGCGCTCAGGTCGCCGATGGTGTTATGCCTTTTCATAACTTTTCTTGCTATGTATTCCGAAAGCACAGCCGTGCCGACGGTTACAAGAACAACTAAAAGCACCTGGGGACCGAAGAAAACAACCGAAGCTATAAGAGCGGGAATGAGGGCGATTATAACATCGAGCATAATGCCCGCGGTGGTTGATTTTGTTCGAAGGTGAGGCGAAGCGCTCACAACAAGTTTTTTGCCGTTAACCATTATTTGTTGCCCTCCTCTCTGAGAATTGCCTTTGCAAGGCGCATATGCTGAACAAGGGGTTTGCCCGCGGGGCAGGCGAAGGCGCAGCTTCCGCATTCCATACATACGGTAACGCCTACATGGTTAAGCATATCAACATCTTTTGCCTTTGCGGCTCTGACGATATTTGTTGGCATAAGGCTCATCGGGCAGGCGATTGCGCATCTGCCGCAACGGATGCAGTCTGTTTCATCCTTGAGAACTGCGTCATCCTTTGCAAAAGCAAGAATTGCGTTGTTCTGTTTGAGGATGGGAAGGTCTGTTCCGACTATTGCAAGACCCATCATCGGGCCGCCTGTGAGAATTTTGCAGGGTTCTTCTTTGAAGCCGCCACAGAAATCAATGATTTCGCCGATGTTTGTGCCGATGGGAACTCTTATGTTATTGGGCTTTTTGATAGCTGAGCCGTCAACGGTTATTGAACGGCTGATAAGAGGCTTGCCTGTTCTTACATAACGGGCGATAAACGCAACCGATGCAACATTCATAACAACGCAGCCAACGTCTGCGGGAAGCTTTCCGGGCGGAACTTTTCTGCCTGTGGCAGACTGAACCATCATTTTTTCTGCTCCCTGAGGATATTTTGATTCAAGCACCATAAGATTGACTTCGTTGTTAACATCTTCTTCGTGGTCAGCAATATCTTTGAGAACTCCGAATGCATCAGGTTTGTTGTCTTCAATGCAGATAACAACTTTTTTGAAGCCGAGCATCTTCTTGAGAAGATAAACGCCTGCAAGAATGTTTTTTGAATTTTCAACACATTCGCGGTAGTCAACCGTAATGAAAGGTTCGCATTCCGCAGCATTGATAATAAGGGTGTCAATATCTTTATCGGCAGGGAAGTTGAGCTTGACATGGGTGGGGAAGCCTGCGCCGCCGAGACCGACAAGACCTGAAGCTCTTACAGCCTTGATGAGGTCTTCTCTTGTTTCAACAACAGGGGGCTTGATGCCTTCCCAAAGTCTCATTTCGCCGTCAGATTCGATTGTTACCGCTTTGGACATTGTTCCGTTGGGCATTTTAACATCGCCAACGGCAACAACCGTGCCCGAAACCGAAGCATGAATGGGAGCGCTTACATACTTATCTGTATCGCCGATAACCTGACCCACCGCAACGGTGTCGCCAACCTTAACAATCGGGTCGCAGGGAGCGCCGATATGCTGCTGCATAGGTATAACAACCTTTGACGGAATAGGGAGTCTTTCAACTTTTTTGTGAGCAGTGTTTTTGTGGTGGTTAACCTTAACGCCGCCTCTGACCTTTTTAACGGCTTTGAGTACGCCGTCAACAACGGTCTTAGTCATAATATTCCTCCTAACAAAAGTGATTTTTCATTTTTTCAAGAGCGGGAATAACCGCTCGGAGTATAACGCCCGTAACAGCTCCTGTGACAATTCCGAAAATGCCGAGAGCGGGCGCGTAGTAAGCAATGCTTGCAGTTGAGGTTATAAACATCGCCGCTGTGAGCTGACCCATATTGTGGCAAAGGGCGCAGATAACGGAGATGCCGAGCAGACCGAGATGCTTTCTTGCATACCGCATAAGAATAAACATTGCGGCGGCAGAGAGAAGCCCGCCCGAAAGGCTCATAATTCCTGCAGTTGCGCCTCTTGTTATGAAACTGAAAAGACCTTTCACAAGAGCGATTGCAACCGCCTGCGGGAAGCCGAGGCTACCTGCGGCAAACATCGTTATTATGTTTGAAAATCCGGGTTTTGCCCCCGGTGGCAGAAACGGCACGGGCGGAATCATTCCCTCAAGAGCGTTGAGGGCTATCGCCAGCGCACAGAGTATTGCCGTTAAAGCAATTTTATAGTTCTTTTTCATATCAGTAAACAACGGCGTCCGTTTCGGAGCCTGTAACGCAGATAACTGTTTTTGCGGGCAGACAAACGGCGATATCGCCGCTTTTTGAAAGATTGCCCGATGAAACGCAGAGCTTATCCTCACAGTCGGAATGCTCAAAGCGTATGCTTCCGTTTTCGGCAACAATCAGAATGTTGTATTCATCATTCGGCATAAATTCGGTTTTTTCGGTTACCGAACTAAGGTCAACGGTGTGAACAATATCTCCGTCAACCGAAATTTCGGCAATCGGCTTTGATGTTTTCACAGAGCCGAAAAGTGAAAGAATGATAACAGCCGCCGCAATAACGGCAACAACAATCAAATCGCCTTTTTTTATAAATTTAATATTCATATCGCATTTTCCGCCATAGAATAGCTGCTGTCGCTGAGTGTTATGATATTCCGTGTTTCGCTGTCGGTATAAAAAACATTGTCTTCTGTTATGAAAATAACCTTTGCGCCGTAGTGCTCTGCAAGCTTTTTGCCTTCTTCAATGCCAAGCACAAAACAGGCGGTTGAAAGGGCATCGCTGAGAAGGCCGCTTTCGGATATTACCGTTACACTGAGAAGACCGTTGTTAACGGGATAACCCGTTTCGGGGTTGAGAATATGATGATAATTTTTGCCGTTTTCTTCAAAGCATCGTTCGTAGCTTCCCGAGGTTGAAACGCAGCCTTCGCCGAGAGAGAGAGTTGCAATTGTGCTCGCCGATTCTCCGCGCGGATTGCGTATTCCGACCGTGAAATCGCCTTTTCCGTAAAGAAGCACACTGCCGCCAACGCTGACAACAGCCCTTTCGGCTTCGTGTGAATCAAGGCAATCTTTGATGCTGTCAAGGGCAATACCCTTGCCCGATGCTCCGAAATCAACAACGGATTTTCTGTCAAGAAGAATTGCCGTATCGTTTTCAACGGCAACTTTTTCAAAGCCGCTGTGCGAAACTGTTTCGGCAAGCTTGTTTTTATCAGGCACACGGGGGCTTCCGCCGAAATCCCAGAGATCGCTGATTGCGCCGAGTGTGAAATCAAAAGCGCCGCCGCTTTGCTTGCTTATGTCGGCAAGAACAGAAAAATATTCTGCCGTTTCTTTGCTGAGAGTTGCTTCGCCGTTTTCGTTGAGTTTATATATCGCCGAACTTTTTGCCGTGCGGGAGAGAATATTATAGTCAAGGTTTTCGACCGCACCTTTTATTTCTTCAAGGCATTTTTCGGCATTCTTACCCTCAACTTCGGCAGAAACGAAGGTGTTCATTGCAAAAAAGGAGCTTGTCATCGGTTTTGTTTTGAAGGCATCAATAGCGATTATGATTGCAAGCGATGCGGCAAGCAATACCGCAATAACCGCCGTTATTTTTTTCAAAACGTCACACTCCCCTTATTATAATTATATACTATACACCTTATAATAAATTTTTTCAATATTTTTTATAGATATTGTTGCAAAAAACAAAAATTTGTGTTTAATTTTAATATAAAATATGGTAAAATCTTTGCGAAAGGAATGATTATTATGGCAGATATGGCATATATGCCCGTCAAGTGTGCATGGGGCAACAATTGCGTTATTGAAAATTCAGATATGCTTGTCCCGCTGGGCAAAAGATGTTTGATTGTAACGGGGAAAAGCAGCGCAAAAAAGAGCGGAGCGCTTGACGATGCAATAAAAGCTCTCGAAAAGCACTCGATTGAATATGCAATATTCGATGAAATCAGCGAAAATCCGTTTATTTCTGTTTGCTGCAAGGCGGGAGAAGCGGCAAGAAAGGCGAATGCCGATTTCATTCTCGGCATAGGCGGCGGCTCTGTGCTTGACGGCTCAAAGGCGGTTGCTTTTTATGCATCCAATCCTGAGCTTGCTCCGATCGATATTTATAAAAGAGAATATAAAAATCCGCCGCTCCCTGTTGCTCTTATAGGAACAACTGCGGGCACGGGCAGCGAGGTGACGGCTGTTGCCGTGCTCACAAACGATGAAACGGGCATCAAAAAAAGCATTTCAGGCCCTGATTGCTATGCCGCTGTTGCATACTGCGACCCGAAATACACACACTCGATGTCATATAAAACAACGGTTTCAACGGCACTTGATGCCTTTGCTCACGCTGCTGAGGGATTTTTTACGCAGAAATGCAACGGAGTGCTTCGCCTTTTTGCCGAAAAATGCATACCCGAGCTTTACCGTTGCCTTAAAGAGCTTTCGCAGAGCGATGAAGTGAATCCTGATTTGAGAGAGCCGCTTTATTATGCTTCAATTTATGCGGGGCTTGTTATAAACAACTGCGGAACGGCTTTTCCGCACCCTCTCGGCTATGTGCTGACTGAAAACTACGGTGTGCCCCACGGCATGGCGTGCGCGGCATTCTTTGCGCCTTATATTGACAGATGCGCTGAATATGCGCCCGAGAAATTTGACGATTTCTGCCGTATGACGGATGATATTGAAGAAGTCAAGGCTGTTATCGCTTCGCTTACAGACCTTTCGGGGGCGGTTATCGGCGAAGAAAACGCAAAAAAATATGCCCTGCGCTGGCAGAGCATCATTCCGAGAAACTTCACCGCCTCCCCCGGCGGTTTAACGCAGGAAGAGGCGGCTTGCATCCTTGCTAAGATTTAGCAGCCGCAGCCACAGCCGCAGTCATTGCTTCTTGTGTTGGCGAAAGTGTTGCCGCAGCCACAGCCGCAACCGCTGTCGTTATTGCAGAAAAGAAGAATGAGGATGATGAAAAGGCACCAATTGTTATTGCATCCGCAACCCATGTATCTTACCTCCGTTTCCGGTTAAACGGTTTTTCAACCGCTTACATTCACATAGTATGACGGTGCAGATAAATGTGTTACATCACAATAATAAAAATTGAAGGGTCTGACGAAAATCGTCAGACCCCTTTTTGTTATATGTGCGCTGAGTTGAGCGTATCGGGTTTCATATGATACGAGCCTTGAGTCAAATTCATCAAGAACAAGCTTGATTTCCTGTGCAACATCGCCGCAGGCTGCGAAGAATATGCTCCAGAGTTCGCCCGTTATTGCGTCGGTTATCGTGCCGACAGGGTCGAATGCGAACTTAACAATAAACCAGACCTGCTGAGCCTCTTCTTCCTGCTGCTCAAAGTATTGGTCAAGAACAAAGCCGAGCGGATTTGTTACAAGGTCAAACAATGCTTTGGCGGGTTCGCCGTAGGTTGCGATACCGCTGAGAACATTATACTGTATCTGAACCGCCGCACGAACTTTCTTGATTTCGCCGAGATTATGGCGCAGAGTGTATTGCTCAAAGCCTTCGATTTTTTCAAGGCTGTGACCTGAGCGCAATGCCTTTTCCGTGTCAACATTCTTAACGGTTATCGGATATACGCTGATGGTTTCGGTTGAGTCATACCAAAGGTCATAGAGAGAGCTGATATCGCTTGTTGCGCTGATGCTATCGGGCGAGTCGCCGAAGAGCTCATAAAGATAATTGTGGTTGATATCGGTTATGAAATATGTTTCGCCGAAGAGCATTTCAATCATATCAACCGTCGACTGAAGTTCAGGGCTTATCTCCGATAAATCATAGTCATAGTTTTCAAGGCGCATAAACGAATAGCCGTTATAGATATCCATTCCGCCGATTGAGATAACTATTTTTGTTTTGAGCGCTATGTAATTCTCTGTTTCCACATGATAAACATATGAAAGATCCATTGTTGTGCCTTTGAGAGTGAGAAGGTCGGGATTGGATTCGCCGTTTCTTATCATTACGCCCGCAATCATTGATTTTGCGGTATCAATCTGGTCGCCCATTCCCGCGCATTCGCTTGAGCAGGAGTCAAGAATGGGTGCGGCAAGGCTTGCACCGATGCTCTCTTCAATCGGAAGTGGAGCGCCGTCCTCAAGACACATACTCAGGAATACGGGAGCAAGAGAATAACTGTACGCATCGCTGATTCGGGAAATTGTTGCCTGAATTTCCTTAGGTACGGAAGATTCAAACGCTTTGAGTGAAATTTTATAAACCGAAGATGATGACAAAGGCTTATCGGCAGAGCTGCAATCGCCGATGCGCATATTGAAGCTTGAGCCGTCTTCGGGATAGAGCGAAATTGTTTCTTTATCTTCAACATACATAGAAACAACAGCACGTCCGCTATCGTCATAGATTTCAACAGAAACAGGTGTTTCTGTGTTTATTGTGATTTCAGTTGTGCTGTTTTCAAGGCTTGTGAGCCTGAAAACATCGGTGTCGTTGCTGAAATCAATTGAGTAACGGAAGGTTGATTTATAGGTTGTTGCGGTGATTTCTGATGCTGCCTCATCGCTTGACGGCTTGATTCCGCTCTTTTTGAGCACTGAGCGGAGCTTGTCGCACAAACTCTTTGCAGAGCTTTCGCTTTCGCCGCTGTTTATCAACGAGGTGCGAGTTTCTTCGCTGATTATTTCGCCGTAAATTCCGATATTTACCGAAGGAATGCTTTCTGAAATTTTGCTTGCGGAATCAACAATCTGAGAGAATTGAGAAGCGGTGATATCGAGCTTCATGTATGCAGAGCAGAGAGCCTTAAGAATAGTATACAGATCTTTTTCTGCTTCTGCGGCACCCGAAACCTTGAACTTACTCAACTCTTCGATTTTCTGTTCATCATTTGTTTCAAGGAGCTTGAGCATCGTGTCGCTTGCCGTGGTGATGTTGCCGGCAGATGAATCGGAAGAAGCCGCAAATTCTCTTTCTGAAAGGCAGATTATTTTGTTGTTGTTTTTCTGAACGATAACACCGGTTTCTAGTGTTTTATCGCTGTTTGAAACCGTGGCGTGATATGCTTCAACAAGCCCGTTGCCGGTATCATACCAACAGTCTGTTTTGTTTGTTACCTTGGCATCCGAGCCAAAGGCTTCTTTGACTGTTGGAGTATCGGAAACAAAGGATTTTACCGATTCATCAGTGTAGCTGAGAGATGCGGCATCGCCCGCCATATAAAGAGGATTTCCGTCTTTATCGGCAACAAGAACTCTTGTTTTGCCGTAAATGGGCTTGCCTTTGAATTCCTGAGTGAAAACATAGGCATTGTTGCCGTTGGGAAGAGTTTTTGTTTTGGTTCGTCCAAGTTCAAAATCAATCCATGTGTCAACGGATTCAGCAAGTTTCAGAGCGTCGGTTTCATTCTTTATCTGATCCTTGCTAACAAAATGAACAAGCTCTGCACCGTTGGTTTCACCTATCTGATTTTCGGTGCTTCCGGGGGCAAACAGTGAGCTTATTGAACCGCTGATATCATCAAGCCAATCTGAATTGAAGGGGTTTATGTATGCAACAGAGAGAAAAACTATTGCAATAACAAGCAAAACCGCAATGATGGCTTTGAGGGGATGCTTTTTGCCTGCGGGTTCAATATATTTGAACGGAACAGGCTCATACGGCGCTTTTTTCGGGAAAAGCTTTGAACGGATTTGTGCAAAAAATGTTTTTATTTTGATTTTGATATCGTCGAGAACTTTTTCCTGACCGAGAAGTTTCATAAACGGGCGGGTAAATAACATCGCACCGCTTATGAGTATAACAAAAATCGAAACAAACTGGGTGGGTGACAGTGCTGTTATTCCGAAAAGAGAGCCTCTGTCATCTCCTCTGAGAAAATCTGTGAAAAAGCGGAAAAGTGAATATGAGAAAAGATAAATCCGCAGGTGCTTGCTGAAAGCGCGTTTTTGCAGAATCAGAAAAAGAACGAGTGCAAAAATCGCTTCAGCCTCACGCACAGGCACAGAGAAGCTTGCGTCAAGAATATCAATGGATTTGCCCCAACAGCAGCCGCTGAGACTGCATCCGATTCTTGCAATGGATTGCACAATAAGAATTGGTGAAACAATTTTGTTGAGTGCAAACTTAAGGTTGATTTTATTGATTCTGAGGAATATTGTCGAAGCGCCGAGAAAGCTCAGCAATCCGAAATAAAAGCTGAATCCGCCCTGGGTAAGACGCTGAAAGAGGGGAAGACCCATAACATTATCGAAAACAATCCAGTTGATTATGTTCGCTCCGAGAACGCCTGCGATTCCGCCCCAGAAGAAACTGCGGTTTATGCGTTTTCTTACACAGTTTGAAAAGAAATCTTTTTTGAAAGTTTTCTTGAAAGTTATTATGCCTGCAATAGCCGCAACGCAGAGCATAATGAGATAAATCGGTATCGGCCCGAAATCCAGACCGAATATCGGCTTATGCATAATAAAGCCTCCTCAAATGGTTTTATTTATCTTTCTCGATGGTCTGAAGGAACTGGTTTGCCATTGCGATGGGTTCTTTTGCACCGAGTTTCGAAGCAAGCTTGCTGATGGTTTTGAGGGGGAGCTTGCCGAGAGGCTTGAGAATGGGGGAATCGATGGATATGCCGGCGTGGTTTTTGATGAGTCGCTGAACTTCGGAGTTGAAAAGGATATCGCCGAGGCTGTCGTTGAGAGAAAGGTTATCGGGGTTGATATCTTCGCTCGAATTGAACCAGTTACGAACGAATGACTTGCAGCCTTCGGGAAGAACGTAATCGGGATTTTCGATATCTGTGCCGTTGATAACGATTTCGTGGGTGAATTCGCCCGATTCTGCTTTGATTACATTTTCACCTTCGTTGATAACTGCATCAAAGAGGAAAATCTTATCGCCTTCAAGCTCGGTCTTTTCACCGTTTACGGTAAGAGCAACCTTGTCGCAGTTTGAATAAACCTTGATTTTCTGCTCGCCGGTGGGTCTGTCAACGAATCTTTCGCCCGCAATGTGAACGAATTTTTCGTCTGACCAGTGTGCTTTATATACATAGAATGAGTCTTTCTTTATTTTACGGTCAATTGTAACAAGGCCCTTGTTGTTTCTGCCTCTTACGCCGCCTTCGTTTCTAATTGCCGAGCCGAAGTCGAACATATTCCATACATATGAGCCCCAGAGCCATTTTCTTTCGGTGAGAGCCTTAACATAATGCTCGTGGTAGTATGCCTGATATTCTTCGGTGTAGTCACCCTGGGTGGGTGTTGCTGAGTGAAGATTTGTCATACCCTCTGCGCCGTATTCCGAGATGCAGAGTTTGATATCGGGCTTCTTTGCGTGGAAATCATCAAGCCATTTATCAATCTGTTCAACTGTCTGAACATACCAACCGAAATACTGATTATAGCCGAGAATATCGGGGATATCGTTAAGCTTTGAGTTGTTTGAGCTGAATGTTACCTGAGCGGTTGCGGTGGGTCTTGTTGAGTCAAGCTGATGAGCAATCGCGTTGAGTTCTTTTATGCCTTCGTTAACGCCTGAGCCTGCGCCGCCGATTGAAATTTCGTTTGCAACGCTCCAGCAGAAAATTGAAGGATGGTTATAATTCTGTCTGATAAGCTCTTCAAGCATAAACTTTGCCTGAGCCTGCTTTTTCTTGCTGAATCTTGAGATTACGGGGATTTCAGCCCAAACGAGCATACCCTCTTCATCGCAGAGATCATAGAATTTTTCATCGTGCTGATAGTGGGCAAGTCTGATTGAGTTTGCGCCAACTTCTTTGATGAGTTCCATATCCTTTTTATGCTCGTTTATTGTGAGCGCATTTCCGAGGCCATCCCAGTCCTGATGCCTTGAAACGCCCTTCATTTTTACATATTCGCCGTTTAGGAAGAAGCCTTCTTCGCTGTCAAAATAAAATTCACGAACGCCGAAACGGTCGCTTACTTCGTCGATAACCTCGCCGTCTTTCTTGAGTTTTGCGGTCATTGTGTAAAGATAGGGGTTTTTAACTCCGTTCCAGAGAACGGGCTCTTCAATGAAAAGTTTTACGGCATCAACATCAGCCTCAACTTCTCTTTTTGCAACTTCATTGCCTTCGGCATCGGTGATAACAAATTCTTTTGTCAGACCCATTGTGCTGCCCTCGACAAGGCTTTTCACAAAAACTCTGCCGTCTGCCTTGGGAGTGATATACATACCGCAAAGGCTCATATCAAGCAGTGAGAAATGTGATTTTGCAACGTCGCTGATGATGTTCACATCTCTGTAGATACCGCCGTAGAAGGTGAAATCTGCCATTTCGGGATAGAGGAATTCATTTGCGGTGTTGTCAACGATGATTCGAAGGGTGTTTTCTTCGCCCTCCTTGATGAAATCTGTGATTTCAAAGCGGAACATCGCATAGCCGTTTTCGTGGCTTCCGATATAAATTCCGTTCACGAAAACTTCAGCAACTGTGTTTGCGCCGTTGATTTCAAGATAAACTCTGCCGCTGTAATAGGGGATAGTCTTTTCGTAAACATATCTGCCTCTGTCATAGGTTTCTGCTGCGCCCTGACCGTCAAGGTTATTCCATGTGTGAGGAAGATTGACGGTTTCGGTTACGCCGTCTTTGATGAAGCTCCAACCGTTGTTGATGTTTGTTATTTTTCTCATTTTTATTCACCTTAGCTTTCTTGAATTAAATGTGCATCTTTTTCCATTATATATTATAACAACAGAAAGCTGAAAAATCAACAGAAGAATTTTACCTTTAAACTGAAATACAGCCGCATAAAAGCGAACGGCCCGCAGAGAAAAAATTCTTTGCAAGCCGTTTTATATGATATTATTTTTCATTATTATATATCAATATCCGTTTATTTCTTTGCGCTGCATTGCGCCGAGAATCTTGCTTCGGATATCGCCGTATTTCTTTTCGAGGGAGCTGAGCATTTCTTTGACTTCCTGCCTTTCTGTTGTTCCGTCTGCAGGACAGTTGCTTTTAACAACGGGAAGGTTTTCTTTGCGCACAACCCGTGCGCAGTCGCTTTCTCTTGCAAAAATCAGAGGTCTTATCATATAGATATCTTTGCGTGAAAGATATGTTACGGGCATAAAACAGTCAAGAGTGCCGCCGTTGAAAAGATTCATAATGAAGGTTTCGGCAACATCGTCAAGATGATGGCCGAGAGCGATTTTGTTGCATCCGTGCTCTTTTGCCGCATCGTGCAGAGCGCCTCTTCTCATTCTTGCGCAAAGGCTGCAGGGGTTGCTCTCTTTTCTTATATCAAAAATAACTTCTGCAAGCTGAGTGCGTTTGATAACATATTCAACATCAAGCTTCCTGCACAATTCCTCAATTGCCGAATAATCGCCGTCTGTATTGTTAAATCGCGGGTCGAGAGTTATTGCAACG
>JAZLBI010000154.1:0-2104 GCA_045613625.1 Acutalibacteraceae bacterium | reverse complement strand
ACTTCGCAGATTATGACACGGAGGTAACCTTCCTCACCAAAGAGGAGCTTATGGAAAAGCATTCGGGTATGCCTCACGGCGGTTCTGTAATACGCACGGGCAAGACGGGTGTTAATTCCGAAAATACTCACACTATTGAGTTCTCGCTTTCATTGGATTCAAACCCCGAATTCACATCGAGCGTTCTTCTTGCTTATGCAAGAGCTGCATATAAGCTTAACAAAGCAGGGGATATCGGCTGCAAAACCGTTCTTGATATTGCGCCTGCAATGCTTTCTCCCAAGAGCAGCGCAGATATAGTGCAGTATCTTTAATGCTTATACTATATATAATATATCCGAAAAAATAATCGAAAAAATCAAAAAAGTGCTTGACTGCAGAGGGTGTTTGTGGTATTATATTTCTACCTCTGCAGGAGGGTTCTTTTTTTGTGCCCAAAAATAAGTTGTTACAACTATGTTAAGCAGAGGGAGGCCTGGCTTTGTTTCAGGTTGCCTGATAGGCCTGAAAACAGGGCTAATAATTCCAAAATGGAGGTGCCGCACATGGCTGCTAACGGTAAAAGAGTAAAAATCACACTTTCTTGCACCGAATGCAAACAGCGCAATTACAACACAATGAAAAACAAGCAGAACACACCTGACAGACTGGAGATGAACAAGTACTGCCGTTTCTGCAGGAAGCATACTCTCCACAAAGAAACAAAGTAAGCGGGAGGATAAAACCTATGGCTAAAAAGGAAGTTCCCCAAGCTGCAGAAAAGGTTGCCGCCGCAGAGAAGAAAAAAGAAAAGAAGCCTGCTAATCCCAACGGAAACATTTTCGTGAGAGCCGGCAAGGCAATCAAAAAGTTCTGCAAGGATATCAAGGGCGAAATCAAGAAGATTGTTTGGCCCGATGCGAAAACAGTTCTTAAGTCAACCGCCATCGTTCTTTTAGTTGTTGCAATTTGCGGTCTTGTTATTTTCGGTATCGACGAGCTTCTTTCACTCGGTCTTTCAACTCTTAAAGACGGAGCTGCAAAGCTTGCTGAATCATCCGCAACAACTGCCGCAAGCACGGGTATGATAAACCCTAATCTCTTTATCGGCTGATAAAGGAGGCAAAACGATGTCTATTGACACAAGATGGTATGTAGTTCATACCTATTCAGGTTATGAAAACAAGGTTGCGACCAATATTGAAAAAATGGCCGAAAACCGCAAAATGCAGGATCAGATCCTTGAAGTCAAAATCCCCACAGAAATCGTTACAGATGTTGAGAAAAAGAAAGAGGTTGAGCGCAAGCTTTTCCCCGGTTATGTTCTCGTTAAGGTTGCAGTTACTCCCGATAAGGATAACCGCCCCGCAATGAGCGATGAAACATGGCTTCTTATCCGCAACACAAGAGGTGTAACAGGTTTCGTAGGCCCCGAAAACAAGGCTATTCCCCTTACCGATGAAGAAGTTATCAGGCTCGGAGTCGAGAAGAGAACAGTTGAAGTTTCATATCAGGTTGGCGACACAGTCAACATCATCGATGAAATTTTCGACGGTTTCACGGGCGTTGTTGAAGAGCTGGATGTTGACAATAATATGGTCAAGGTTTCAGTATCTGCACTCTTTGGCAAACAAACAACTGTTGAGCTTGAGCTCGATCAGGTTGAGCTTGCCGAATAATCACGGTAATTTGAGGGTTAATCCCTTTCAAATTTAGCGCTTTAACAGCGCAGTCCGCTTAAGGCGTGGCTTCGTGGGAGGAGCAAAAAATGATGCTCCGCAATTTACCACATTATATGGAGGTTTTTAATTATGGCACAGAAAGTTGTCGGCTTAATTAAGTTACAGATCCCCGCAGGCAAGGCTACTCCGGCTCCCCCGGTAGGTCCTGCTCTCGGTCAGCACGGCGTTAACATCATGTCCTTCACAAAGGAATTCAATGAGCGCACAAAGAACGACATGGGTCTTATCATCCCTGTTGTTATCACAGTTTACGCTGACCGTACATTCAGCTTTATCACAAAGACACCGCCCGCAGCAGTTCTTATCAAGAAGGCTTGCGGTATTGAAAGCGGTTCGGGCGTTCCCAACAAGACCAAGGTTGCAACAATCACACAGGATCAGAT
>JAZLBI010000153.1:0-17785 GCA_045613625.1 Acutalibacteraceae bacterium | reverse complement strand
GTCAAGGTTAACAACTTAAAAAACGAAAACGGTGAACTGATTGAAAATGCACCTCATCCGATGATGAAACTCAGCTTTGATTGCCCGATGGAAATACCTGCAGGCTCATATCTGAGAATGGAAAGAAAAAACAATATCATTCTTTAATCAAAACGCCCGACTTTTGTCGGGTGTTTTTTTGTCCGTTTTATCGGTCATAATGTCGATTATAATAGTATTGTAATGAAATATAGCAACAACAGATTGTATCAAAACTTGACATTGCTTCAAGATGTGGTATAATGCTATTGGTAAAAATTGCGATTTTGGGAGGATTTGACCTTATGGCTAAAAAACCCGAATATAATAACGAAAGTATGACCCTGCTCAAAGGTCCCGATAAGGTTCGAAAAAGACCTGCCGTCATCTTTGGCTCAGATGGTCTTGACGGCTGCCAGCATGCAGCTTTTGAAATTATATCCAACTCAATTGATGAAGCAAGAGAAGGATTCGGCAACAAAATCATTGTCACTCTTTATTCCGATAATTCAATAGAGGTTCAGGACTTCGGCAGAGGTCTTCCTGTTGATTATAACAATAAAGAACAGCGTTATAACTGGGAACTTGCTTTCTGCGAAATGTATGCAGGCAGTAAGTATGATACAAACAATAACGGAAGCTATGAATATTCACTTGGTCTTAACGGTCTCGGCCTTTGTTCAACTCAGTTTGCATCTGAATATATGGAAGCCGAAGTTCATACAGGCGGATACAGATATCTTCTTAACTTCAAAAAAGGCTTTATCGTTGGCGATATGATAAAAGAAGATTATCCAAAAAAAGACACGGGCACACGAATCAAGTGGAAACCAGACCTTGAAGTTTTTACAGATATTGATATTCCTCTTGAGTATTTTCAGGACACACTAAAAAAACAGGCTGTTGTTAACGCCGGCGTTAAATTTATTCTTAAAAAACAGAGCGGAAAAGGATTTGAAACATTTGAATATGTTTATGAAAACGGCATTGAGGACTATGTTAAAGAATGCGTTGGCGAAAATGCTCTCACAAGCATTCAGACCTGGCATGGTGAAAGAATCGGCCGTGACCGCGAAGATTTGCCCGACTATAAGCTTAAAATGAATTTTTCGCTTACTTTTTCAAACAAAGTTCAACTTAAAGAGTTTTACCATAACTCAAGCTTTCTTGAAAACGGCGGCTCACCTGATAAAGCAACAAGGCTTGCATTTGTTGCTCAGATAGATTCTTATCTTAAAACAAGCGGCAAATATCAGAAGAGCGACGCAAAAATAACATTTCAGGATATCGAAGACTGTCTTGTGCTTGTTATATCGTCTTTCTCAACTCAGACATCATATGCAAACCAGACAAAGAAAGCGATAACCAACAAATTCATTCAGGATGCAATGTCTGAGTTTATCAGACATCAGCTTGAGATATATTTTATTGAAAATCCGATTGAAGCAGATAAAATAGCAGATCAGATCCTTATAAATATGCGAAGCCGTGTCAAGGCTGAAAAAACAAGGCAAGGTCTTAAAGAATCTCTCATACAGAATGTCGGCAACCTTACAAACAGAATCCAGAAATTTGTTGACTGCAGAAGCAAGGATGTTGAAATCCGTGAGCTTTTCATAGTTGAGGGTGATTCAGCTTTGGGCGCATGTAAACAGTCAAGAAATTCCGAATTTCAGGCTATAATGCCTGTCAGAGGTAAAATTCTTAATTGCCTTAAATCCGAATACGACAGAATCTTTAAAAGCGATATTATAACCGATCTTGTTAAAGTTATTGGCTGCGGTGTTGAAGTTGGTTCAAAACAGAAAAAAGGCAAAGATATGATATCCTTCAACCTTGATTTGCTTCGTTGGAACAAAATTATCATCTGTACCGATGCCGATGTTGACGGCTTCCACATCAGAACACTTATTCTTACGATGATTTACCGTCTTATGCCTGCATTGTTTGATGAAGGCAAGGTGTTTATTGCTGAATCTCCGCTTTATGAGATAACTTGCGGCGATGAAACATGGTTTGCTTATAATGAAAGCGAAAAAGCGGATGCTATTGCTGAAATCGGCAATAAAAAATATACAATTCAGCGTTCAAAAGGTCTCGGTGAAAATGACCCTGATATGATGTGGCTCACAACAATGAACCCCGCAACAAGACGACTTATCAAAGTTGAGCCTTCATTCGCACAGGAAACATCCGATAAATTCGACCTTCTTCTCGGCGACAATCTTGCCGGAAGAAAAGAGCATATTTCTCAGAACGGTCATCTTTATATTGATATGGCCGATGTATCATAATTAATTTACGGAGTTAAGAATATGGCTAAAAAATCAAAAAAAGGAACGGATTTGCCCGTTGAAAAACTTGACGATAAAACTCATATTCTCGGCGCAGGTGAAATAGTTAATCAACCCATAACCGATACGCTTGAGCTTAACTTTATGCCCTATGCAATGAGTGTTATTATGTCGCGTGCCATTCCCGAAATAGACGGATTCAAGCCTTCGCACAGAAAAATTCTTTATACGATGTATAAAATGGGTCTGCTCAGCGGAAACCGTTCAAAATCGGCTAATATAGTAGGCCGAACAATGCAGCTTAACCCTCACGGTGACGCAGCAATTTACGAAACGATGGTTCGTCTTTCAAAGGGATACGAAGCTCTGCTTCATCCTTATGTTGACTCAAAGGGTAACTTCGGTAAAGCATATTCAAGGGATATGATGTGGGCTGCATCCCGTTATACCGAAGCAAAGCTCGATAAAATTTGCGCTGAGCTTTTTTCTGATATTGATAAAGATACCGTTGATTTTGTTGATAACTACGATAACACAATGAAAGAGCCTGTGCTTTTGCCGGTTACTTATCCAAGTGTTCTCGTTAATGCAAACACCGGTATCGCCGCAGGTATGGCAAGTTCTATTTGTTCATTCAATCTTGAAGAAGTTTGTAACACAACAATAGAGCTTCTTCGCAACCCCAAACACGATGTTTCAGAAACTCTTAAAGGCCCTGATTTTGCCGGCGGCGGTTTTCTTGTTTATAACCGTGATGAGATGGAAAACATCTACAAAACGGGCAGGGGAGGCTTCAAGGTAAGAGCAAAATATTCTTACGACAAGCCCAACAACTGCATAGATATTACCGAAATACCACCCACAACAACATCAGAAGCTATTATCGACCGTATAATCGAAAAAATAAAAGCAGGCTCAATAAAAGAAATCAGCGATATCCGCGATGAAACAGATAAGAGCGGTTTGAAGATCACAATAGATATCAAAAAAGGAACCGATCCTGAAAAGCTTATGAAAAAGCTTTATGATTCAACACCTCTTCAGGATACTTTTTCTTGCAACTTCAATGTTCTTATCAAAGGGAATCCCAGAGTTCTCGGCGTTTCAGAGCTTCTCAAAGAATGGATTGAATACAGAAGCGATTGCGTGAGAAGAAGAACTGCTTTTGATCTGAAACGAGCAACCGACAGACTTCATCTTCTCAGAGCGCTTGAAAAGATTCTTCTCGATATTGATAAAGCAATCAAAATTATCAGAAACACTGAAGAAGAATCCGAAGTTGTTCCCAATCTTATGATTGGATTCAAGATTGATAAAATTCAGGCCGAATATGTTGCAGAAATCAAGCTTCGTCATCTTAACAAAGAATATATTCTCAAACGATTGCAGGATATCGAAAAGCTTGAAGCAGCCATTAAAGATCTGAATGATATTCTTGAAAATGCCAAGCGAATCAAGCAGATAATTATTTATGAACTTAAGGAAGTAATCAAAAAATATTCCGCACCGAGAAAAACACAGATAATTTATTCAACCGAAATTGATGATACACCTTTTGAAGAAGAAGTTCCCGATTATCCTGTGCATCTTTTCTTTACCAAAGGCGGTTATTTCAAAAAGATAACTCCTTTGTCGCTCAGAATGAGCGGTGCAAATAAGCTTAAAGACGGCGACGAAATAATTCAGACATTTGAAACAACAAACGCCAAAGAATTGCTTTTCTTTACAAACAAGTGTCAGGTTTATAAAACATCAGCCGCTTCGTTTGAAGATTCAAAGGCAAGCGTTCTCGGCGATTATATACCGGCAAAGCTTGAAATGGAAGAAGGGGAGACACCGCTTTATATGACCGTTACGGCAGATTACAGCGGTTATATGCTCTTTTTCTTTGAAAACGGTAAAGTTGCCAAGGTTGATCTTAAAGCTTATCAGACAGTCACCAAACGCAAGAAACTTATAAAAGCATTTTCCGATAAATCGCCTGTTTCAAAAATTATGCATATCGAACAGGACAAAGAGCTTATCGTTATTTCAAGTGCAGGAAGACACCTTCTTATCAATACGGCGGTTATTCTTCCCAAAACAACCAAAGATACCATCGGTGTCAGCGTTCTCACATTGAAAAAGGGTCACAGACTTATCAACGCGAGAGATTACCGCGAAGGCGAATTCTCAAAGCCGCACAGATACAAAGCTAAAAATCTGCCTGCGGCCGGAGCTTTGCTTAACAGCGATGATGAAGCTGAACAGATTACTTTTGGCGTTGAATAAATAAAAAAACCGTTCATGGTCGGGCCTCCCCACCGTGAACGGCTGAGTATCGGTTTAATATGCTGTTTAATTTGTCAGTGCACAAAATGAAAAGCACTATAATTTTGCGAACACAAACAAACCAAATCAGACCTTATATTAACCGAACTCTGCAAAAGAAAACGCAAACGCAATCTGTTTTTCTTTGCAAAAATAGCTTATCCGTTCTAAACATTTTAATTCAATGCATTTTTTTCCAAATAAATTAAAAAAATATCTTGCATTTATAAATGTTTTGTGTTAAAATCCTATGGTACAATAATTTTATGGAGGTAAATTTCCTATGAACGCTTATGAAATTGTAATAGGCATAGTCCTTATCATTACATCTCTCATTCTTGTTGTTTCAGTTCTTCTTCAGGAAAGCAAGTCAGCAGGTCTTTCAGGCGCTATTGCCGGCGGTGCTGAAACATTCCTCGGCAAGGGTAAGAGCAAAACAATTGAACAGAAACTTGCAAAAATCACAAAAGCAGTTGCTATTGTATTCTTTGTTCTTTCTTTTGTTTCTTCAATTCTTCTTGTTCTTTTTGCAAAATAATTTATCAATTCAAATTAAAAGTCGTTCCGTAAGGAGCGACTTTTTTCTTTTGATGCGAATTTTTTTCTCAAGCTTTCTATAATCTTTTTTTCAATTCTGCTTACATATGAGCGGGAAATATTAAGCTTTTGGGCAATTTGTTTTTGTGTCAGCGGATCGCATCCATACAGACCGTAGCGTAATATTATTATCGTTTTTTCTCTTTCGTCGTTTATTTTTTCGATAAATTCATAAAGCTGTCTTATCTGAATCTTTTGACTTATCTCATCAGCAATTGTGTCATCAATGCTGATTATATCCATAAGCGTCAAGGGATTGCCTTCGCTGTCTGAATCTATAGGCTCATTTATTGATATATCCTGAGAAGCCTTTTTTTGACCTCTGAAATACATCAGAATTTCATTTTCGATGCATTTTGATGCATAAGTTGCAAGTTTTATATTCTTGGATTCATCAAATGTATTAACAGCTTTTATAAGCCCGATTGTTCCTATCGAAATCAAATCATCCTGTTCATTTGGATTTGAAATATATTTTTTGGTTATGTGAGCAACCAGTCTAAGGTTATGTTCTATTAAAATATTTTTTGCATTAATATCACCGTTTTTGAATCTTTTCAAGCACTCTTGTTCTTCCTTTGAAGATAACGCAGGCGGGAAGGTGCCCGAATTGTTTATATGCAAAGCAAAAAACAAAAAACCTTTCGAAATAACATCAAATAACAAGCCTATCAAACAATCACCTCGTAAATAATCTATATTTGAAACTGTGTTGATAAATTACAAAAATCTTTGAATATATTGCGTATATATATAATATTAAACTTGCATATTAATAAAAAAAGATATATAATGTAATAAATATAGATATGAGGTGGATAATATGAGTGCTATAAAACTCGGAGCTCAGCTTTTTACTTTGAGAGACTATATCAAAACATACGAAGATTGCGAAGCAACTTTCAAATATCTTAATGATATCGGCATAAATGTTATTCAGATATCCGGTATCGGGCCGATTCCCGCTGAAAAGGTTGCGTATCTTGTTGAAAAATATAATATGGATGTTTGTGTTACACACACTTCATTCGACAGAATGAAAACAGACCTTGATACGGTTATGAAAGAACATAAGATGATGGGCTGCGATACACTTGGTATCGGCGGTATGCCCGATGAATACAAAAAAGATGCGGAAGGCATCAAGGAGTTCATCAAAATCACAAGTGAAATAGGCAAAAAAATGCACGAAAACGGATTGCAGTTCGCTTATCATAATCATGCATTTGAATTTGCAAAACTTGAAAACGGCAGACGCATTTTTGATATGCTCATTGAAGACACCAAGCCTGAAGAATTCAGCTTTATCGGTGACACATATTGGTTTCAGTTCGGCGGCGTGAATCCTTGCGATTATATTGAAAAATTAGCAGGCAGAATGAAGGTTTGCCATTTCAAGGATTACGGCATAACCGATCACACCCCCAAATTCGTTGAAATCGGAACAGGAAATCTTAATCTCGATGCAATTTATAACAAATGCAAGGAATCAGGCGTTAAATATATTGTTATTGAGCAAGATATCTGTGAAATTGATCCTAAAGAATCAATGGCAATAAGCTATAAAAATCTTCTTGAAATTGCGGGAAGGAACTAATTTTAATGAATCATATTCCCCTTAAAATTAACATCCTTACGGATACTCATTATTATTCGAAAGAAAACGGCACAAGCGGAAAAGCGTATGATTTCGCAAACTTGAAAAGCCAGAAACTTCTTGCAGAAAGTGCAGAAGTTCTTGAATCTGCATTTGCTCAGATTGCAAATGATGACGAAAGCGATATCCTTCTTATCAGCGGCGACGTAACAAATAACGGAGAGCTCAATTCACACGCAGAGTTTATTTCTATGCTTCGTGAATTAAAAGCAAAAGGCAAAAGAGTATATGTTTTAACTGCAACACACGATTTCAGAGGAGAAGGCTGCACCAACGGTTACAAAGGCGATGAAACATATAAGGTTCCTGCCGCAACCCGCGACCTTCTTTTTGATATGTACCGTGAATTCGGCCCCGACGAGGCGCTTTCGGTTCATATGCCAAGTATGTCTTATATCATTCAGCTTTGCGACGGATACAGACTTTTTGCTTTGAACGATGATACAAACCTCAGCGGTAAAAGCGGTTTTTCCGATGAATGCTTCGAATGGATAACAGAGCAAGCTGAAAAAGCGCATAAAGAAAATCAGTTTATAATTGCTATGACTCATCATCCTTTGATTGCGCCTTCGCCGATTTATGAGATTATCGGAAGAGGGGATATGCTCGGGGATTATCAGAAAAGAATCCGTCAGCTTGCAGACCTCGGAATTCAGTTTGTTTTCACAGGGCATACTCATATTCATAACGTTTCGGCTTATCAGAGCGAAAAAGGTAACGTGCTTTATGATATATGCACTTCTTCGACGATTGGTTATCCCGGAGCAATAAGAACTGCATATATTTATCCTGATAAAAATAAAGTTTCTGTTGATACCGTTTTGGTTAACACTCCCGAATCATTCAAAAAAGACGGCCGTGATTTAAGAGAAGTTCTCAGAAATCAACTTACAGGCGTTGTTGTAGGAATGGTTAAGACTGCCGGCACCGATTTAAATAAGCTCGCAGATATGGTAACGGCTATCAGCATAAAGCCAAAACTTGTTTATAAATTCGGTTGGATTATTAAACCGATTTTTAAACTTCTGAATTCTCTGAAAATCGGAACGGTTGCAAAATGGACCAAACGCGAAACAGGCCTGAAAAAATCCGACTATTCAGATATAAAAGATATTAAAGTTGTCGATTTCATTTCTGAGCTTTTTGTTAATCTTTTTGCAGGCGAAAGCAAATATCCTCCGGAATCACCCGAATATAAAATCACAATCGGATTTCTGCATATAATTGACAGCATTCTTAAAGTTCTTCGCATTGATCTGATGAAAATAACAAAAGTTTCTTCATCGGCTGCTGAGCTTGTTGAATCATTGCTTTATAACCCGAAAATCGATTCATATAAAGCTGATTTAAAGATATTTGATTATATCATCAATGAAAGCAGCTTTGAAAAGCTTGAATTCAATGCGAAACAATCCACAGTTAAGAAAAGCAAAAAAGGGCTCCCGATTGTTCTTATAACTGTTTTGATGTTGGTTATTTTTCTTCCGATATGGCTTTTAATTATTTTCTTTGGATTTATTTCAAATCAGATTAAATTTGGAAAGAAAATGAAATAATTTATTAATAATTAAACTATATTTATTTAATTATTTTGTTTTAAAGTATACTTAACATAATCTCTTAAAGGAGGTTTGATTATATTGGCAAAAGATAAATCTAAAAAACAGAAAAAGAAACTCGGCAAGGTTGGAATGGCTTTTCTCGGTATATTCAGCGTTGTTGCATTAACAGCTATAATTGTTGTTTCATATGTTTTAATAAATGTTATAGCAACCGCAAAAGGGGATTTGATAATAAATCTCGATGAATATAAAGAAAATCAAAACCAAACCTCGTTTATCTATGCATATGACAAAAACGGAAAAACCGTTGAGATTGCAAGATTGCACGGCGAAGAAGACCGTGTATGGGTTGACCTTGACGATATGTCACCTTATATGAAAAAGGCATTTATTTCTCTTGAAGATACCCGTTTTGAATCTCATGGCGGTGTTGACTGGATAAGAACGATAGGTGTTATCGTTGTTCCCGAAAACCTTGGTCAGGGCGGTTCAACAATAACTCAGCAGCTTATCAAGAATCTCACAAACAACAAAGAGGTCACCGTTGTTCGTAAGTTCAATGAAATTCTTACCGCACTTAACCTTGAAGCTCATTATGACAAAGATACAATTATTGAAGCTTATCTTAACACGCTCTATCTCGGAAACGGATGTTACGGCGTTAAAACCGCAAGCGAAGAGTATTTCGGTAAAGACGTAAGTGAACTTAATGCAGCTGAATGCGCAGTTATAGCATCTATTACTCAGGCTCCGACCAAATGGAATCCTTTGATTAATCCTGAAAATAACAGAGAGCGTCAGCTCAAATGTCTTGAAAAAATGAAAACAGACGGCTATCTTTCCGAAGAAGAATATAATGATGCTGTTAATTTTGAACTCATTTTCACAAACAGCGAAAAATATGTTCCTGATGAAAGTGACGAAGAAAAGAAAAAAGACACCGAAAACATCGTTGACAGCTTCTATGTTGACTACGTCAGACAGTGTGTTCAACAAGATCTTATGGAAGAATACGGCTACTCCAAACAGCAGGCTCAGGATAAAATTCTTTATGGCGGTTTAAAAATATATGCCGCTGTTGACCTTGAAATTCAGGAAACACTCGAAGATGTTTATGTTAACAGAAAATCATTTCCCGATATTTACAGCAAAGATGATGACCACGAAGGCGAACCCGTTCAGTCTGCAATGACAATAATGGACTACAACGGAAGAGTTGTTGCAATTATCGGCGAAGCGGGTGAGAAATCAGGCGCTTTGTGCCTTAACAGAGCTGCAAATGCATACAGACAGCCCGGTTCAACAATCAAACCTCTTGCCACCTATGCTCCGGCAATTGAAATGAATATATATAACTATTCAAGCAAAATCAAAGATTACGCTATTCCCGTTCAGGGTAAGCTCTGGCCCCATAATGTTGATAAAAGCTATGGCTCAGGCGGAACAGTAACGGTTGAATATGCAATTCAGCAATCGCTTAATACAGTTCCCGCAAGAGTTATAAATTATGATGTAGGTATTGATAATTCCTACGAATTTGTAAGGGACAGATTCAAACTTTCAAGGCTTGACGAAAAAGAAGACAGAACACTTGCGCCTCTTGCCACAGGCGCTCTCACAAACGGAACAACAACCGTTGAAATGGCCGCTGCATATGCAACATTCGGTAACGGTGGCTACTATTACAAGCCTTATTCGTATTATAAGGTCACAAACAGTCAGGGCACTCAGATTCTTCTCAGCAATGAAAATGTTTCCGTGAAAGGCGAACAGGTTCTTTCCGAAGATACATCTGATATTATGTGTGAACTTCTTCAGACTGTTGATACGAGCTATTACGGCAAGGGTTCAAACGTCAGAAAATTTCAGATTATGGCTAAAACAGGAACAACAACAAGTGACAAGGACCGTTGGTTCTGTGCAGGAACGCCTTATTATGTTGCTGCAGTATGGGTTGGATTTGACCATCCCGAAAGCCTTGGTGTATCCGTTAACCCCGGCGGTAAGATTTTTATAAAAGTTTTTGATGAAATTCATGAAGATCTTCCCGAAAAAGAATTCCCCAAGAGTTCAAAAACAGTTGAAAAGAAATATTGCCGTGTCACCGGCAAACTTGCAGGTTCAAATTGCGGATCAACAGGTGTTGGTTGGTATAAAATTTCATCTCTTCCCGCAACTTGTTCATCATGCACGTATACACCTCCGTCAGGTGATGAGATAATTAACGATACAGTTGACAATATCGTTAATAATCTCGGAGGTATTCTCAACGGAATTGTTCAGTAATAAAACAAATATCGCGGAGTTTGTGTTTTAACAAACTCCGCAATTTTAAAAAAAGGATAAATTTTATGGTTATTATGGCGGTTGATTACGGTGATGTCAGAACAGGAATCGCTGTTTGTGATAAATTTGAAATGCTTGCATCACCAGTATGTGTTATAACCCAGAGAAATACCGATAAACTTATTGAAGAAATTTCAGCGTTGGCAAAAGAACACAAGGCTGAGCTTTTGGTTGTTGGTCTTCCCAAAAATATGGATTCTTCTATAGGATCAAGAGCAGAAAAGTGCATGGAATTTGCACAATCGCTTTCCGAAGCAACGGGAATCGATTATGTTATGAGAGACGAAAGGCTTTCAACAGTCAGTGCGCATAACGCTCTTAACAAAACAAACACTCGCGGAAAAAAGAGAAAATCTGTTGTTGATCAGGTTGCGGCCGTTGTTATTTTGCAGGACTACATAGATTTCAGAAAAAATCAAACAATATAATTTTTGTTATTTGCTTTGCATATCATTTATTATAAATGATAATGCGGAGTGATCTTAATGGTAATTGTTGCCCCTCAAAACATAAAAATAAAAATTCGCCTTGCTTTTGTGTTGGTTTTTATTTTTTCTGCGCTTTTTGTTTCTTCTAAATTCGTATATGAAAAATCAACTGTAAATGTTTCTGCAAGCAATAATTCTTCAAAGACAATAATTATTGATGCCGGGCACGGCGGACCCGATGGGGGAACATCTGCCGATGACGGAACTTTGGAAAAAGATCTTAACCTTCAGATTGCCTGTAAACTTAACGATATTCTTCGTGTTATGGGTTTTGAAACAGTAATGATAAGAACAGAAGATGTTTCAATTCACGACGACAGCGCCGAAACAATAAGGGAAAAAAAGATATCAGATTTAAAAAACAGACTTAACATAATCAACAATACGGATGATTCAATTTTTGTAAGCATTCATCAGAATCATTTTTCAAGCTCAAGATACAGCGGAGCGCAGATATTTTATTCAAAAAATAATCCACAGTCTCAAAAACTGGCAGAAACAGTCAGGTTGCGTATTGTTTCGATTTTGCAGCCTGATAACACAAGAGAAATCAAGAAAAGCGGTTCTGAAATTTATTTACTGAATAACGCTCAGGCTCCGGCAATTATGGTTGAATGCGGTTTTTTATCAAACTATTCCGAAACAGAAAGATTAAAGGATGAGTTATATCAGCAAGAACTCTCATTTGTTATTGCAATGGGTATTGCAGATTATCTCACTGAAACGGAGGACTTTTAAATGGCGCCAAAATCAAAAACAATATATATATGCAATCAATGCGGATATGAAAGCGCAAAATGGTTCGGATGCTGCCCGGGTTGTTCCGAATGGAACACTATGGAAGAAGATATCCGTACACCGCAGCAGCAGAAAGCCTTTAAAACAACCGCAAAATCTGTTTTTGCGCAAACAATAAATGAAATAAGCGCTGATGACGAAATCCGTTTCAAGACCGGAATGGCAGAATTAGACAGGGTTCTCGGCGGCGGCATTGTTAAAGGTTCGCTTGTTCTTCTGAGCGGTGATCCGGGTATTGGTAAATCAACAATTCTTTTGCAGATTTGCGAATATATCGGCAAAAATCTCAAGATACTCTATGTATCAGGTGAAGAATCTGCAAGGCAAATCAAACTTCGCGCAAACCGCTTGGGTGTTTCAACCGAAAATCTGCTTATTATGTGCCAGACAGATGTTGAAAGCATAACGGAATATATCAAAGCAGAAAAACCTGATCTTGTTATTGTTGACTCTATTCAAACAATGTGCGTTTCAGAAATCAACTCTTCACCCGGAAGCGTCACTCAGGTTCGTGAATCAACCAATTTATATATGCATTGCGCCAAGGGCCTCGGAATACCAACAATACTTGTCGGACACGTTAACAAAGACGGCAATATTGCAGGCCCCAAAGTTCTTGAACATATTGTAGACTGCGTTCTTTATTTTGAGGGAGAGCGCCATCTTTCTTACAGAATTCTCAGAGCTGTAAAAAACAGATTCGGTTCAACAAATGAAATCGGGGTTTTTGAAATGCTCGATAAAGGCCTTGTGGAGGTTCAGAACCCTTCTTTGATGCTCATTTCAGGCAAACCCAAGAACACTGCGGGAACCTGCATAGCATGTGTTATGGAAGGCAGCAGACCTATTCTTGCAGAAGTTCAGGGTCTTGTTGCTTCAACGAACTACGGCAACCCGAGAAGAATGTCAACAGGCTTTGATTACAACAGAATGTCAATGCTGCTTGCCGTTCTTGAAAAACGATCGGGATTCTTTTTCAGCACATGTGATGCATATATTAATGTTGTTGGCGGTTTAAGGCTTGATGAGCCTGCAACCGATCTTTCTGTTGCTCTTGCTCTTATCTCAAGCCTGAAAGATATTCCTATAAGAGACGATACATTAGTTATAGGTGAAATCGGGCTTGGCGGCGAATTAAGAACTGTTTCATACTGTGAACAGCGTATAAAAGAAGCTGAACGCCTCGGATTCAAGAGATGCATTATTCCGAAGCATAATTTAAAAACTCTTTCTGACGGTTTTAAAGGAAACATCGAAATAGTCGGTGCAAGAAATGTTAACGAAGCATTTAATGCAGCAATATAATAATTATGAAATATATTGAAAAGCCAAACCTACCGGAGAGGAGAGTGGCGCTTGCCGCAATCAGCGCTGAAGCAGGGGAGGCAATAAAGAAACTTAATACTCTCGGAATAAAAACAATAAAAATTAATCCTGATAACAATTTACCGAAGCCTGTAAGATCTCATGCTGATTTACAAATGCTTCATTTGGGAAATAATGACATTTTTTGTCAGAACGAACATTTGTTTATAGGGGAGTCAGAACAAAATTTCAATTTGTTCAAAATCAAGGCAAAAGCCGGAAACAAATATCCCGAGGATGTGAGATTGAACTGCGCTGTAATCGGCGATAAAATCATATGTAATGTAAAAACCGTTGCGCCTGAAGTTCTTGAATTTGCGTATTCAAACGATTTTACAGTTATTAATGTTAAACAAGGATATTCAAAATGTTCCGTATGCGTTATTAACGAAAATGCGATTATTACAGATGATGAATCCATCTTTGCAGCCGCTGGAAAATTTCTGAACGATGCTCAGCTCGTTTCAAAAGGCTCCATCGGATTGAATGGATATAATTACGGATTCATCGGAGGCTGTTGCGGAAAGATTGATAAAAATAAGCTTGCATTTAATGGCGCAATTGAAAGTCATAAGGATTATAAGCTGATATTAGACTTTCTGAATCGCAATAACGTACAATGTGTTGAGCTGAGCGATAAGCCGCTGTATGATATAGGCGGGATAATACCGCTTTGCGAAATATAATACAAATTCAATATAATTCTCCCCTGAATTATACAAAACTTTTATTTTGTATAATTATATTGATTTTTTTTACAGGGTATGTTATAATTAAATTATAACAATACCCTTTTATTTATGGCGGTGAAAAAATGAGACAAGAAGAACTTGTTACGATGCCTTCACTTGTAAGTTTATATCTGAATTATCTTTCTGCAATTAAAAACAAATCTACACTGACAGTTTTGGAGTACGCTTCCGATTTACGGTTGTTTTTCAG
Organism: Acutalibacteraceae bacterium; assembly: GCA_045613625.1. Classification (GTDB taxonomy): domain Bacteria; phylum Bacillota; class Clostridia; order Oscillospirales; family Acutalibacteraceae; genus CAG-177. Next base: position 3,408 of record JAZLBI010000153.1, on the reverse strand, counting down.
GTTTATATCTAAAACCCGAGGTTTATGCGACAGCACCACTCCTTTTGATAAAATCAATATATCAATGCTTTCAAATGATGTTATCTGCAGTGTAACGCTTGAGGAAGCTTACGCATTTCTTGTTTACTGCAGAAACGAAAGAAATAACGACAACAATTCAAGGGCTCGCAAAGCTGTTGCAATCAAGCGTTTTTATAAGTATCTTGAAATAAACGGTTATATCGAAAAAAATAAAATTGCTTATCTTGAATCACCGCAAACCAAAAAGAGCTTGCCCAAGTATCTTACTCTTGAACAAAGCGTTATGCTCCTTCAGAGTGTTGACGGCAAATTCAAAGAGCGTGATTACTGCATACTTACCATTTTTCTCAATTGCGGTTTGCGTTTATCTGAACTTGTCGGAATAAATCTTTCTCATATAAAGAATGATAACACCTTAGTTGTTCTCGGAAAAGGCAACAAAGAAAGAACGGTATACCTTAACAATGCTTGTGTTGAGGCTATCAATGCATATGTAGCTGTAAGACCTGTTGACGGAGTTATTGACAGAGATGCTTTGTTTATCAGCAACCAAAAAAAGCGCATAAGTAAACAAAGCGTTCAGAAAATGGTTGAAGGATATTTGAGAAAATGCAGTCTTGACGGTATCGGCCTTTCAACACACAAGCTCAGGCACACAGCAGCCACCCTTATGTATCAGCACGGCAATGTTGATCCCTTGCAGCTTAAAGAAATTCTTGGTCACGAAAACTTATCAACAACAGAAATATACACACATATTCATAACGATCAGCTTAAACAGGCCGTTGATTCCAACCCGCTTAACGATCCTTCAAATTTCAAGAAATCTTGAAAAAGCACCGGAAAGAATTGCATCACTTAATGATGAAACCGCGCAAATACCTAAAAACATAAACTGGCGTATCAAATAAAATTTTGTTTCATCTTTCTCAAACTGCCCCCTACCCCGTATTGACTTCATAAATGCATTTTGAGAGTATAAACAGCTGTCGTTGCAGGCGATAATCAATGCGACCGCAGAAACAACTGCTCCGGGATATACGGTTAATAAACAATAACAAAATCCCGTTAATCTGAACGCAGAATAAAGATATCCTGTTACAGCGCCTAATCCGATACCTTTTACAAAAGGCAACCAAAGGATAAACGGATATCCGATAAGCGAAAACCCGAGAAAAACATTTATCATCATAAATGCTGCAGATATTTTAAAAGATGCCAAAAAATTATCGACTATCCCCTGTTGTAAGTTTTGCGCAAAATACGAACGCGTTATTTCGGAAATATTTTCAAACATATTATTATTTATTTTTATCGATGACGCCCCGAAGATAATACCCACAGTAAATAAGACGGGCATTATCAGATATCTTGAGTTTTCCAAAATTCTTTTCAAAGCTTTTCCGTTATAAACTTTATAATTAGACTTGCTCATTTTAACCTCCGCAATCTTTTTGTTAAATTATATGAGCAAGTCCATTTTTTATGACTAAACAAAAAGACGGATAGAAAATTCTATCCGTCTTAATTATTTATTTTTTCTCAACCTTAGCATAATTTGCCATAATCTTCTTTGTTCCTGAAGCAGTGAATGCGATTTCAAGAAGAGTATCATTACCCATAGGTTTCGCGCTGAGAACAATTCCTTCGCCGTATGCCTTGTGGATTACCGTATCACCTATATTGAAAACAGCGGTGTTCTTTGCAGGTGCGGATACAGCGGGAGCAGATGTGAACCCTCTTGAAGGTGCTTGCGGCTTTGAAGCCTGATTGTTTATGCCGACAGAGAAACTCTTAAGGGTTTCTCCTGTTCTTTCCATAAGCTCCTCCGGGATTTCACGAATAAACCTTGAAGGCTGATTATATCTCGTCTGACCGAAAAGCATTCTTGTTTTTGCTCTTGTTAAGTAAAGATGCTTTTTCGCCCTCGTAACAGCAACATAAGCAAGTCTGCGCTCTTCTTCGATTTCTTCCTGACCTGACATTGATGACATATCAGACGGAAAAATCGATTCTTCCATTCCGATAAGAAATACAGCAGGGAATTCAAGACCCTTCGCCGCGTGAACTGTCATCATAACAACGGTATCTGCTTCTGCGTTGTAGTTATCGATATCCGTCATCAAAGCAACTTCCTGAAGGAAATCGTTGAGCGTTGCATCTTCGTTTTCATTCGTAAAATTGTGAATGTTATTTGCAAGTTCGTCAAGGTTAGCTATTCTGTCTTCTTTTGTTTCGGGCTCAAGCGAGAGAGATTCGATATAACCCGATATATTAATCACTCTTTTGAACAGCTCTGACAAATCAACATTATCAATTTCGTCAATCAAATCCTGAATCATCACTGCAAAATCGAGCATTTTCTTTGAACAGCGGCTGAGACGGGGAAATTGATCGGCAGATTTAATAACCTCAAACAAGCCTATCCCGAGTCCGTCTGCAATTTCCTGTGCGGCAGCAACTGAAGAATCTCCGATTCCCCTCTTAGGAACATTGATTATTCTCTGAAGCCTTACGCTGTCATTGGGGTTTGCGAGAACGCTGAGATATGCAAGAGCATCCTTGATTTCTTTTCTGTCATAGAATTTATGTCCGCCGATAAGTCTGTAAGGAATACCCATTCTCACGAATGACTGCTCTATGTTGTTAGACTGAGAATTCATGCGGTAAAGCACAGCAAAATCACTGTATTTCTTTCCGTTTCTTATGCCGTCATAAATCTTATCTGCAACATAAAAGCCTTCATCTCTGTCAGTATCGGCTGTATGATAAGTAATAAGGTCTCCCCTGCCGTTATCAGTCCAGAGATTTTTTCCTTTTCTGTTTTCATTGTTAGAAATAACCTTATTGGCTGCGTCAAGAATGTTTTGGGTTGAACGGTAGTTTTGTTCAAGTCTGATAACCTTTGCATTCTTATATTGATGCTCAAAACTGAGAATATTCTCAATTGTTGCGCCTCTGAACTTATAGATACTCTGGTCATCATCACCAACAACACAGATGTTTTTAAATCCGCCTGCAAGAAGAGATGTGAGCAGATACTGCGCATGGTTTGTATCCTGATATTCGTCAACCATAATGTATTTGAATTTACGCTGATAATATTCAAGAACTTCGGGATTATTCTGAAGCAATCGAACAGTGTTAACGATAATATCGTCAAAATCCATTGCATCAGCCGCTTTAAGACGATTCTGATAAGCTTCATAAACGGAACCGATATTTCTTTTTCGGATATCCATATAATTCTCTTTTATATATTCCGACGGAGAAATAAGCATATCCTTTGCGCTGCTGATTGCAGAAATAACGCTCTTAGGCGGCAAGATTTTATCGCTTATTCCAAGCTGCTTAAGGCAGTCTTTTATAACACGCTTGCTGTCATCC
>JAZLBI010000152.1:0-10056 GCA_045613625.1 Acutalibacteraceae bacterium | reverse complement strand
AGAAGGCTTTGCAGAGCTTGCAGAAAAATTCCGTATGGTTGCCGCTATCGAAAAAACACACGAAGAGCGTTACCGCGCACTTCTGAGCAATGTTGAAATGCAGAAGGTGTTTGAAAAGGCAGAAGAAACAATGTGGGAATGCCGCAACTGCGGTCACCTCGTAATGGGCAAGAAGGCTCCCGAGGTTTGCCCCGTTTGCGCTCATCCTCAGGCATACTTCGAAGTAAGAAAAGAAAATTATTAATCAATATTTCTTCGGGGACAGCGATGTCCCCGTTTTTTATTAATTTTTATTGAATATTGTGTTTTTCTGTTGCTATTTAACTGAAAAAAATATATAATGTATTTGTGAAATTATAAAATAAGGAAGTGTGTGCTTTGAAAAGACTTATCAGGATAACGGCGTTGATGCTTTCAATGCTTTTGGTTTTTGCTTTCAGCGGCTGTTCTTCTCAGAAAGAAGAAGTTGAGGGCGATAAGGTTAAATTCACAATGGAAAGCGGCGGATCGTTTATTATTGAGCTTTACCCCGAATATGCCCCCGAAACCTGCGAAAATTTCATAACACTTGTTTCAGAAGGTTTCTATGACGGGCTTACATTCCACAGAGTTATTGATGACTTTATGGCTCAGGGCGGTGACCCCGAAGGAACAGGTCTCGGCGGCAGCGATAAAGAAATCAAAGGTGAGTTTGCCAATAACGGCTTCAGGCAGAACACTCTTTCGCATACCAGAGGCGTTGTTTCAATGGCCCGTTCAGCCGTCAGCTATGATTCTGCTTCATCGCAGTTCTTTATCTGCTATGTCGATTCAACTTATCTTGACGGTGATTATGCCGCTTTTGGCAAGGTTATCGAGGGAATGGAAGTTGTCGATGCTTTCCTTGATGTTGAAAGAGGTTATGATTCAAGCGGTTACCGTTCGGTTCCTCAGACTCCGATTGTCATTGAAAAAGCAGAGGTGATTTAAGATGGCAAATAACATTGTGTTCAAAGGTTTCAGAGCAACAGAAATAAAATTTGTCAACAAGTGCGAAAACGGTACAAAGCTTGATTTTGAAAACAAGTATTCATATAATGTGAAATATTCAAACAACAATATCTGCATCGGTGAATTCACCGTTGATGTGAACGATAAAAGCGATAAGGATAAATTTCATATTCATGCAGTTATTCAGGGTATGTTTGCCTATAATCCCGAAGTGAAGAGAGAGCTTCTTCATGTTCAGACCTTCAAGGAGCTTTTTCCCTATGCAAGAACAATGATTTCTTCGCTTACGGTTAATGCGGGTATACCGCCTGTTATAATTCCCAGCTTTGATATCGAATCTCAGGAAATATATAAATTCGGAAAGAATGTTTAATAAAGGAGAATAAAAATGGATATTATGGATATCGCCTCAAAAGGCATAGTGGCAATCACCAAAAGCTTCGGCAAAAAGATTTGCAAGAACGAAACTGCACCCGAAATTGAAAAGGTAGTGCCCACAGTCATCAACGGCAGCGGCTACAGAGCGGGTTTTGCAACCGATGAAATCATGCCCGACCTTGAAAGCGGAAAAACATATTGGATTGCAGGTCATGGCTCAGGTCATAAGATGGAGGGCGTTCTTTCTCCTGTTTATATCAGCGCTGTATGGCTTGATTGCGGCAATGATGAAGGTATGCTCTGGCTTGGTGCGGATATCGTTGGTATGACAAGAATCGAGATTAACAAAATCCGTTCAATGATTATGGCATCCGATAAAATCAAAGGATGCAAATGCATCAACTTCAGCTGTACCCACAGCCATTCGGGCATTGATACCCTCGGCTATTGGGGCAAGCCTAATCTTGTAAGCATTCCTTCAGACGGCAAAGACCCCGAATATATGGATATGCTTATGAATAAAGCCGTTAAGGTTGCTGAAGAAGCTTATGCAGCAAGAAAGGGCGGCAAGCTTTACATAGGCGATATCGAGATAAAAGACGGTCTTCAGACCCGCAGAGGTTTCCTTGACAGACACGAATTTCTTTCAAGATTCCGTTTCGTGCCTGATGACGGAACAACAGAAACCTGGATTCTCAACTTTGGTGGCCACCCCAATTCGCTCGGCGGCAGCAACCGTATGCTCAGCGGCGAATATCCCTATTTTATGCGTGAACAGATAAAAGAAGAAAACGGCGCAAACGTGCTCTTCGGTATCGGCGCAATAGGTGCAATGGATGTTACGGAGCTTGACAACGAAGATAACGTTAACTGCATCAAGCTTCAGGCAAAAATGATTGCAGATGCAGCTCTTAAGATTGATAACGACAAAGAACTTCCTGCAGAAATGAAAATTATGCAGCAGCCCTTCTATCTTCCCGTCGGCAACTATGTTCTTACTCTTCTTGCAATGCGCCACGTTATGAGCTTCAAAGCATATCCTTGCAAAGAAAGCGATATCGGCATTGCGATGATGACCGAAATGACCTATATGTCAATCGGCGGCAAAAAGGTTCTTCTTCTTCCCGGCGAAAGCTTTGTTTCAACAATTTACGGCGGATATATGTCGGCTGATGTTGCTCCCACGGGCAAAGGCCCCGAAATCAATCCCACTCCTCTTGCAGAAATTGCCGGCGAGCCGGATATGATAGTTTTCGGCGTTTCAAACGATATGTCAGGCTATGTTGTGCCCCCCAACGATTTCATTCTTCATCCCACACAGCCTTATCTTAACAGCACAAGAGATAAGAATGACCTCAACCACTATCACGAAACAAACTCGATGGGAATCGGTGCTCAGAAAGCGATTGCAGATGCCTTTGCCGATATGGTTGAAAGATTCTGATGCTTTCTCTGGTTTATTCAATTGTAATCCTCGTTGCAACAACTCTCGGCGCTTTTGTGGGTCTCGGCGGCGGAGTTATAATCAAACCCATACTTGATTTCATCGGCGAAGAGCCCCGTATGCAGGTTGATTTTCTTTCGTCTGTTGCGGTGTTCACAATGTCGGTTGTTTCAACGGGAAGGCAAATAAAAAACAAAGTGAGCTTTAAAAAGAGTATTATTGTTTTTCTTGCGGCGGGCTCAATCGCAGGCGGATATCTCGGCAAGTATTCTATGGATTTGCTCGGCAATTCCTTTGCACAGGAAAACATAAGGTGCATTCAGGCGTTTACTCTTGCTGCTCTCATCCTTGCGGTTTGCATTTATGTGAGCAAACAGAGAGTTTCGTTTCATATAAAAAATCCCGTTGCGATGTGCCTTGTCGGTCTTATGCTCGGATTTATCGCATCGTTTCTCGGTATCGGCGGCGGCCCGATAAATGTTGCTGTTTTAACGCTGTTTTTCTCGATGAATGTTAAAGAATCGGCGGTTTATTCTGTTGCAATAATATTCTTTTCGCAAATCTCAAAGCTGATAACAATTTTTGTTTCGGACGGAATAAGTGCGTATTCTCATCAGTGGAAAAACCTTCTTTTTATTCTTCCGGCAGCAATTTTGGGCGGAATTCTCGGCGCAAAGTTTAACCGCAAATTTGATGATAAGATTATCAGAAAAATTTTCACGGCGGTAATGATTTTGATTGTTATTCTGAATGTTTATAACGGAATAACCTATCTTACGGTATAAAATAAAGCAGCTTGCATTGCAGGCTGCTTTATCTGTTTGACATATATAAAATGTTATGATAAATTAAATGCGGTGATTAAATGCTTGAATTTATGAGCGAAAACAAATCCTCGTGGGAGAAAATAAAAGAAAGCGGCCTGCCTGTTGTTATTTACGGAATGGGCAACGGGGCTGATAAGGTTATCGATGAATTCATCCGCCTTGATATTCCTGTTAAGGGTGTAACGGCGAGCGATGATTTCGTGAGAGGTCAGGTTTTCAGAGGGTTCACGGTGAAGAAACTCAGTGATTTTGACGGCGAATTCATAATCGCAGTTGCTTTTGCATCGTGTATTCCCGATGTGATGAATCATATTTATTCTTTGTGTGAAAAGTACAGAGTCATTGTGCCTTGCGTGCCTGTTTTCGGCGATGAAATATTCAACAGAGAATTCATTGAAAAGAATGCAGAAAAAATCAATGCTGCATATGAGCTTTTTGAAGAGGAATCAAAAAGAATTTTTGCGGGTTGTGTTGATTTTATGTTTGGCGGCGAGCTTGAAACGCTTAAGAAAATAACAACCGAAAAGTGTGAAGTTTTCGAAAAAATTATTTATTTCGGCGAAAACGAAAGCTATCTTGACCTCGGAGCATACAGAGGAGATACCGTTGAAGAATTTCTGACTTATTGCGGAGAGAAATATGAGAGCATAACCGCTCTTGAGCCTGACAGAAGAACATTCAAAAAACTCTGCGATTATCTTGAAAACGTGCCCCGCTCAACGGCATATCAGATGGCGGTTTACAGTGAAAGTAAAAATCTGATTTTCAGCAGCAAGGCGGGCAGACAGTCAACAATATCTTCAAAAGGCGAAGAAATTGAAGCGGTATCCGTTGATGCGCTTTGCGAAGATAAGGCGGTAACATATATAAAGGTTGATGTTGAAGGCGCAGAGGCTCATATGCTTGAAGGCGCGAAAAACACTCTGAAAAATCAAAAGCCCAAGCTGAATATTGCGCTTTATCACAGAAGCTGTGATGTTTTTGAAATACCGCTTGAAATAGCCCGAATAAATCCTGATTATAAATTTTATATCCGCCGACATCCGTATATTCCGTGTTGGGATATGAATTTATACTGTGTATGAGGTGAAATTGATGAGAAACGATGAAATGTATCTTCAGCTCTATATAATCCGCCATGCCGAGAGTATGGGCAACATTGAAACCGATGAGCCGTTTGATAAAACAAACCCTCCGCTTACACCTCACGGCGAAAATCAGGCACGGGCATTGGGTGAAAGATTTTCATCTTTGAAGGATTTTACGCTCTATGTCAGCCCGCTCGACAGGGCAAGAAAAACCGCGTCATATATTTCCGATAATATGACGGTTGATTATGATTTGCTCGAAAGGGGAGTCCGAAAAACCGAAAACGGTTTTGAAGATTTTGAAGAAAGCGATGAAGAATGCATCGAAAGAGCTGAAAGAGTTATTGCCAAAATAAAAGAAAACCACAGAAACCACGAAAATGTTATTCTTGTTGCCCACGGAATGTATGCTCAGTTTCTTATCAGAGCCGCACTCGGGATACCAAACGGAATAATGAGATTTTCCGTATACAATGCATCTGTATCAAAAGTTAATTTCTGCGAAACAGAGTTGCCGAAACTCGCATTGCAGAATGATGTTTCACATCTTCAGGAAACAGACGGAGAAAAACTTTTCTGGATGTAAAAATACCGCCAAAACCTATACGGTCTTGGCGGATTTTTTATATCTTTATAACTTCTGTATCTTCGCAGATTTTATCAAGCAATTCTTCGGTGATGTCATCAGGGGTCGCGCTCAGCCTCAGTGCAAAAAAGGCAGAAACATTATCGGTTACGGGGTAAATCACGTTCAGAACGGTGTGTTCAAGATCGGGTCGAATTTCATGTGATATTGCATAATTCTTACCGTTGTATTCATGTTTAACGGCATTTACAACCGATTCAGTTTCTTTGACATAGGTATCAATAACTTTATCGATTGAACCGTTTATATCCGAATTGTGTTTCTGAATATGAACATTGGCATATTGATATATGTTGCCGCTTTCAGCTTTGATTTCTTTCTCGGCGGTGAAGGTTGCCGTGCCGTCTGCAAGAGCAGAAACCTTAATATCTTCGGGTGTATCAATGCTTTTGAAAAGAAGCGGCATATATTGCGTTTCTTCGGGGCATTTCTGCAATTCCGAAGCAAAGTAATCCGTGTTGTTTTTTGCGCACGAGGTTAAAGCGAGCAAACACAGAATAATGCACAGCGATAATTTTATTGCTTTCATTATTTTTTCACCTCAGGGCATATAGGGGTTATCGCTGAATTCATAGTCTTCGGGCATAATCATGGGTCTGAAATAGTTGATTGTGTAATCAATTCCCCATTGGCCCTTTTTGCCCTGCCAATACTGTGAATGAGGCTCTATCGAGAGCATTCCGTTATAATCCTTTGTGTAAAGAATATCCATTGCAGCGCCCCAATTTATGCTGTCAAGCCCTGCGGGTGCATCGTCATAAACATCGTTGTCGAAGTATACGCAGCCCTTGAGGTGGAAGTGATAGAATCTGTCGCCCCAGTCGCGCATTTCGGCAAGATAGTTGCCGTTATCGTAAATGCAATGTGAAATATCATATTTGATGCCGAGCTCAGGCAATGCCGAAAGAACAACTTCCCATACTTTGGGCTCAACAATAAAGTTTTCCCAGCGACAGTTATAAACAGCAATCTTAACTCCTTTTTCTTTTGCAAATTCAATGAGCTTGCCGAGATAATCGATTGCAATGTTGCAGTTTTCGTAAAAGCTTTTGCTTTCAACATAGTTCACACCGCAGTTATATACGGGGCAGCCGATGATTGAAGCGGCTTCAATGAGGTTTTTATCGTTCTGAAGAGCTTCGGGGATGATTTCACCGTTGTCATCGATTCTTGTCATACCCCATCTGCCCATTGAGCCTACGGCAACGCCGTATTTCTCGCTGTATCCCTTAATTTCGTTTGCCTGAGAAAGAAATTCTTCGGAATCATAGTTATAATTGACGCAGAATTCAACAGCATCAAGACCCTTGTCGTGAACATATTTGATGCAGCCTTCGCTCCATCCGTTGATAATACCGAGTTTCATTTTATCATTCCTTTCCGATTGTTACGGTGTTTTTTTCAAGAAGCTCTACAGGATGATATGAGAGCTTTGATTTTCTTAACCCTTCGTCTCCGCAGTCTTCTTCACGGTTTATGAATTTAACGTCATCTCCCGTTGCATACATTCTGAGAAACTGATTTGTGAGCATCTGGTAAGCGCCTGAATATGATATATCGGCTTTTTCAATATGGCAGATAAGTGTATCACCGATTATTTCGCCTATGGAATAGCCGATTATTTTACCGTTAACACTCAGCGCACCGCCGAGCATTCCGTATTTTTCATAGTTCCGAAGAACCTCAACGCACATTTCAAGTTCAAGCCTTGCGCTGTCGTCTTTTTGTGAATTGAATGTGAAATTATTGGTGAACTCAATAAGCTGAGCAATGTTTTCTCTGCAGATGGGTTCGAAAGACCAGTCTGAATAAAGCTTGCGGAATTTGTTGATATGGTTTCTCGGGGTTGAATATTTTCTGCCGATAAGATTGAGAAGAGCATCTTTTTCATAAAGATAATCAAACCAATCTCTGTCTGCATCGGCGTTGATTTTTGCGTATTTTTTTTCAAGCATTTTAAGTTCGGTTTTGCTGACTGCGCAAAGCACCATAGGGATTCCGCTTTCTTTGCAATGCTTTTCAATCTCATCAAGAGCGTTGTCAACATTTCTTCCGACAGGGAAAGTGAAGCAGGTTTCGCCCTTGAAATTTGATGAAAAAACAATCGTTCCGTCAATAACGGCGTATTTGTTTTCAAAATAATCTCTCCACATAACGCTTGCACCCGCCGAGCGGTCACACTGCCTTGATGGGTATACAGAATAATATGCTTTGAGAAGAGAAATATCATCCAATTCTATTTTTTTGAAATGTAACATAAATCACCTTTTAATTTTTGTTGATTTCCCGTGTATTATATCATCTGCGCAGTTAAAAGTAAATATTTTAAATTTATAAAATTTTTATTGCATATATCTATTTGTTCTGTTATATTTATTATATATTAATTTTTTGAGGTGCATTATGAATAAACCTTATAAACTGAAACCCCATGTGTGCAGATTCTGCACATTATATCAGGCGGGAGATTCTGCAATACCTGCCGAACTTTTGACTTTCAAAAACGAAAAACCTTCTCTTGAGGGCTTCCCTTATCCTCTTCCTTCAAAAAAGAGCGATTACACCTGCTTTGCTCAGGTGGGTGAAATTGAATGGTACGGCGCATCGAACGGTCTTACCCGTTACGACAAAAACGCCGAAAGAGAAGAAGATATCGTGATGTATTTCAGTGCCCCCAGAGATTTGCTTGATAATAACATCAAAGCAATTATGCCCGACGGCGAAAATATCTGGGTGCTTACCGATACAGGTGCGGCATATATAGAAATGAAGCTTATCGGCGCCGAAGAAAAAGCAGATATTCTTCTTGAAGAAACTCTCAGATATGTAAGCCGCAGAGGCATGATAAGCCAGAAGCGTCTTGCTCAGGCAAGAAATCTTGAGTCTGCTCTTCCTTACGGTCATTCAGATAACGACGGCAGCTTCACCTCAGGATTCTCAATAGGCGAAATTCTCAAATATGCAACATTCAAGCGTGAAAAAGGCGCAGACCATCCCGACACTGTAAAAGCAAAAGAAATTGCAACAAACGCAGTTGAAGCAAACCTTCTTCTTCTTCATATTCATTCAAGAGGCGACGGTTTTGCCGCAAGAACATATCTTTGTGCAGATGAGCCCGTGCCAGATGACGGACTTTTTCTGAGAATTACCGATGGCAAGGCAACCTGCCTTGAAACAACCGACTCAGTGAAAAAGGGAGTTAACGGCGTTGTTATTGATGCATCTGCCGAAGTTCCTCCGAGGCTTGCAAAGCTTTATACCGACCTTGGCTACACAATCAACGATATCGTATATAAAGCTGACACGAGCAGCGATGAAATAACTCATCATTTCCTTCATAACCTTTATGCTTATGAGCATCTTGCAGAGGATGACCCCGAGCTTGGTGAGCTTATAAAAACATCAACCGTTGCGCTTATGAATCATATTATCGATAACGGTTATGAGCTTCACGATTTCACAGGCAAGCCCACCACCTGGGCAAAATGGAGCGTTGATTATTTCAACACTGAATTCGGTTGGGTTGACGGCACTCTCAATTCCGCTCAGCTTCTTATGTATCTTCTCGTTACAATGAAAATAACGGGTGAGCAGGGCAAATGGAGAGAGCAGTATGATTACCTTATAAACGAACTCGGTTATGCAGACAGAACCGAAAAGCATTTCGACAGACTCTATCAGGCAAGCCTTTCGGGCGATTTCATTTTTGTTGAAGATATTATGTACGGCGACCATATGCTTGCGACCCTTGCTTATACAGGTCTTTGTATGCTTGAGAAGGACGAAACACTTCTTGCAAAATACAGAAAAGGCTATAAGGCGTGGAGAACATCCATTGAAAGAGAGCATAATCCGGGCTATGACCTTCCTTATCTCATTTCCTGCCCTGATGAAGAATGCGATGTTGAGCGCCACGCAGAATGGTTCTACAGAACAAATGCAAGCAGACTTGCGGCTGGCGTTTCTCTTATCGGCAGACACGATGTTCCCGTTAAGGATATGAAGCTTGGCGGCAAGGAAATTTCGATTCTTCTTCCTCCCGATGAAAGATTTATTTCGAAATACGACCGTAACCCTCTTGACCTTAAGAATGAGGATTCGGGCGGCGTTATGGTTGTTGAAAGCTGCTATGTTTATACTTTTGCGTATTGGTTCGGCAGATATTACGGATTTTTTGAATAATGAGGTGCGGCAATGAATAATAAAATACATATTATCGGCAACGCTCATCTTGACCCCATCTGGCTCTGGCGCTGGCAGGAAGGTTGCAACGAAGTTATGCAGACTTTCCGTTCAGCCCTTGACAGACTTAACGAATATAAAGGCTTTGTTTTCACCTGTTCATCTGCGGCATATTACCGCTGGGTTGAAGAAATCGACCCCGAAATGTTTGCAGAAATTCAGAAAATGGTAAAAAAAGGACGCTGGCACATAGTAAACGGTTGGTGGGTACAGCCTGACTGTAATATGCCCAGCGGCGAAAGCTTTGCAAGGCAGGCACTCTACAGCCAGCTTTACTACTACGAAAAATTCGGCAAAATCTGCAAAACCGGCTACAACGTTGACTCCTTCGGTCACAACGGCATGCTTCCCCAGCTTCTGCGTCAGGGCGGCATGAGTGCATATGTAATGATGCGCCCCGGCAAACACGAAAACGATGAAATACCTGAAAATATGTTCTGG
>JAZLBI010000151.1:0-13347 GCA_045613625.1 Acutalibacteraceae bacterium | reverse complement strand
ACCTCTAGCGTGACAGGCTAGCGTTCTAACCAGCTGAACTACCGGGCCAAATGGTGGGAACAACAGGGCTCGAACCTGTGACCCTCTGCTTGTAAGGCAGATGCTCTCCCAGCTGAGCTATGCTCCCACGTTGGCGTTGCTTTGGTCAAGCAACGTTATGTATCATACACTACTTTTTCGGATTTGTCAACCCTTTTTTTCAAATTTTTTTAAAATTTTTTAAAAAAATTTTTTAGTGCTTTTAAGGAATTATTTTTCGATAAGTTCAAGGATCTCTTTTGAGTTGAATCTGTACTTCTTTTCGCAGAAATGACAGGACACTTCTGTCTTCTTATCCTGCGCCATTTCAAGCAGACCTTCCTTGCCGATTGTGAGCAGAGCCTTTGATACTCTCTCTCTTGAGCAGTTGCATCTGTACTCAGGATTTGAGGTGTCGAGAATTTCAAGGTCAAAGCCTTTGAGCACGCTGCGGCAGATATCCTCTGCGCTCATACCGCTTGTGAGCATCTTCGTTACAGGGGCGATATCCTTTATGCATTCTTCAACCTTATCAATGGTATCATCCATTGCCGTGGGAAGAAGCTGAATGATAAATCCGCCCGCTGCCTGAATTGTTAAATCAGGATTTACGAGCACGCCGAGAGCGCAAACGCTCGGGAGCTGTTCGCTGATTGCAAAATAGCTTGTTATATCCTCTGCGATTTCGCCCGTCACGATAGGCACCTGACCAACATAGGGTTCGTTCATTCCCAGATCCTTAACAACGGTGAGTGTTCCGTCTTTGCCGACTGCGCCCGCAACATCGAGCTTGCCTTTTTCGTTGAGAGGTATCTCAACGATGGGGTTTGCAACATAACCTCTGACATTGCCTTCGCTGTCTGAAACAGCTATAACCGAGCCTGCAGGGCCTCCGCCGTTAAGGCGCAGAGTCACGCTGTTATCCTTGCCCTTAAGCACGGCGCCCATCATCGACGCCGCAGTGAGCAATCTGCCGAGAGCGGCAGATGTTACCGCAGAGGTGCGGTGAATCCATTCCATTCGTCTTATAATATCGGTTGAATCAACGGCCATAACCGTAAGTGTGCCGTCGGTTGAAATCATTCTTACAAGTTCACTCATATTATTACTTCTTTCTTGCTAAAAATACTGCCCTCTCACTGTCGGGCTCAACAGGTTCTGTTGTCATATCATCATAAACGCCGACAACCTCAAAACCGGCATCTTCAAGCCACGATGAAATATCGCAAAGCTCATATGCCTGCTCCGAGAAATTTTCACAGCTTCTGTAATATACTCCGTCTTCTTCCTCAAAAAAATCAAGAGAAATGTCAACGCTGTTGTCTTCTTCATTATAATTATTCTGCCAGGCGCAGAACAAATCATCAAATTCATATATAAACGCATTATCCGCAAGCACGGCTTTATGTTTATATATTGTATTGACATCAAACGCAAAGGCTCCGCCTTTATTCATAAAAAGCGATACCTTATTGAATGTTTGCTTAACCTCATCAGAGTTATTGAGATGATTTATTCCGTCAAGAACGCAGATTGCGCAGTCAACAGTGCCGTAAAGGTCAATATCCTGCATATTCTGATTGAGAAACAAAATGCGTTTTCCGCTTTCATACATTTTCTGCTGGGCAACGCCAAGCATACCTATGCTGCTGTCAACCCCGATAACGTCAAAGCCTTTTTCTGCCATTTTAACGGACATACTGCCCGTTCCGCATCCGAGGTCAAGAAGAATTCCGCCTTTGATATCGCACAATGAAAGAAGCCTGCAAAAATAATCTGCACGCTTCTCATACTCAACATTATCTGTCAAACGGTCATAGAATCCGGAAAAAATATCGTATGACATTACTTTTCCATCCTCTTGAAGATTTCTTCATAACCGTTACAGCCATACTGCAATGAACGGTTTACGCGGCTGATTGTTGCTGTGCTTGCGCCTGTTGCGGAAACTATATCGCTGTAAACCTTTTTATCTCTGAGCATCTTTGCAACAACTATTCTCTGAGAAAGCGCCTTAAGCTCAGGCACGGTGCAAAGATCCTCAAAAAAATCATAACATTCCTCAAGTGTCTGAAGGTTGAGAATTGCTTCGAAAAGAAAATCAACATTATCGTCTTTGATTTTGTTAGCCATTATATATACTTCCTTTCAAAACGCTTTTACGCTTTAATATTTTAACATATGAAACGCAAAAAGTAAATATCAAAAGCAAAATATTTTATATGAAACAAGCAATATAACAACGCTCATAACCGCAAGGGTCGGAAAAACTGTTGCAAAAGCGGTTTCTGACATATATTTTTTTATCGGCATATGTTTCTTTCGCGCATCCGAAACCGCAAAGGCAATCTCCATAAGAAGATATGGCACGGTGCCTGCTAGCATAACGGCAAACGGGCCGTAACCGCTGAGAATGATGTCTCCCGCAAAAACAGCGGCACACAAGGCAATCCCGATAACCTGAAACAGATAAATAAATCTTGCCTTTTCAAACTTATCAAAAAAGCATTTTATCATACACACAAAAACGAGCATAAAAACAGTCATTATTCTCGCAACGGAAACCGAGCCGAGCAAAACAAAGAGCATCGGCAAAACATTATAAAAAGGTCTTTCAACAAGATCACAGATAAATGAATTTACTTCTTTGTTTTTTCTTGAGCAGATAAACTGATATACATTAATAATAAGAACAGCCACCGCAAAAACTGCCGCCGCATACGGCATATATTTTTCGGCATCGCCAAGCGGCGCAAATCTTCCGTTTTCTGCAATCGCAAAATTATATTCCTCTATAACATCAAACTGAGTACAGAAGCCTATTGAAAGCCCGAGACCGCCTGCTGCGCCGAGAATGAGCTCCATCAGCTTCCAGCCGTCAAAAACGCCTTTTCTGTAAAGCTTGTCAAAAAGATATCTGCCGTCTTCTCTCGGAAAAACCGAAGATTCAAATGCTTTCATTCCCGCAATCCAACCGACAGCGCCGGCAACGAGACCGCAGCTTATCATCGTAAGCATAAATCCGTCACTTCTGATGATTGAAAGAGCAAGCATTGCAAAAAGAAGCGCAAGGTTGCTCCCCCATTCCTCACGGCGGTTTATCGAATAAAAAATCTGAGGACGGATTCCTTTTTCTTTATCAAAAGGCAGATTAAAAATGCGAAAACCGATTTGCTGAATAAGAGGAATAAGCAAACAGAAAATGATTATATCCGCTGCGGAATAGATTTTTCCGCTCATTGCAGAAAACGCAAAAGCAATAAATCCGCCGCAAACCGAAAACCACAGCGCACCCTTCACTGCAAGACCCGTATAGCCTTTTATCGGGCGGTAATCTGCCATTCCGCGGTGAAGCACCATACCTATTGTTTCACCGTATGTTTCAATTCCACCGAAGGTCATACCCATAAGACCCGCCGCGGCAACAATCCAGAAGTTATCTCTTATTTCTCCGCCGGCAAAGAATGCAAAAAGCGTGCCGATAAACACACCTGGCAGCATTGCACCTTTTTCTCCGCCGATAACAGTGCCTCTCATTCCCCACGCATAGCTTGCCGCAAGGGTCACAAAAACAACGCATAAAACAGAATTCAGAAAATCCATACTACCCCTCCTTATGTATATATTAACATAAATATTCAGTTTTTGTATATATTTTATATAAATATTTCAAAAGACACTTGCACAACTCATACCGAAAGTATATAATAGTGATACATTGTTATAAAATGAGGTATAATATGACAGATTCATACATCAAGGCTCTTGTGTCATACGCCGTAAAACACGGTCTTATCGAAGAGAGCGATAAAGTATACTGCACAAACGGTATTCTTGCTCTTCTCAAGAAAGATTCTTATGACGGTGAATGCGCAGAAGCAAGCGGAGAAATCAACGAGCTGCTTGATGCTCTTTGCGATTATGCGGCAGAAAACGGAGTTATCGAAGATTCGATTACATACAGAGATTTATTCGACACCGCAATTATGGGCGTGCTCACCCCCCGCCCCTCTCAGGTTATTGAAAAATTCAATTCGCTCTATGCGGCTTCACCTGAAAAAGCAACAGACTATTATTATGCGCTCAGCGGAGATACAAATTATATCCGCCGCGACAGAATAGCAAAAATTCTTAAATGGCAGCATAGCGGAGATTACGGCACAATCGATATAACCGTTAATCTTTCAAAACCCGAAAAAGACCCCAAGGCGATTGCAGCGGCAAAAAACGCACCGCAGTCGGGTTATCCCAAATGTCAGCTTTGCAGAGAATGCGAAGGCTACGCGGGAAGAGTTGATTTCCCCGCAAGGCAGAATCACAGAATCATTCCCATAACAATAAACAATTCGGGCTGGTTCATGCAGTATTCGCCCTATGTTTATTATAATGAGCATTGCATCGTTTTCAACGGCGCACACACTCCGATGAAAATTGACAAAGCGGCTTTCTCAAAACTTCTTGAATTCGTCACCCTCTTCCCCCACTATTTTGTTGGCTCAAATGCAGACCTTCCCATTGTAGGCGGTTCAATTCTCAGCCACGAACATTTCCAGGGCGGCAGATACGAATTTGCAATGGAGCGAGCTCCGATTGAAAAGAAAATTGAGTTTACAGGCTTTGAAAATGTTGAAGCAGGCATCGTTAAATGGCCTATGTCAACAATCAGACTTCTTTCAGACAGCAAAGATGCGCTTGTTGAGCTTGCAGATAAAATTCTCACAGCATGGCGCGGATATACCGATGAAAGCGCTTTCATCTTTGCCGAAACCGATGCTCCGCATAACACAATAACACCCATCGCAAGAAGAAGAGGCGAAAAATTCGAGCTTGATCTTGTTCTTCGCAACAACATAACAACCGATGAGCATCCCCTCGGCGTATATCATCCCCACGCAGAGCTTCATCACATCAAGAAAGAAAACATCGGTCTTATCGAGGTTATGGGCCTTGCAGTCCTTCCTCCCAGACTCAAAGATGAACTTGAAGCTCTTGCTGATTCAATAGTAAACGGCAAGGATTTGCGCGCAGATGAAAAAACCGCTCTTCACGCAGAATGGGTTGAAGAATTCATCGGAAATTATGCTGAAATAAACGCAGAAAATGTTATGGATATCCTTAAAGCCGAGGTTGGCAAGGTGTTCGCAACTGTGCTTGAGCACGCAGGCGTTTATAAGCGCAACGAAAACGGTTTTGAAGCATTCATGAAATTCATTGAAACAGTAAATATGTAAATTATGCCGTAAGGCATTAAAAAATATCAAAGGAGATAACACCAATGAAAAAAATTCTCGCACTTATGCTCGCTCTTGCAATGCTTCTCAGCTTTGCAGCTTGCAGCGGCAACAAGGACACAGAAACAACAACCACCACAGAAGCAGCAGAAGAAGTTGTAACAGACGAAATTGTTACAGACGCTCCCGTTGATGCAACAGAAGAAGCTCCCGTTAAAGGCGGTTCAGAGGTTGACCCCTCAGCAGCTGCTGACGAAACAACAACAGAAGCAGGCACAACTCTTCCCGCAATCGAAAAGGCTCCCGAAACAGCAGAAGAAATCCTTGCACTTTACAACAAAACAATCAACGATGCATACGCAAAGAAGGTTGGCTTCAACAAGATTCGTTACACAGATAACGAAACCCTCAATGCAGGTTTCCTTCTCAAAACATTCGGCGACCTTGTTTACTCATTCATGGGTATCGGCGCTGAAAACAAGTACACAATGGATGTTACAAAGGGTCAGTGGGAAAGCGATGTTCCTCACCACTATCTCAGAAAGAGCACTCTTTCAACATCTGATATCACAAGTGCAACCTGCACAGAAAACAACGGCAAGTACACAATCAAATTCAACGTTAAGCCCGGCACCAGCAAGGCTTCAAAGTCAGAGTCATGGACAAAAGCTCCCATTGACAAATGCGGTATCTGCGTAGGCGATCTTGACAAGAGCTACTTTGACCACAAAACCGCTCCCGTTATCTATGCAGCAGTAGGCCAGGTTGTTAGCGGCGCAGTTATTGAAGAAAGCTATGACAACGCAACAATCGTTGCAGTTATCGATGCAGCAACAGGCCACCTTGTAAGCCTTACTGTTGAATACAATATCGAAGTTGTTATCGATGTAACAGGCGGCGGCAACGCAACAGGTACAGCTCACATCTTCTACAAGAACTTCAAGTATTAATCAACACATACAAATGCACCCCGAAGCACAACGCTTCGGGGTGTTGTTTTTATGCCCTCCCCCTTCTCGGGCGGTCATCGCATTGGGCTTTGCAAACAAGGATGGTGTCGTTTCCGATAACCTCGATATCCTCCCAGCAGATGCGGATTTTTTCTCTTCTGCCGCAGATTCCCCAATATTTCGGCTTGCCGTAAACAACAAGCGCAACAACTCTTCCGCAACAGCTGTCAACCTCGATATCGCTCACAAATCCGATTCGGCATCCGTTGGATTTGTTGATAACCTCCTTGCACCTGAGTTCTGTTATGCAGCAATTCATATTCTTCCCCCCTATATAATTATTACATTATATTATATGATAAAAAAACAAAAACAGACCGAAAAGGCATAGCCTTCCCGATCTGCGAAACTTTCCTGAGCTCTGAGACAGGTAACCCCTCTCAGATTATATGAAATCACCGCAAGCGGCGATATTTTCGGGGATGAATCAGCCCCTCTCAACCAAATTATTTATGGCTGCTGAGAAGTGCGTTCAACTCAAAGATTTTAACAAGCTTCTTGAATGTAAGAAACTTCTTCTCGGTGCTGATTTCATCAAGGAGTTTTCTTTCTGCGTTGTAAGTTGTGTTTTCGAAATTCATTTACATTCATCCTTTCTTTTTCGTTGTGGCTTTATTATACACCATTTTACGAAAAAGTCAAGTGATTTTGCACAAAACACTACTTGTATATTTGTGCAATATCACTAAATTCGGCGTATCGTAAAACTATTCAGCCTTAACAGAATAAGAAGAACAGGTAAAATGTTTTTGTATCTTTTGCACAAATCACATTGCGTAAGTTTGTTTATATCAACCAAACAACAGTTTATGACAATTTTTTCACCAAAAAAGTTTGTTGAATTTTTTATTTAAAAAACACAGATTTTTTCAACTATAAACGCCGCATCGCTGTATTTCTGAGCACAGGATTCAAAAATCCCCGCAGTTTTGCCGCTCATATCATCGATGCCCTCAAGAAGAGGCGGAAGCGTCTGCGATGATATCCGAGTATCTTTTGAAAGCTTATATGCAGGCACTTTCTTTTCGCCGTATTCAACTTCAAACACGGCATCCGCCTTTGTTACATCACCGTAAACATTGAGAGAAGAATTGTTGTTTCTGCCGTATGAAATGCTCAGCGCAAAGCCACCGTCAGGCAACCTTGCAAAGCCCTGAACGCAGTTGGGAGTTGTGAAAATCATATCGGGAGCGGGAGTTTCGCTCTCATCCGCAGAGAACAATGCGTTTATGTTATCAAGAAGATAAGCATTGCATCGTGCATACGATGTTTCAAAAAGCGAATATGCGATATGATGCGATTTATCGGTATCGTAACTACCGTCAAATTCAAAAGTATAAAATTCGCCCGCATAAAGATATTTTCCGTCACAGTTCAGATATGAGCACTTGACATCGGTTGTTATATATTTTTCAAGAACAATCGCTCCGCCATCCGTTTCAGAAAGAATATCACTCATATCAATGCGATATATTTTCTTGCCGTCAACAACATAAAAATACGAGCCGTCTTCGGCAATACCGCCTGCATGGCCCTTGAAATCCTTGCCGTTTGATTTTTTCAGCCTGAGAGTTTTCACTCTTTCTCCGCTTTCAGCATCAACAACCGAAATAACCGTTGCATTTTCGCTGTGATAATAAGATATGAAATGAAGATTTTCGCTTTCGCTGAAGCAATATCCTTGGGGAACATAACCGTTTTCTGTTTCGGGTATATCGCAAAGCCCGGTGTAGCCCGTATAGGTTCTGCTTCCGAATGCGCTTCGAAAAGCCCTGACAACAATTTCTATGCATCCTTCAAAGGTTCTTCTGAAATCCCCCACCTCTCCCGTCAGCGAAAAGCCTGAAAGAATAACGGTTGAAGCCAAAATAAAAGCAATAATTTTTTTCATATTTTCTCCTTAAAATTCAAGGGTGACCTTGCGATCACCCTTTATAATCATATTAATCGGGAAGAGCATTGAGCATTTCGCACAGCTCAAGATAGAAGCTCTGGGTTTTATCTTTCTCGGCAAAAAGACCTATCGCCGTTCCGTGGTCGCCCTTCTGAACAGGCATAACCTGCCACACGCCCTTTTCAATCTTGCCGCCGTCAAAATCTTTATGCGGTTCATCCAATGGATATTTTGAGCTTTCAGTGTTTACGAGAGCATCATTCAGATACCACGATTCATCATAAACAACGCCCGTGTAAGGGTCTTCAAAATTTATGAAGCACATTGCAAGCGATGTTAGATAAATCACGGGGTTGGTTTTGATGCCCGGCAAACGGATCCCTGCAATCTCTTCAGTTGAATCAAAAGCATATGAGAAATAATATATGTTCTCATTGATATCAAGCGTATCATTGATTTTTACGGTTCCTTCGGGAGTGAGGTCATACTGACAGGAATCCTCTTTGTTTTCGAGCACAAGGCTCATCGCTTCAAAGAAACCGTCTGCCTTTTCGCCACCCGGAACATCGGTCAGACCGAACTGTTCAAGATGAAAATCAACCATACCGCCGTTGAAAATCGACCTTCCGAGAACTGCGGCATAAACATAGCTGAAGGTCTGAACAACAACATCAAGACCGAGTGCAACAAGCGGATAATAAACCGATGTGCTGTTATGGGGAGTGCATACCGTTGTTGCGCTCTTTACCCAATCGCCTTTTCCGCCCGTAAAGAGACCCGAAATCTCGTTTGCGGGTGTTGCTGCCATTTCTTCTGCCGAGCCTTCGGTAAGAAGCTGAATGAGCATTCTGACGGTTGTTCCGCCGAAGCTGTGACCGATAAGGTGAATCTGTTGCAGCTTTCCGTTTTCATCAAGCTCACCCCAATCGGGAACAAGCGCTGTGTAATACGTTCTTCCGTATCTGTCATGATTATATTTCGCTGAATGCGCCGCACCGTAGTCAACAGTTGTTCCGACAAGCTGAGCGTAGAGCTCGCAAGCTCTGTCCCACGCACTGCTCAGAGGACCCACCGAAGCGGAATAGCATTCATAGCCTTCGCCCTGAAGATACGCCATAAGGTCGCCCGTCGTCGCCCCCCAATAAGGAACAATTCCGTTTATATCCTCTGCACCGCCCCAACCGTTAAGGCCGTGAACAAACACAAACGGGGCTTCGTTTTTCGGATTCCATTTGTTGTTATCCTCTGCGAAAACAACAGCCGTGCACGAGCATATGACGAGCACAAACGACATCACAAAACAAATCAGCCGACGAATTTTCATATTCAGCACTTCCTTTCAATCGAAATAACCGATATTAAAACAGAAATGATCACAGCAAAATTTTATCAGTTGAGATTGCCGATTTTTCTTATAACGGACATAAAGTCTTCGATATCCATAATCTTGGGAACGGGATAAAGAGGATTGCCTTCTTTTGCCGCTCTCTTTGCAATGGTGGGAATATCCTTTTCCTGAACATCAAGATGCTCGGGGATGTTGAGAAGTCTGTTGAACTCCTTGATTTTTTCAATGAAGAGAACTGCCTTCTGAGCCTCTGTCATACCGCTTGTTTCAAGGCCCGCATAATCGGCAAGCTTTGCAAGGCGGCTGTATGCGCTCTCACCGTAGTATTCAAGAACATAGGGAAGGATAACTGCGTTTGCAAGGCCGTGAGGTGTTCCGTACATACCGCCGAAGTTATGAGCAATTGCGTGAACATAGCCAACATAAGCTCTTGTGAAAGCGATACCTGCAAGATAAGAAGCTTCAAGCATATTTTCTCTTGCCTGAATATCCTTGCCGTTTTCATATACTTTAAGAATATTTTCAAAAATCATCTTTGTTGCTTTTTCGGCAGCTGCAGCAGTTTCTTTGGTGTTGCTGTGGCCGATATAAGCTTCAACTGCATGGGTAAGGGCATCCATACCTGTTGTTGAGGTGATGTGAGGAGGAAGACCTACCGTCAGTTCAGGGTCAAGAACCGCATACTTGGGGCGAAGAACAGGATCCTGAAGAGCATATTTCTCGTGTGTTTCGGGGTCTGAAACAACAGCAGCGATGGTTGTTTCAGAGCCTGTGCCCGCAGTTGTGGGAACAGCATAGATTGTGGGAAGCTTTTTGAGAATTTTGAGAGTTCCTCTCATCTTCTGAACAGTCTTATTGGGCTTTGCAATTCTTGCAGCCGCTACCTTGGCGCAATCCATAGGCGAACCGCCGCCGAATGCGATAAGAGCGGTGCAGTTGTTATCAACATAAAGCTTTCTTGCATCTTCAATGTTGTTGATTGTGGGGTTGGGCTGTGTGCCGTCATAAACGGTATACTTGACACCCGCCTTATCGAGACCTTCAAAAAGGCCGTCAAGAAGGTGAAGACCCATAAGGCCCTTATCGGTTACAACAAGAACGCTGTTATGACCGTTTGCCTTAACAACCTCAGGAAGCTTCTTAACGCTGCCTGCGCCTTTTACAAGCTCGGGTTCTTTCCAGTTAAGGAAATTAACCGCAACTCTGAATATTCCCTGATAGGTTCTGCAATACATTTTGAAAAGTGTTGATGCTGCCAAAACAATTACCTCTATTCTTAATAATTTTATCTATTTCAGTTTATCATACATTTTAAAATAAAGCAATAGAAACAATATTAATAAACAAGCTTTTTTGTAACATATAAAACAGTTGCAATAATCGAATATTGATGGTATACTTATTGAGTATATAATCAGTTCTTAAGAGGAGAATTTTTATGCTTAAAATCAGCACATTCGAAAAAAGCTTTGTTGACTCCGAGGGAAGAGAAAGAATTTTTAACGGCGTTAACCTTTGCGACAAAGGGTATGAGAAAAATCCGGGTGATACCCGCAAAACATATCTTCTTGATTACAGCGAAGAGCTTATCAAAAATCTCAGCGAAAACGGCTTCAACATCGTAAGACTCGGTCTCACCTGGGATGCGGTTGAACCCGAGCCCGAAAAATACGATGAGGAATATCTCGATAAGGTTCAGAAGGTTGCTGACCTTTGCGAAAAATACGGCATCTATTTCTATCTTGATATGCATCAGGATCTTTACGGCGGAACAGTCAACACGCCCGCAGACGGCGCTCCCGGCTGGGCTTGCCTTACCGACGGCGCAAAATTCAAGCCCACAAGATTCGTTTGGGCTGAAGGCTATTTCTGGGGCAAGGCAATCCATAACTGCTTTGATAATTTCTGGGCAGACAAAGAATACAACGGCAAACCTCTTCAGACATATTTCTGCAATATGTGGAAGCACGTTGCAGAAAGATTCAAGGATCACCCCGCTCTTTTCGGCTTTGACCTTCTCAACGAGCCTTTCCCCGGCACAGACGGCGGCAAGGTTTTCAGAAAGCTCATAATGGGTGTTGCGAAAACCGTTCTGACAGATAAAAGATGCAAGAAAGGCTGGATGCTCAAGCAGCTCCTTTCAGGCAACGTAATCAAATGCCTTGAGCCTTTCAATGACCCCTCGCTCTTCCGCAAGGCAACAAGCGGAGGCGACGAACTCATCAGAAAGTTCGATACAGGTCACTATTCAAAGTTCATAAACAAAACCGCAAAAGCAATCCGCGAGGTTACCGATAACGGCATTATCATTATGGAAAACAGCTATTATTCAAACCTCGGTATCCCCTACTCAACCCCCGCTGTCAACTACAACGGCGAACAGGAAAAGAAGCTTTGCTTTGCGCCTCACGCTTATGACCTTATGGTTGACACACCCGCATACAAATACGCAAGCAACTCAAGAGTCGGCTCTATTTTTGATGAACACAAGCGTTCGCAGGAGAGACTCGGAATCCCCCTTCTTGTTGGCGAATGGGGCGGACAGTCCGAAGGCACGGATTGGCTCTACCATATTGAATACCTTCTCGACAAATTCGACAGCAACCGCTGGGGTCAGACTTATTGGGCATATTATGAAGGCCTTCTCAACGACCCCATTATGACCTGTTTAAAAAGAACATCACCCGTTGCGGTTTGCGGAAAGATTGACAAATATTCTTTTGACAGAGAAAACGATATCTTCACTCTTACATATGATCAGGATAAAGAATATAATCTTCCCACAGAAATCTATGTTCACAAAGCAACAAAATCCATTGAGTGCGACGGTGAATATGCGCTCGAGCCTATCGGTGAAAACGGAGCGGCTATGCTGAAAATAACTGCAGGCGCAGGCTCGCACAAAATTGTTATAAAATTCTGACAGAGCTAAATATAATCCAAACAAAAACAACCGCCTGAAAAGGCGGTTGTAACGCATTGATTATACAAATAACGGTCTGTATTTATCAACAGATGCAAGCGAAAAAGCTTCTCCGCCCGCAACAATGATATGATCAACAAGCCTTATACCCACTCCGTTGAGCACGGAGCCGAGGTCGCTTGTGAGAACAATATCGTTTCTTGACGGCGCCGCAACTCCGTTGGGGTGGTTATGGGCAAAAATAATTTTATCCGCTTTGTTCCTGAGTGCAGTTTCAAGCATGCTTCGCTTATCAATTATAACGCTGCCTGAGGTGCCTTCGCCCATTTTGCAGCAGTTTATCAGATTGCCCACCGCATCGAGGCAAAGCATATAAAACGATTCAAGCTTGTTGTTTCCGTAAAACTTTCTTATGATATACGCCGAGGCTTCATCGGGGTCTGAAAGATTCTGTTTCCCCGAAACAGAGCTTTCGGCATATCTTCTGCAGATTGCGGGGATTGACGAAAGAAGCAGCGCAGAGCTTTCACCTATTCCGTCAACTTCAAGAAGCTGTTCGTATGAAGCTTCAAACACAGCCGAAAGCGAACCGAAGGTTGAAATAAGAGTGTGCGCAAGCTCGTTTGTGTCTTTTCTCGGTATCGAATAAAAAAGAAGAAATTCAAGCAGATTATGATCGGGCATACCGTCAACGCCAGCTTTTCTGAAGGTTTCTCTGAGCCTCACACGGTGGTTTACATGAGGATTATCGGTTTTTTTATTATTTTCAGGCAAAAAATCACCGCTTTTCCGAAATAATGCAACAATTATACAACAATTTTTGCTTTTTGAAAAGCTATTTTTTTATAACGGAGAGTTAATTTTGAAAACATTCACAATTTCCAAAAACGATTCGGGCCAAAGGCTTGATAAATTCATATCAA
>JAZLBI010000150.1:0-16621 GCA_045613625.1 Acutalibacteraceae bacterium | reverse complement strand
GCCGAAACAGAAGAAAAGCTTGAAGAAATCAAGGGTATTGAAAACAACTTCAATCCCGAAAACGTTTCAAGCGACGATAAGGCAGCTATCGAAGAAAAGATTGCCGAAATCGAAGCAGTAAATCCCGATAATCTCACCGATGAGCAGAAGGCTGAATACGAAGAAATCAAGGCAGGCTTTGAAGCACTCCTTGAAGAAATCGAAAAGGCAGGTTCAGAAGTTGAAGCTATTGGTGCAGAGCTTGAAATGTTCGACAAAGAGAGAGTAACAATCTTTTGGGAAGATGAAATCGAAGCTCTCAAGGCAAAGATTGATGAACTTCTTGCAGATAATAATATGGGCGAATCCGAAAAGGCAAAGCTCAATGAGTATAAGGCACAGGCTGATAAACTTATCGAGATTATCAACACTCCCGTCGAGTACTTCTCAATGCGTCTGTTCTGCTTTGTATGGGATGCTCTCAACTGGCTTGTAAACCATGTTGTGTTCATCTTTAATTGGACTTTCTAAAAATTAATTCATAGAATAAACTTAAAACCGCACGGACATAAAAATCCGTGCGGTTCCATTATTTAAAATGAGAAAAGCACAAAACTCCTTCGATAAAAATAACCGAAGGAGTTTGATGATTCAATAATATAGTTCGTTAAATTGGAATTTATAAATCTGTCAGAGTGTAATGTCATAGAAGGTGAGGTTTGAAATCTTGCAACGTTCTTCTCTGGCGAGAACACAGATAACAGGTTCGCTGTTTTTGTCAGCGAAAACGGTAATGTCCTCTGCTTCAGAGCCTTTACCAATGTTTCTTGTAAAGCATACTTCAACTTTACCTGCTTCAATATCTAGGGTAAAAATATGCTTTATATCATTTTCTGTTTTTCAATTTGATTATAAGATTTATTAACCGATGATCAAGTAAGGCTTGTATAATTATTTGCGAATTTTTTGTTCCAGGTATCTTCAATTCCTTCGCGCCAGGCCAACGCCTTTTGCTTCATTTCATTGCAAAGCTCAGGCATTTCATCGCAAAGATTATGTTTTTCGCCGGGGTCGTTCTCAAGGTCTGAAAGAAAAACTTCTGCGCGCTGTTCTTCGCCTTCAACAAGCTGACCGTTAAGAACAAGTTTATATTTACCTTTTCTTGCGGCGGTCTGTCCTTCCATTTCCCAGAAAAGATATTCGTGCTCTGCTTCTGAGGTTCCGTTAATCATAGACACAAGGCTCATTCCGTCAAGCTCATAATCTTTGGGATCGCCTCCGCAAAGCTCAAGCAGAGTGGGGAAAATATCGGTTGAAATATGGGGCGAATTTTCAACGGAGGTGTTCGTTTTTCCATACCAGCTGAGGATTGCGGGTATTCTGATTCCGCCTTCAAAAAGGCTGAATTTATGTCCGCTGAAAATGCCTGCAGTTCCGCCGTAATAATAATCCTGAGTGCCGTCAAGCCAGTTTCTGGATTCTCTTGAAGGCCCGTTATCGCTTTGAAAATAGATGATTGTGTTTTCAAGAATTCCCTGACGGATAAGTTCGTTTCTGATTTCACCGACACCGTCATCAACTGCGCTTATCATTGCAGCCATAATCTGACGGTCTTTTGAAAGATAAGGAAATCTTCTGATATATTTTTCGGGCGCGTGCATCGGATAATGAGGAGCATTATATGCAACATAGAGCATAAACGGCTCTTCGTGATGCTTCTGAATAAATTCAACGCTTTTGCGGGTTATTCTTTCGGTCATATATTCTCCGTTTTCATAAACTTCCTCTTCGTTTTCCCAAAGATCGTGTGTGGGATTTGTGTTTCCGTCTGCCATACCCCAATAGAAAATATGGGAGTAATAATCAACGCAACCCGCAAGAAAACCCGAAAATTCATCAAAGCCGTTGGCATTGGGTCTGCATTCATCTTTGAGCCCGAGATGCCATTTGCCCATTATTCCTGTTTTATATCCGAGCTTTTTGAGCGCCGTTGCAATTGTGGGAACATCGGGAGTAAGGCCCGATGCTCTGCGATGACCTGCAAGAATTGCTCTGACACCGGCATTTGCGGGGTATCTCCCTGTCAGAAGTGAAGCTCTTGACGGCGAGCAAACGGGCGATGCTGAATACATCGAAGAAAACCTGATGCCGTCCTGAGCAACAGCGTCGATATTCGGTGTTCTGAAATCAGTTGCGCCCATACAGCTTAAGTCACCGTAGCCCTGGTCGTCGGTCATTATTATGATTACATTAGGTTTATTGAACATTGGTTTTCCCTCGCTTGTTGTTTTTTCAGATAAAACGGAAATTGTTTTGATTCAGCATTGCCAATGCAAAGCTGAAACGCCGTGAACAATAAAAAGCGGCAACGGTAAATATACAAAGACCATTATATGTTTATGCCATTCTCTCAAGAGAATCAAGAGTAACTTCATATTTCAGTGATTCATTTGCAATGAATCTTTCCATTTCTTCCATCATATAGTAAGCCATTCTCTGCGGCTCTTTGCCTGTGCTGCCTGCGATATGCGGAGTGATAAATGCATTCGGGCACCAGAAAAGGGGATTGATATACGGAAACTTTTCGTTTTTGAGCACATCGGCAACAAAAGTTCTTGAAGGATGAAGAAGAAGCGAGAGTGCAAGTTGATATTCGGCAACCTGTGCGCCTCTGCCCGTGTTTATGAATGTTGAACGTTTTTTCATTTTTTTGAAAAGCTTGCGGTTGAATATGTTTTCAAGCTCAGGTTTGTTTGCGAGATGGTTGCTGATAATATCGCATTCGCTGAAAAGCGTTTCCATATCAACAAGTGTAACGCTGAGATCTTTTGCTGTTTCTTCGGGAATAAAAGGGTCGCAGGCATAAACCTCAACATCAAGCGCCTTGAGCCTTTCTGCAACCATTCTGCCGATTGCCCCGAGACCGACAAGACCCACCTTGCAGCCGAAATTGCCCGATGCCGAATTTGCAAAAGCAATTGAGCGGGCGTGAAGAAAACGAAAATGTTTTTCAGATTGAAAATATCCCTTTGCAGCAAGGGTTATCTGCGCAAAAGTGTATTCCGCAACGGGCACGGCATTTGCTGCAAATGCGCTGAAAATCTTTATTCCGTTTTCAAGAAAAGGTTTCGCAAAATATTGAACTGTGCCCGCTGAATAAAAAACAGCCTTCAGTTTCGGCATATATTCAGCTATTTCTTCCTTTGTGAACTGAGGCATTCCCCAGGTTGAAAACGCAATCTCACAGTCGGCAAGAAACTCTGCGTTTTCTTTTAGATTCTTTTGGTTGATTTTCTGTGAAAGTTCGCCGTATTCGCCGAGTTTTTTGAGCACTTCAGGGGTATAAACCTTTGAAAACTGAAGCTGATTTGTGCCGAAAAGGGCTATCTTCATTTTGTTTTCCTGCTTTCGAATTGATTTTTCTGTATCTTTTCTTGTTGATTACGGAATACCTGCCAAAGCCGATGCTATGGTTGATTTTCAGAAATACCTGATTCAGCAACTGCCAAAAGTTTATCCGTTTTTTATATCGTAATTTGAATTATAGCATATATAGTTTTATTTTTCTACAAAAAATATTCCTGTGTTTGACATAAATGCAACAGCGAATTATAATTGTTGTGTAAGAAACGGCGTACCGTCGGGTAAACAAACCCGATAACCGCCTTTGTTTCAGCAAAAGAAAAATCTTAGAATTTTATCAGTCATCCTGAACTGAAAAAATAATCATAAGGAGAAAATATGAAGGTTGTTATTTCCTGCCTTAATTCAAAATATGTTCACGCTTCGCTCTCTCCTTGGTGTTTGCTTGCGGGAATCCGTGAATTCTCAAAAAACAAATATGATGCTTCGGTGATTGAAAGCACAATCAACGGCGATATGAAATCTTTTGCAGATAAAATCATAAACGAAAAACCCGATGTTGTTGCTTTTTCGTGTTATATCTGGAATATCACGAAAACGCTCGAAGTATGCCGTATAATCAAAGAAATGCACGGATGCAAAATTGTTCTCGGCGGCCCCGAAGCGGCATATCGCCCGAAAGATATTCTCGGGAAATACGGATTTATTGATTTTGTGCTCTCGGGTGAAGGAGAATGGACTTTTTCTGATTTTCTCGATAACCTGAACGAAGACCTGAGCCTTGTTGCTGGTCTTTCATTCAGAAATAACGGTGAAATCGTAACAATCAGTGAAAAAGAATATACGGATACTCCGCCGTCGCCGTTCACCGAAGAATTTTTCGAAAATCTGCACGGCAGAATTTCATATATCGAAACCGCAAGAGGATGCCCATATCGCTGCGCATTCTGCCTTTCGGGAAGGTGTTCGCCGCTTCGTTTTTTTGATATCAATAGGGTGAAAAAAGATATAATCAGGCTCTCACAGATCGGGACACAAACTGTTAAATTCGTTGACAGAACATTTAATGCAAACGCAGAAAGAGCCAATGAAATTCTGCTTTTTATCAAAGAAAATTACGGCAAAGAAATCCCGAAGAGCGTGTGTTTTCATTTTGAAATTGCGGGCGATATCCTGAAAGAAAGCACACTTGATATATTGTCGTCAATGCCTCGCGGAGCCGTTCAGCTTGAAATCGGCATGCAGTCTTTTAATGAGGAAACGTTAAAGATAATCAACAGAAAAACCAACACGGAAAAGCTTGTTCAAAACATCAGAAGACTAATAGGTTTTGACAATATGCATATCCATATTGATCTTATTGCGGGGCTGACAGGCGAAGACCTTGAGAGTTTCAAAAACAGCTTCAATATCGGCTATTCGCTCAAAGCGCATATGCTCCAGATGGGATTTCTGAAACTTCTTTACGGCGCTGAGATGCGTGAAAACCAAGAAAAATATCCCTGCATTTTCAACGAAGAGCCGCCTTATGAGGTTATATCAACTCCATGTCTTTCATCAGATGAAATCAAAATGCTGAAAAACTGTGAAGATGCTCTTGACAGGCTTTATAACAGCGGCCGTTTTCTGCTCACTCTTGATTATCTTACGGAAGAAGCGGGGATTTCACCGTTTGACCTTTTCAACGGTTTCGGAAATGCTGTAAACGGCAGCAAAATGCGTCTTGCAGATTATGCGAAAGAACTTTATAATTTCTTTTGTCAAAAATGTGACAAAGAAATCTTAAGAGAAAAAATTCTCTGTGATTTGCTTTGCTGCTGTTCATCAACGCAGATTCCCGATGTTTTAAAAGTCAAAGACCCGTTGTATAAAAGAATAAAAAAATATTTTAGCGATAACGAAGACGATAATATAAAATTTGTGATTCTTTATTCTGAAAACAGGATTTTTGCAGTTGATTACGGAAAAGAAAAAAATCTTCACAACAGATACGAAGGCGAATTTTATGATTTTTGTCGATTTCGCGGTGATGTATCGATGCAGGATAAGGATGATAAAATATGATTTTTGAAAACGCCGAAGTTTCTATTATAAAAAGCAACAGAAAAACAATATCGGTTCAGGTCAAGCCGAATGCAGTTATAGTCAGAGTTCCTGCACGGATGAAAGAAAAAGAAA
This sequence comes from Acutalibacteraceae bacterium, assembly GCA_045613625.1. Classification (GTDB taxonomy): domain Bacteria; phylum Bacillota; class Clostridia; order Oscillospirales; family Acutalibacteraceae; genus CAG-177. The sequence goes on along the minus strand of JAZLBI010000150.1, from coordinate 11,101 downwards.
TTGAAAAATTTGTTGAATCAAAAAGAGGATGGATTGAAAAGCATCTGAAATCCGTTGCCGAAAAACAAAAACTTCTTTGCAACACCGAGCCGTATTCCGAAGAAGAAATCAGAATTTTTGTTAAAAAAGCAAAGGAAATTATTCCTGAAAAGGTTAAATTTTATGCCGATAAAATCGGAGTGACATATAATAAAATAACAATCCGATGCCAACACACAAGGTGGGGGAGCTGTTCGTCAAAAGGCAATCTGAACTTCAACTGCCTGCTTGTTTTGCTGCCCGATGAAATTGTTGACAGCGTTGTTGTTCACGAGCTTTGCCACAGAAAACAGATGAATCATTCTGCAAAATTTTATGAAGAAATCGAAAAGGTTTTTCCCGATTATAAACGCTGCCATAGCTGGCTTAATCAAAACGGAAGCAAATATATGAGCCGTATTCCAAAATAAAAACGGAATGCGGCTTTTTGCGTGAATAAAATGCAATGAAAGAATGAACTGAAATCCGAAATATTCTTATAGGCATTTTTCACACAAATGAACACGCTTTTTTGTTCAAAAAACAGAATTTCATAAAAACACTTTAAAAAAACAGTGATTAGTGCTAATATATGTAAAACTATTTATTTAATATAGGAGGAAAAAATGAAAAAGTTTATTGCTATTGTTCTTGCGATTGCTCTTCTTGTTCCCATTGCAGTTCTTCCCGCAAGCGCACAGAACGCAGCTGCAACAGTTAATGCAGAGGAATCAAATGATATGGAAAGCGCTTTTGCAGAAGGCACAAACAGCCTTGTTGTGTTTGTAACAGGTATCGGTCAGAGCTATTCTTATCTTTTTGACGAGAGTTATACTCAGGAAGGTGCTTTTGAAAACGGCACTCTTCAGGATTATGAGAATTATGCTCCTCTTATCGCAGAAGGTGCGTATAATTCAAGATGGAATCTTTTCAACAGCTTTGATGAAGCTTTTTCGGATAAAACAACAATTATGACTCTTGTCGGAGTTGTTTTCGAACTTCTCATTTCATCAGCGCTCAGAATTGATATCATCGATCAGAACAAGGTCAATAAGGTTATCAAAGACCTTTTCCGCTTTAACCTTGTCGGAGAAGACGGCAACGGCAACCTCAGAGTTGTAACTCCCAGATATGCTGTTCCCGTATCCGAATTCCCCGGTATTATTGATGAAAACGGCAACTTCGAAAGCGAAGCAAAGAACCGTTTCTATTCATCAATCCCTTGCAAGGAAATCGCTCTTGAAAAATTCGGCGAAAACTTTGAAGATTATCTCTATGTTTTCAACTATAACGCATTCTCATATACTTCAAAGAATGTTGATGCTCTTCACGAGTTTGTTGAAAAGATTATTGCTGAAAACAAAGTCGGCGCAAAGGATATCGTTCTTGTTCCCATGAGTATGGGCGCTTCGGTTGTTACCGCATATATGGATGCATATCCCACAGTTGAAGAAAATCATATCAGAAGAGTTGTCAGCATCGTTGGTGCTTGGGACGGCAGTGATGTTGTTGCAGACCTTCTCACCGGCAAATTCTGCGATGAATCGGCAGACCTCTTCTACAACGGTCTTCTTTCAGACCTCATCGGCGAACCCTGGGGATATCTTGTTAATATCGCTCTCAGACTTTTCCCCAAACATATTTTAAGAGGTTTTGTTGATAAAGCTCTCGGTGCAATTGCAACAGAGCTTTTCTGCGCAACACCTTCACTTTGCAATCTTATTCCTATGGATAAGTATGAAGAGATTTCACCCCTTATCAAGTCGGCAGTTGTTAAAGGCGAGGCTGATAAATTCCAGCAGGCAAAGAGCCGCCTCAACACAACTATGGCTAACCTTGAAGCAGAGGGCGTAACCTTCTCATTTATTTCAGGCTATGGTCTTCCCTTCGGCGCTATCACATCGGATTATTCGGCATTCGGATTTATGCAGAGCGCACCTCTCACAAACTCCGACGAAATTATAAATATCGATTCAACCGCTCCCGGCACATCATTTGTAACAGCCGGAACAAAGTTTGAAGATGCCGAAGGCAGAATTCTTTCACCCGACGGTTCAATTGATATTTCAACAACATACCGCAAGGATTCATCATGGTTCTTCTATCAGCAGAAGCACGAACTTGAATATAATAACACAGCCATTGCGCTTGCTCTTGAGCTTGCAACAGGCAATGTTAAAACCGTTGCAGATTGTGATAACCTTGAAGAAGACGGCTATTATTTCCCGCAGTTCAACAATGCAAGAAATCTTAAGGATTATAAGAGAAGCTATCTTCCCGACCTTGAAAGATACTGCGAAGAAACAGGCTATGTTCTGACCGCTGAGCAGGAAGCTGTTCTTGCAAAGGCAGAAGAAATGACAAAGAACACAGTCAACAATCCCGAAGAGGATAATGCAATTCTCGCCGAGGTTCACGATATGCTCGTTGAAATCGGTGTTTATGCAGCAGAAGAAGAACCCGGATTCTTTGATAAAGCTCTCAATGAAGGTCTTAAAGCCGCAAACGATATCACCTATAAGATTTTCGGCGCAAAAGGCTTCCTTGATTTCTTTGCATAATATCTTTTAAATGTAAATAATTCAGTTTTGCAGGCAGGAGTTATTCTCTTGCCTGCTTTTTGTTTTTAAAAAATCTGAACCGAATTCAATGAACTTGTATCTTATATTATGAAAGCAATTTGCTTGAAAAATAATGGAAGGGTGTTCGTATGGCTTTTTTTGATTTTTTTAAGAAGAAAACAAAAAAACAAGAAGAGAAAAATGCTCCGTTTCAAATTCAGAAAAACGATATGCTTAATTTAGGTGATTTTACGGTCAATGAAGCTGATTACAGCAAAATAAAATCGGTTGCAATTAATTTTGTTCCCGACCAGAACAGACTTTATAGTGTTGACGATGAAATGAATATGCTCAAAGCTCTTTCGGCGGTTATGGATATATCCGTTACGGAAATTAAAACGAAAGATTTATGGGATGCTGCGAAAAACTGCAGTGAAGACGATATAAAAAACCGCTTGTTTATGGCGCTTGCAACAACAATTGCATCCGTTGACCAATCGCTTTCTTTTATGAATCCTGATTTTTTGAAGAAAAAGGTTGCATGTGCATCGTATGAAGAACTGATTAAAGCCTGGTTTTCTCTTTATTATTATTCTCGTATTTCAAAGCCCGATTTCAGTGAAAACATAAAATACTTCCGTGATTATATTCAGAATACGCTTGTAAAAAAATTCAAAGAAAACCTCGAAGATTTTAAAGCAAATCCGATAAAAATTGAAGAAAACAGAATTAACATCATCTCCCGGGAAGTGTTAAATTGGAAGCGCAACAATCCGAATGAAAAGCAGTATGAATTATGCGGTGTTATTCAGATTAAAGAAAAAGAACCTGTAATTTATTTATTTGAAGACGGTGTCAAGACGATGGAATACCGCCTTGAAACAGAAGGGGATGAAGATTTCAGCGGAAAATATTTTCATTATTCCGTTCGTGTCGGCATTCTCGGCAACCCGCCTCTTCCGCTTACGCAGATAGACGGCTTCGTTTCCGACACACCCGATGATGACAAAAAAATGACGATTGATGATATCGGTTACCGTATGGAAGGTCATTTTCTTGTTTGCGGCGGAGAAAAAGCTAAAAAACAAACTGATTTATTGCGCGGGCAGGATCTTGTTATGAAGGGTCTTAAATATGCGGGGCATACCACGCCTGCAAATGTGCGCCTTATAGGCATTTGCCCCGAATGCAATAAATCGTTCTGTTTCCACGGATATGCTTTTTATATGGCACAAAGCGATATTGCATACTCTGATGACGGTCTGGATTGCTGTGAAATTCAGGCATATGATATTGATAAGGATACATGGACTTATGAAGAAGACGGAAAAACCTTCCGTTACTATAACTCATTCAATTGCCCTCATTGCGCCACACCTTATATTGACTATAAAAAGTATCCCGAAAACAAAGTCTTCGGCGCCTCGGGCTGTGTTCATCTCGGCAGAAAGTATTACACGGCAAAGTAAATAAATAAAAAAGCGGCTTGCATCGAAAAAATTTCTTTGCAGGCCGCTTCGGCATTTGATATATCAAATTAAAAATCTTTATCAATAACCATCTGCTTATAATCAAGATATTCAAAGCCCAGTCGCTGATATAAGCGCTTTGCATCTTCGTTTTCATCGCCGACTTCAAGCCGTATTCTCTTGATTTTTCCTTTGAGTTCATCGGCAAGAAATGCAAAGAATTTGCTTCCGATTCCGTTGCCTCTGAATTCGTCTTCAACAAAAAGCTCTTCTATCCAGGCTGCCATTCCGCCAACTTCTGTTTCGAATTTCATTGAAACAATGGCGTATCCCGCCGCTTTGCCGTCGGTTTCAAACATAAATCCTTTTATGTATTCGGGGTTTTCAAGCGAAGCGTCAAAGCACGAAAGCATAACCTCATCGCTGGGAAAGTGAAGAACGGCGGGCGGTGCATAAAACTTTTTCACCATTGTGAAAAAAACGGCTCTGTCATCAGCAGTGAATTTTCTGAATCTGATATCCATAAGATTATTCCTCGTCAAGTTTAATGTTGTTTGTGTAAATATACTCTATAAGATAGTTTTTGGTTGCTTCAATATCAAGAACTTCAACCCACTGACCGTTGATTGTGTCGGGCTTCATATGGTCATCAATCGGCACACGGTTTTGCTCGATATCAAATCCGAGAAGACCGATTCCCGCTTTGTATGCAAGAGCGGTTATTTCGCCGGGTGACATATCCGTCTGAATAAGCGGAAAAACATCCTGCATTGTTGCAATAAGATTTGATATTCCCGCAGTTTTTGCTTTATCGATAAGAGCGGTGATAACCTTTCTCTGGCGGTATGTTCTCATATAATCCGTATCAAGTTTTCTTATACGGCAGTAAACAAGAGCTTCTTCGCCGTTGAGATGAACGCTTTCGCCGTAGTCAACCGTCTGACGGGTTGTTCTGTTTATGAAATCGGCTTCTTTTTTGGTAACTTCAACATCAACACCGCCGAGGCTGTCGATAATTTGAGTGAACATATTGAAATCAACCATAACAAAATGGTCAATGTCAACACCGAAGTTATATTCGATTGTGTCAACAACAAGTTGAGGGCCGCCGTATGAACAAGCAGCGTTCAGTTTTGCTTTTTTGCCTTTTGAGGGAATTTCAACCCAGCTGTCGCGAAGAAAAGATGTCAGCTTGATTTTTGCGTGTGCAAGGTCAACAGAAACAAGAATCATCGAATCCGAGCGGGATGAGCTTTCGGCTTTTCCGTCAACACCCAGCAGAAGAATATTTGTAACGAGCGGGCTGCTTTTGAGCTCTGATGACGAAACATATTCATTTTTGTCAAGGTCATTTCTTGTGTATCCCGATGCGGCGGCAAAAACATAAATGAATGCGGTTGAAAAAACAACTGCAGCAATAAGCAAAACCGCAATAACCTTCAGAAAAGTATGTTTTTTCTTTTTTGGCGGCTTGGGCGGTTCATAATTTTCGGGCGGGGGAGCCGAATACTGTTCGGGAGGAATGTTAACAACAAAATTGCCCGAATTTCTTCTTTTGTTTGAAATATATATATCTTCCATAGGCCTGTCCTTTCTTTTTTTATATTTTATATTAAAACATTTGACTATACAATAGCTAAAATGTAAATTATTTTAAATAAATGCTTAATTTGTTTGACTTTTTGCCAAAGGTGATTTAAAATAATACGGAGCATATATGCTGAGTGGGTTGGGCAGTCGCGGGCAGCTTTTGCTGCGTGAGGAAAGTCCGAGCTTCACAGAGCGGGATAACGGCTAACGGCCGCCGAGGGTGACCTTAGGGAAAGTGCAACAGAGATATACCGCCTGCTTTTGCAGGTAAGGGTGGAAAGGCGAGGTAAGAGCTCACCGGCGTGCGGGGAACCGCACGGCCCTGCAAACCCTATCCGAAGCAACACCGACAGGGGGAGGAATTTATTTCCGTCGTTTGCTCGACGATACTCCGACGGGTGGCTAAAGTTTTGCGGCAACGCAAAGCGTAGACAGATGATTGCCTTTAATGACAGAACTCGGCTTACAGACCCACTCGGCATATGCTTAATTTATTTTGGTTGTATTCTCATGGATGAATTTGTAACAATAACGGGAATCGTTGAATACATAACATTTAATAATATTGAAAACGGATACACTGTGCTTGAATTTTCAAGTGACGGTGAGATTTTTACTGCAACGGGCAATGTCGGCGATCTTTATTGCGGCGAACGGGTTTCGTTTACCGGAACATGGACGGTTCACCCAACATTCGGCAAACAGTTTAAAATCGAACTCTGCCACAGAGAAATGCCTGAAACAGCCGCCGATATGCTGTCTTATCTATCATCGGGTATAATTAAAGGCGTTAAAGAAAAAACAGCCCAGAAAATAGTTGAAAGATTCGGCGACGATTCTTTTTATATTATTGCAAACGAATATATGCGCCTTGCGGAAATCAAGGGTATTTCGAAAGATAAAGCAAAAGAAATATCAATGGAGTTCAATCGCAGAGCGGCTGAACGAGAGGCGCTCATCTCTCTTGAGAAATACGGGATGACAACCGCCGAATGCCTCAGAGTGTTTAAAATTTACGGTCAGAATGCTGTTAAAACGGTTGAGAAAAATCCCTATGTTCTCTGCAATGACGGAATAGGAATAACATTCGATAAGGCATGCCTGATTGCGAGTATGCTTCCTATGCTTCCGCCCGATGAATACAGATGTTCTGCGGGCGTGTTATATGTTGTGCGCCATAATCTCAACAATGGGCACACTTGCCTTCCGAGAGAAAAAATGATAACTCCGTGCAGCGAATTGCTTGATATTCCGCCTTATATGGTTGAGAAACATCTTGATATTCTCATTGAACAAAAGCAACTCGTTTCCGAAAACATAAATTCAAGAGAATTCCTTTTTCTGCCCGATATGTATAATGCAGAAAAAAGAGCGGCAAGCAACATTTTGTTTATGAAACAGTTTGCTCCGAAATGCCTTGAAAATATTGATGAGCAAATCAATAAAACTGAACTCATAAGCGGCGTATGCTATAACGAAAAGCAACGCCTTGCAATAAAAATTGCCGTTGAAAAAGGTATACTTATTCTTACAGGCGGTCCCGGCACTGGCAAAACAACAACGCTCAGAGGAATTCTGAAGGTGTTTGAAAATCAGGGGCTTGAAGTTGCTCTTGCGGCGCCAACGGGAAGAGCTGCAAAAAGAATGAGTGAACTTACGGGAAGAGAAGCGCAAACAATCCACAGGCTTCTTGAGGTTGAATGGGACAGAAATGACAGACCTGTTTTTCAGCGGAACAAAAGAAATCCTCTCAGCTCAGGCGCAGTCATAATCGATGAGCTTTCAATGGTTGATGTTGTGCTTTTTTCAAACCTGCTCGATGCTCTTCCGATAGGTTGTAGGCTTGTTATGGTTGGCGATTCAGATCAGCTTCCGCCCGTTGGTGCGGGCAATGTGCTTCATGATCTGATAAACTCAAAAGCCTTGCCTGTTGTTGAGCTTAACGAGGTTTTCCGTCAGGCTATGGAAAGCCTGATTGTTACAAATGCCCATAAGATTGTTAAGGGTGAGTTCCCCGAAATAACCGTAAAAGATAAGGATTTCTTCTTTCTTGAGAGAAATGCTCCGATATCAGCAGCGCAGACCGTAACCGAACTTTGCGCTGAAAGATTGCCTAAGGCATATAAACTTTCACCGATTGAAGATATTCAGGTTCTCTGTCCGTCAAAAAAAGGTGAAACGGGCACGGTTAATGTCAACAAGCTTCTTCAGAAGGCGCTCAATCCTTCTGCAAAACATAAAAAAGAGTATACCTTCGGTCAGCGTGTTTTCCGTGAAGGAGATAAGCTGATGCAGATAAAGAATAATTATAACATTCCCTGGAAGAGCAATGAAAGAGACGGCTCGGGTATATTTAACGGTGATATAGGTATTCTTGAAAAAATTGATGAAAGCGCCCATATTCTGTATGTTAAATTCGATGACCGCCTTGCCGAATATCCGTTTGAAGGCAGCAATGAACTTGAACACGCATATGCCGTAACGGTTCATAAAAGCCAGGGAAATGAATTCGAGGCTGTTGTGATGCCCGTCTGCGGTGTCGTTGAACAGCTTGCATACCGCAACCTTCTTTACACCGCAGTAACCAGAGCAAAAAACCTTATTGTTCTTGTCGGTTCAAGAAACACTGTTGAACGTATGGTTTCGAATAACAGCAAGTCAAAGCGTTATTCAGCTCTCAAAACATTCATAATGTTGGGTGATAACTGATGAACACTTTCCTGAAATCGGTTGTCGGAATGCTTTTTCCAAAAAGATGTGCATATTGCGGCAAGGTTATTGCAGCAAATGAGCTGATGTGTGATGAATGCGAAGCGAGCCTTCCGCGAATTAACGGCAAAATCTGCTTGAAATGCGGCAGAGAAGAAAAGAACGGCTGTTATTGCAAAAAAGCCGAAAAATATTTTGACGGCTTGGTTGCACCGTTTTATTATTCGGGTAATGTCAGACGCGGTGTTCACAGATTCAAGTTCAGAAACAGCCCCGACAGCGCTGAAGCGTTTGGAAAAGAAATGTCGGAAACGGTAAAAAAGAAATATCAGGATATAGATTTTGATTATATAACAGAAGTTCCGTCTTCTGAAAAGAGAATGAAAGAAAGAGGTTATAATCAATGCTTTCTTCTCGCAAAAGAAATCAGCAAAAACACGGGGATTGAACATAAAAGCGAAGTGCTTGTGAAAATTTATGAAACTGAAAAACAGCACGGGCTGAAACTGCTTATGCGAAAAGGTAATCTCACAGGTGTTTTTGATGTTGCAAATCCGCCAGAAGTTGAGGGCAAAACAATTCTGTTGTGTGATGATATTTCAACTTCAGGCGAAACGCTCAACGAGTGCGCCAAAATGCTTTGGTTATACGGCGCAAAAGAAGTTTGCTGTGTTTCGCTCGCTTTGACCAAAAAAGAAAATCATTAATATTATTACATTATATATAAGGTGGTGAGAAAATGCTTGGAGCAAATATCGGAATTGATCTGGGAACAACATCCATAGTTGCGTTCGTTGAAGGCAAGGGTGTTGTTATGTCAGAGCCTTGTGCGGCAGCTTATGAAAAAGAAAGCGGAAAGCTTATAGCTGTCGGCAAGCGTGCCTGGGATATGATTGGCAAAACTCCCGATTCAATAAAAGTTGTTAAACCTATGGAACACGGCGTTGTTTCCGATTTCACCGCAACCAAGCATATTCTTCGCTATATTCTTTCTAAAATATGTAAAAATATGGTCTTTAAGCCTAATGTTGTTGTGTGTGTTCCGTCAATGGCAACAAGTCTTGAAAAAAGAACCATTCTTGATCTTATAACATCTGCGGGTGCAGCAAAGGCTTGCCTTATTGAAGAACCGCTTGCAGCAGCGCTCGGTGCAGGGCTGAAAAGCAACAGGCCGCTCGGAGCAATGATTGTTGATATCGGCGGCGGAACAACCGATATTGCTGTTATCACTATGGGCTGCATTTCCGTTTCCCGTTCCGTTAAGGTTGCGGGCAACACATTCAATGAAGCGATTATGCGTCAGATAAGGCGTGAGCGTGATGTTATAATCGGCGAAAAAACAGCAGAAATGCTGAAAAAACAAATCGGATACGCTGCTTTGCGTGATGTTGAACTCGGTATGACAGTCAAAGGTAAACATTTTATAACCAATCTTCCCGTCAGCATCGATGTCAGCTCAACCGAGGTTTATCTTGCGATGCGTCCCCATCTCGAAACAATCGGTGAGGCTGTCCGATCAGTTCTTGAACTTACTCCTCCCGAGCTTTCTGCTGATATCTGTGAGTCAGGCATATGTCTTACGGGCGGCGGCTCTCTTTTGCACGGTCTCGATAAAATGATAGAGCAGAAAACGGGCATCAGAACAGAAGTTGCAAAGGATGCCCTGAACTGCGTTGCTTTGGGTACGGGCGAAGCTCTTGCTCATATTGATATTCTCAGCCAGAACGGATATGTTTTCAAGGCAAGAGATGAAATCGGCGGATTGGAACACGAAATAAATGAATAAATAACTTTAAACCGGCCAAGAATGTTATTAAAACATAAAAGGACGGTTTAATTTATGAGAAAAATATTTGCGATTGAAATTTCCGTTGCAGTCGGATTGATTGTTTCACTTATCTTTTCTGTTTTCAGTTTCGGTGCTGATTGCAATAATATAAGAGATAATATTGTCAGGTTACACATACTTGCAAACTCTGACAGCGAAAAAGACCAGGCTGTAAAACTTGATGTAAGAGATGAACTTCTCAGAAGCGGCAGTGAATTGTTTGGCGGAAGTGTAACGCCTGATATAGCGCAGGCTGTTCTTGAAAATAAAAAGGATGAGTTAATTGCTGTTGCAAACAAAACCTTAAAAGAAAAAGGATTTGAGTATGAAGCGAAGGTGTATTTTGTAAAAGAGTATTTTGCAACCCGATCTTATGAAAACTTCACCTTACCTGCCGGAGAATATTCTGCCGTGAAAGTTGTTCTCGGGGATGGAGAAGGAAAAAACTGGTGGTGTGTGATGTTTCCGCCGCTTTGCCTTCCCGCTGCGGTTAAAAACGAACCGGTTGATATATATATAGGAAAGAACGGTGCTGAAATTGTCAATAATTATCCAGAATATGAAGTAAGGTTTAAAATTATTGAGGTGTATGAGGGTATAAAAAACAGATTTAAGCATATAATAGATTGAGTTAAGCCGCTTGTTGTGAATGTGCACAAAAACCACTGTGTGAGTTTATTGAATCTATACAATATGGTGAAGTTGCAAAAAAATCAAAAAAAGTTTTAAAAAAGTGTTGACAATGAGGCTTTGTTGTGATATATTAGTCAAGCACTCGCGAGTAACGAGTGCGACGCACCTTGAAAATTAAACAACGATTGATTAAATTAACCCTTGAAGATTAATTTGAGTATGTACTTTCAAGTACAGCAGTAATTCTCGTGAAGAACGAGGAAAGATGTCAGTGAATGACATTTTGAGCGATT
>JAZLBI010000149.1:0-3262 GCA_045613625.1 Acutalibacteraceae bacterium | reverse complement strand
TGTTACACGACCGCAGATAAATCCGTTGCATCTTAGCTTTCTGTTGATTTCATAATATATTTCTGTTGCACTCTCGCATTCGGGTGTAAAAAGGAAATCACCCGTCACTTTTCCGTCAAGCGATGTTACCATATGGCAGATAATATAAGGTCTGTTCATTGTGAATTCTCCGCTGTTTTTTATAAAAATTATATCATAAATGCAACAAAAAACAACTAAAAATTTCGTGTGATATATGCTGATAATTAACTGGATAAAATGTCTTTTCAGAGTTAATATGTCACTACTATAAACAAGGGAGATATTACTATGAAAACAACAATCACAGAAAGTGAAAAGTGATTTTAAAAACACAAACATTAATAAATTTCACCGCAGAAGATTCAAAACCGAATCAACTGCGGTGAATGTTTATTTTATGCAGTTTTTATCAAATGACGGGTTGAATGCGTAGAAATTCTTTTCGTCAAGCTTATCCGTAGCAAGTCTTAATCCTTCGCCGAAACGCTGGAAGTGAACAATTTCTCTTGCACGCAAAAACTTGATAGCATCTCTTACGTCAGGGTCATCGACAAGGCGGAGGATATTGTCGTATGTGGTGCGTGCTTTCTGTTCCGCAGCGAGGTTTTCCGTCATATCGGTAATTACATCGCCTTTGCTCTGGATGTAAGCGGCAGTAAAGGGTACACCTGCGGCTGATGAGGGATAAACGCCTGTTGTGTGGTCAACAAAGTATGCATCAAATCCGCCTTTTTTGATGTCTTCTTCGGAAAGATTTCTGGTGAGCTGATAAACTATGGCACCGATCATCTCTAGATGACCGAGTTCCTCCGTACCTACATCGGAAGTGAAATGGTCCCTTTTGCAGTTTAAGTTCCACTCAATCGGCAGAGGAAAGAACAGAACATACAAAACCACCTCAATCGATGCAAACGTAAGCACCGATAAGAGGTGGTTCTCTGTTTTTGTGGGGGTAGTTTAATAAACTTGAATTTATCGCTCTGTTAGAGATACTTAAAACAACGTTCTTGCAATGACGGCATCCTTAAGTCTGTCTTCCAGATTACAGAAATAATCCGAATATCCGCCTACTCTGACGATAAGATCCCTGTAGCTTTCGGGGTCTTTTCGTGCTTTCAGGAGAGTTTCCCGGTTTGTTGCCGTAACCTGAAGCTGAGTTCCGCCCATTGAAAAATAACCTTTTACCAAGGCTTTGAGTATTGACGCAGGGCAATTCTGATTTATGGACAGATTCGTTACCGCTATGCCGTAAATATCTTTTTGTTCATAACACGCCGCACTTGTAAGCATTGCCGTAGGTCCTTTAACCGCTTTTCCGTTTACAGCAGCCAAAGAATCCGCTACGGGGGTGCCGCCCTTCCTGCCGTCAGGTGTCGGACCTACCACAGAGCCTGCAGAGATATGACGGGTAAACTGGTGTGCAGTCGGAAAGAATCCGAGACCGAGATCGAGCTTTCCCGTGAGGTAATGCTCATAAAATCCGGTTGTGAAATCACGAACGAGTGCATCTGCTTTTTCATCTGCCACACCGTATGAAGGGCAGGAACGAAGCTCGGCAAAAAACTCCGCATTCTCTGATTTTAAAAGCGAGAGAAACTGTTCGGGCGAATAACGTTTTTCGTCAAAAACCAGATGCTTGATGGCAAGCAGTGAATCCAACGTGTTGGGTATACCCGAATCGCAATGAATTGAGAAGGTATATCTTGCACCGCCCTGAAACCAACCTATCCCTTTGTCGATACAATCGTCGATAAAAAGCGTGCGGATGGGAGCAAAGCATTTTCGTGCACGTTCGTTCCAGTAATCATTGATTGTTTCCATCTGATTATCCTGTTCTTTTCGAAGAACTGCAATAAAGTTATTATAAAACTCCTCAAAAGACGGAGAATCGGGAAGACTTGCATACATATAATCTTCAAATATTTTCAGAACATTGATTTCGTTGTCTGTTCCTCCGGAATATGTACAACCCGCAAACGATGTTTCGGTGCATCCGCCGCCCGCAAATTCCAATGCATCTTCTTGTGTAAGATGCGGTATTCTGCCGCACAGACGCTGACGGATAGCCTTTTCGTTATAAAAAGCAGGCTGACCGCCGCCCTGAAGAATCCTCTTTGCCGAAAGCTCCCATAAAGACTCGGGCATTTCGTCCGTTACCCTGAGCTCGATTAAAGGACGAGCAAGACCGACAGATGCTTCCAGCACCTGATATGTCACGTCGCTGTAGTCGGGACCGAGAGTGACACTCCAGCGGTCGTTTATCTGTATGTTTTCCATCATACAGCGAAGCCACGGGCGAAGATCCTCACCCTTGTGATATGGTTCGAGAATCGAATCAAGTCTGCCGACATTATCCCATTCGTCCAGAGAAAGGCAGAAATTAAGAGCAACTATCGCTTCGTATGCCGTTCTTGCAGGAGAAAAAGGAACTTGCTTTAATGCCTGCAAAAGTTCTGTCGGAGCACCCATTTTCGGAAGTGCTTCCAAAACACGCTTATGATAGGTACGTAATCCGTCAACAAGGTCAAGCAACGCCGTTCTGAAATCACTGTCTTCCTTGTCAAGCAGGCGCTTTTCATATTGATTGATACCTTCGCGCAGAATTCTTTTGTAATTAAGCATACTGTGATTCCATTCACCTGCATAAGAATAGCTTTTGGTGAATTGAGTCATAATTTCTGCGGCACGGGGACTTTTTTCTCTGAGCTTGTCCCATTTTATATCAATCTGTGTTGCGTATGACGGAATAACATAAACCTCACAGCCTGTTTTTGTGTCTGTATAAATTCCCGTTGTCAGACCGCTCGGAAAAAGCGGTGAACCTGCTTTATATACAATGGGGCAGGTTTCATAGTAGCGGCGGTATGCACGGCAATATATTTCCGGGAGTGACCCGTTGTCGGATAATTCCAGCAAGCCCGATGCAAAGGGCTCGCCGATATCCGAGAGAAATTCTGCATTTGTATTCATAAATCAACATCCTTCTTTCGAACCAATTAATACGGTCTGCTATGAATTATATATTCTGAAGATATTACAACTCTATGTTGCGGACAAACAACGATATAAATCGGTTTGATGTTTTGCGGGAGTGTTTCGTTAAATTGGAATTTACAAAGCTTTTCCACCAGATACTTTGATTACCTGTCCTGTAATCATTCTTGCCTGTTTACTTGCAAGGAATAAAACAGTTTCTGCAATATCTTCTGGTTGAATTAATTTTCCCATTGGAATTAAAGGA
>JAZLBI010000148.1:0-3330 GCA_045613625.1 Acutalibacteraceae bacterium | reverse complement strand
ATTTATGCGTCTGTGAATATGTCTTCTGTCGGATTCAAGCTTCGATTCGCCGGGACCTCTTGTTCCGATACCACCGCCGAGCCTTGACATCTCAACGCCTTTACCCGTAAGTCTGGGCAAAGAATACTTGAGCTGAGCAAGTTCAACCTGAAGCTTGCCTTCGTTGCTTCTTGCTCTTTCGGCGAAAATATCAAGAATGAGCGTTGTTCTGTCGATAACTCTTACCTTGGTTGCCTTTTCAACATTGCGAAGCTGAGCGGGCGAAAGTTCGCTATCCGCAATAACAAGGTCAACCTCGTTGTTTTCGCAGAATTCCGAAAGTTCTTCAAGCCTTCCCGAGCCGAGGAAAAGAGCGTTATCGGGTTTATCCCTTTTCTGCCACAGCCAGCCGACAACCCCGGCACCTGCGGTTTTTGCAAGCTCCTCCAGCTCATCGAGCGATGTTTCGCAGTCATATTCGCCCGTATCAACGGCAATGAGCACCGCCTTTTCGGGTTCCTGTTTATTTTCGTAAAGCTCCATAAATTCTCCTGAAATCAAATACGGCGGGAGCAAGCCCCCGCCCTATTTTTAGTTTATTTTGATTGAATCTGCGCTGATGATTGCGCCTTCTCCGCTGTAAGCGATAGTTACATTGTCACCCTCGTTGAGAATAACAACGGTTTCATCCTTTGAAGCGGCAATTGAGAAATATGCTGCAGCGGTGTCGAGCTTGATATAGTAATAGCTGTCGCCGCCCTTGACTGCCGTTCTGATTTCGTTGACAACGCCTGTTGCAAGCTTTGCTTCGGTTGCGGGCTGGTTGTCAGGAGTGTCAACAGCGGGAGTCTGCTCTTCCTTAACGCCTTCAACGCCGTTTGCCTTGAGCGACTTTCTGTAGTTTTCAAGACAAGCGCTCAGATCGTTGCCTGTTGCACCGATCTTGTTATACTGGTTAACATTGATAAGCGCATACTGCTGAACGATGTTGCTTGCATCCTTGAGTGACATAAAGTAAGTGGGCTGACCGTCGATATTAACGATAAGAGGGAATGTTGCTGTGTAGTTATACTGCTTAACGCGGCCCTGTGCAGCCTCCTGAGCAGAAGCCTCTGTACCGCCGGCAATGGGATAATACTGAGCTTCTTTTGTTCTCTGATTAACAAGAACGAAGCCTGTGATTGAGCTGTCTGATGTAACAGAAGTAACACCTGTATACATCCATACGTCGTCATCTTTAGCGATGTAGTTGTAGCCCTGAGTTGTTGTAACAACACCCTCCTGATTGAGGATTGAGTTCCAGAAGCCGTCAACATACTTGCCGTAGTAGTTATACTGTTCAACGATAAGGTCTGAATCGTAAACTCTGTCTATCCATTTAAGAGTTTCATCGTTTCTGTAGGTTTCGATATCGTGATAAACACATTCGCCTGTTTCAGCGTCAACCATAACAGCGCCGATAACATCCGTGCCGCCGAAAAGACCGATTGTTTTATCAACAACAGGGCAGATCCAATAGGGCTTTCCGTCGTCGGTTATTTCAAAGTTTGCATCGCCGAACATATATGTGGGATAGTTGAAACGAAGATGACGGCTGAGCTTTTCATTGAAATATTCAGCGGTTGAATATTTGATTGTTGCCTCTTTGAATTCTGTGCTTTCGTCAGCCATATCGATTATAACATAGCCGGGAAGGCCGTTCTTGGTGTTATAGAGCCATTTGATAACACTTGCGTACTTAAGAGGAGCAACTCGAACGGGAGTTTCTTTATAGTTAATCTGTGTGCTTTCTGCCGAAGCGGTAAACTGTGAAACATAACCCTTTTCGGCAAGCTCGCCGAGAGCCTTGTTTGCAAGCTCGGTTGCAGAATCGTTATCAAGCTTGGGAATAACCTTGAATGATTCAATGTTTTCAGCCTTGATTTCTTCTGTGAAACTGCTGCTTTTAACATCGATAATTTCGTGGTAAGCTTTTGCTCTGAAAAATTCACACGAAACAAGATAGCCGATACCAACGGTAACAACAAGAATGGCTATAATAATTCCGGGCACTATCGCTCTTTTCTTCACATAAGGGATATACTCAGGCTTTGACATAACGCTTGAAAAAAGCCCGTTGAACACAATGTATGAAGCGGCAACCATTCCGAGATAAAGATAAAAATCATATGACTTGAGATTGATTGCGGGAAGCATAACATAAAATGCAACAGCAGCAAACACAAGCATACCGATAATGCTGAGCACTATTTTGAGCGCCGCTTTCTCGGGAGGAATTACGATTTCTTTTTTACCTGAGCCTTTTTTCTTGGAAAAATCTACTTTAATAGGATCCATCTGTCCATCTCCTTTTGAGTGTTATCATACAGTATAACCTATTTATCCAAATAATACAAGTATTTTTTGTTAACAATATAATTTGACATATATATTCTGTTTATGATAATATATCTTTGTATATTTGATGAAAAGGTGTGATTGTTTTGTTCCCTGATTACATTGATACAATTTCTGCCGTAATAAAGGCAGACGAAGAGGTTGGTCTTGCAATGCAGGCCGAACTCGGCAGACAGAGAAGAAACCTTGAACTTATCGCTTCAGAAAACATTGTTTCACCCGCAGTTATGGCTGCAATGGGCAGTGTTCTCACCAATAAATATGCCGAAGGATACCCCGGCAAAAGATACTACGGCGGTTGCGAATGCGTTGATGTTGTTGAAACCATCGCTATTGAAAGAGCAAAGAAACTCTTCGGCGCTCAGGCAGCAAACGTTCAGCCCCATTCGGGCGCTCAGGCAAATATGGCGGCTTATGCGGCAATCCTTCAGCCCGGCGATGTTGTTATGGGCATGAATCTCGCTCACGGCGGTCACCTCACCCACGGCTCACCAGTTAACGCAAGCGGCAAGCTTTATAAGTTTGTGCCCTACGGCGTAAACGACGACGGCTTCATCGATTATGACGAGCTTGAAAAGGCTGCAAACGAAGTCAAGCCCAAGCTTATCGTTGCAGGCGCATCGGCATATCCCAGAGTTATCGACTTTGAGCGCATCGGTAAGATTGCAAAATCAATCGGCGCATATTTTATGGTTGATATGGCTCATATCGCAGGTCTTGTTGCGGCAGGTCTTCACCCCTCACCCGTGCCCTATGCAGATATTGTAACCACAACAACCCATAAAACTCTCAGAGGCCCCAGAGGCGGTCTTATTCTTTCAACAGAAGAGCTTGCACCCGCAATCAACAAGGCAATCTTCCCCGGCAATCAGGGCGGCCCTCTTATGCACGTTATTGCCGCAAAGGCAGTTTGCTTCGGCGAAGCTCTTGACCCCTCATTCAAAACCTATCAGG
>JAZLBI010000147.1:0-2499 GCA_045613625.1 Acutalibacteraceae bacterium | reverse complement strand
AGGAGCCTATGAAGCATCAGTATGATTTTGACGCAGCAACCGCAATCGGTTTTCTTCGTCAGTATGGTCTTGACAAAGATTTCAAGATGAATATTGAAGCAAACCATGCTCTTCTTGCAGGCCACACATTCGAGCATGAGCTCAGAATTTCAGCAATCAACGGAATGCTTGGCTCAATCGACGCAAATCAGGGCGATCCTATTCTCGGTTGGGATACCGATGAATTCCCCTTTGATGTTTATTCTGCAACAATGTGTATGTATGAAGTTCTCAAAGCAGGCGGAATGAAGAACGGCGGACTTAACTTTGACGCCAAAAACCGCAGACCCAGCAACACTCTTAAAGATATGATGCTTGGGTTCATTCTCGGCATGGATACTTTTGCTCTCGGTCTTATCAAAGCTGCAAAAATTATTGAAGACGGCAGAATTGACGAATTCAAAGCAGAAAGATATTCAAGCTACAACAGCGGAATCGGCAAAAAAATTGTTGACGGCGAAACAACTCTCGAAGAGCTTTCGGCATATGCCTGCAATCTCGGCAAATGCTCCGATCCCGGTTCAGGCAGCCAGGAATATCTTCAGTCGGTAATCAACGGCATTTTCTTTGGTGAATAATATGAAATATTTAATTGGTATAGACCTCGGCACTTCTGCCACTAAAACAGTTTTATTTGATGAATTCGGAAAAATCATTTCATCATCAAGCCGTGAATATCCTTTATATCAGCCTCATAACGGTTGGGCAGAACAGAACCCCGAAGATTGGTATGATGCTGCAATATCAACCCTTAAAACTGTTATATCTGAAAGCGAAATTAATGCTGAAGATATAGTTTCACTCGGCATCTCAGGCCAGATGCACGGTCTTGTAATGCTCGATGAAAACTGCAACATTCTCAGACCCTCTATTCTTTGGTGTGATCAGAGAACAGGCAAAGAATGCGACGAACTTACTGAAAAACTCGGAAGAGATACGCTTATCTCTATAACCGCAAACCCCGCACTGACGGGTTTTACAGCATCAAAAATCCTTTGGGTAAAAAACAACGAGCCTGAAATATTCGAAAAATGCCGTCATATTCTTCTGCCCAAAGATTATCTTCGATTCAGACTTACGGGTGAATTCGCAACAGAGGTTTCGGATGCTTCCGGAATGCAGCTTCTTGATGTTCCAAAAAGAAAATGGTCATCTGTTATGACCGATGCTGTAGGTATAAAAGAAGAATATCTTGCAAAAGTTTACGAATCCCCTGAAATAACAGGTTATATAAACGCCGATACTGCCGAAAAGACAGGTCTTTCAGTTAAAACATCTGTCGTTGGCGGTGCAGGCGACAACGCTGCCGCTGCGGTTGGTATGGGAGTTGTAACTGAAGGCAAAGCATTCACAACAATCGGAACATCGGGCGTTGTTTTTGCTCATACCGATAACCCTGTTATTGATCCCAAAGGCAGAGTCCACACTTTCTGCTGCGCTGTTCCTGGTGCATGGCATGTTATGGGTGTAACTCAGGGTGCAGGTCTTTCACTTCAATGGTTCAAGAATAACTTCTGCTTTGAAGAACTTGCCCAGGCTGACGAAGAAGGAAAAGATGTTTATCAGATTACCGATGAAAAGGCAAAAAACATTCACATCGGATGCGATAATCTTATTTATCTTCCCTATCTTATGGGCGAAAGAACACCTCATCTTGACCCTGATTGCAGAGGTGTTTTCTTCGGATTATCTGCAATGCATACAAAAGCTCATTTTATCAGAGCAATTATGGAAGGCGTTACATATTCGCTGTATGATTGCCTTCTTGTTCTTAACGAAATGGGAATAACTCCCCTTTCAATGCTTCTTTGCGGCGGCGGAAGCAAAAGCAAACTTTGGAAAAATATGATATGCAACACGTTTGCGATACCTGCGGTAACATCAAAATCATCCGATGCGCCCGCGCTTGGTGTTGCAATCCTTGCGGCTGTTGGCTCGGGGATATATCCAGATGTTAAAACAGCCTGCGAAAAAATGATTTCTGCAGATTCAAGCATCACAAATCCCGATGAAGAAAGCACAAAAACATATCGCAAATATCATAAAATGTATACTTCGCTTTATTCGTCTCTTAAGGATAATTATAAAGAATTAGCTGATATGTAACAAAAAAGCTTGTACGGTATCCGTACAAGCTTTTTCTTATTTTTTTGATGCTTTGAAATTATAAACAGGTTTAATAATTTTGTTAATTTCAACCGTAGGCTCAATCAGCCTCATAATTTCATCCATCGGCTTATATGCCATCGGAGATTCATCAATTGTTGAAATGTTCGCTGAAGTTGTATAAATTCCTTCCATTTCTTTATGATATTCTTCTTCGGTAAACAATTCTTTCGCTTCTCCCCTGCTTACAAGCCTTCCTGCACCGTGCGGGGCAGAAAAATTCCAATCAGGATTACCTTTGCCTGTTACAATCAGGCATCCGACACGCATATTCATCGGAATAAGAAGCTTCTG
>JAZLBI010000146.1:0-2064 GCA_045613625.1 Acutalibacteraceae bacterium | reverse complement strand
GCTCAGATTGAAAAGCAATACGGCAAGGGAACTATTATGAGATTGGGCGAAAACACCGGTATGAATGTTGCCGCTGTTTCAACTGGTTCGATAACACTTGATGCCGCAACGGGTATCGGCGGTTTGCCCAAGGGAAGAATTGTTGAAATATACGGCCCTGAATCTTCGGGTAAAACAACACTTGCTCTTTCTGCTGTTGCTCAGGCTCAGAAAAACGGCGGCGAAGCTGCTTTTATCGATGCTGAACACGCTCTTGACCCCGCATATGCATCAAATCTCGGCGTTGATGTTGATTCGCTTCTTGTTTCCCAGCCCGATAACGGCGAGCAGGCTCTTGAAATTGCAGAGGCTCTTGTCAGATCAGGTGCGCTTGATATTGTTGTAATCGACTCGGTTGCAGCTCTTGTTCCGCGTTCTGAAATTGAAGGTGAAATGGGCGATTCTCATGTTGGTGCTCATGCAAGACTTATGTCACAGGCTCTCAGAAAAATTGCAGGTGCCGTTGCAAAATCCAATACAATTATTATATTTATCAACCAGCTTCGTGAAAAAGTTGGCGTTATTTACGGCAGCCCTGAAGTAACAACAGGCGGCAGAGCGCTTAAGTTCTATGCAACAATGCGTATCGATGTTCGCCGCACCGAAGCTCTTAAAGGCGCCGGCAATGAGGTTATCGGCAACAGAACAAGATGTAAGATTGTCAAAAACAAAGTTGCTCCTCCGTTCAAAGAGGCAGAATTTGATATTATGTATGGCAAAGGTATATCCAAAGTCGGTGAAATGGTTGATATCGGTGTTAAATTTAATATCATCCAGAAGAGCGGAGCATGGTTCTCTTACGGCGATATGCGTCTCGGACAGGGTCGGGATAATGTTAAGGAGCTTCTCCTGAATTCACCTGAGCTTGCTGAAGAAATCGAAAATAAGATTGTTGCAGCAATGTCAAAGGCTGCCGAAGATGCCAAAGTGAAAAATTCAAAGGCTCCTGCTGCGGCGCCCGAGATGGCCGCACCCATCACAAAGGCAAGCGCAAGAGCAAGGCTTGATATTGTTGTTGATGATGACGAATAATTATGAAACTGTCTGTTAAACAAGGAAAACAGAATAAAATACATATTTCTTGCGACGGCGAATATGTTTTCACCGTTGATGCCGAATATTGGTTCAGCAGCCCCTATCACGGCAAGGATTGTATTGATAATGATGAGGAGTTGACGGCTTTTTATGAAGCCGTCGGCTCCCGTTGCGCATTCATAGCGGGTTTGCGTATTCTCTCTTACCGTGACCACAGTGCTAAAGAAACCGTCACAAAGCTTGTTCAGAAAGGGCATAAACGCTCATATGCCGAAAATGCTGTTGAAAAGCTTATTGAATACGGATATATAAATGATGAACGCTTTGCTCAATATTATGCCGAAAGCCTTATCGAACATAAAGGTATGAATATCCGCGCCATCAGAACTGAGCTTATACGAAAGGGTATTTCCGGAGAAATTGCCGATAATGTTACGGAAACTCTTGACTTTGACCCTGTTTTGCGTATTATAGACTTATTGAACACCAAATTTTCAAGGAAAATATCTGATGAAAAAGGCGTGCGCCGAACAATCGCGGCTCTTCAACGCCTCGGATACAGATGGTCGGATATAAATTGCGCATTTCGCAGATTAGAGATTGAAACGGAGGATATTGATTAATGTATAAAATCGGAATGATTTCTCTCGGATGCCCCAAAAACCAGGTTGATGCCGAAAGAATGCTTGCAAAGCTTGACAGTAATGAATTTATGATCGCCGATTGCTACGAAGGCGTTGATGCTGTTGTTATCAATACTTGCGGATTCATTGATGCCGCAAAGCAGGAAGCGATTGAAAATATTTTTGAAATGGCTCAACTCAAAGAAGAGGGTATAGTTAAGAAAATAATTGTAACAGGTTGTCTTGCCCAGCGTTATAAAGATGAAATTCTTAAGGAAATTCCTGAAATTGATGCTGTTGTCGGCATCGGTGCAAACGGAAGAATCGATGAGATTGTTAAGCGTGTTATAAATGGTGAAAATGTTTA
>JAZLBI010000145.1:0-2725 GCA_045613625.1 Acutalibacteraceae bacterium | reverse complement strand
ACAAATAAAAAGAGTTTTTTTATTTATGATTAATAACATTATTTCTTGTGAATTTAATATCGATACTGCCTGCGTTGATGTGAAATTAACTGGCGGCTCAATGGTGTCAATCGACTGCATTGCCGTTGAAAACGAATATGCAAACAATATGTACGAAACATCCGAACTTGATTATCTCATCTACAACGAACCAATGAGTTATGTCAGACTACTCTTAACCGGCAAAATAGAAGAATATTTGAGAAACAACACGGACTATACTCCGTTATCTGATATAAGATAACTTTTTTAGCCGACAACATCATTGTGGTGTTGTCGGCTTTTTCAACAAAACATTAACATAATTCAAATAACAGCAAAATAATTCCTGAAAGTTTTGCAAACATACGGGATATATAATAAGCCTGCAAAACACGAAAGGAGCAAACAAAAATGAACAGAAATGACAAAGAATTTATCGTGCAGAAAATCAGAACACAGTACACAGAGAAAGAAAACACACAGCTTGACGCCCTAAAAAAACTTGATGCAAAGGTTAAGAAGCCTGCAATTGTTTTTGGCTATGTTTTCGGAAGCCTTTCGGCAATAATCATGGGAAGCGGCATGAGTCTTGTTATGACAGATATCGGGGAAACAATCGGTATGGCAGATGCTATGATTCCCGGAGTTGTTATAGGTATTGTCGGTATGCTTATGGCGATTATCAATTATCCCGTTTACAAGAAAATTCTCGCTTCATGCCGCAAGAAATATTCAAACGAAATCATTTCTTTGAGCGATAAAATAATGAATAACTGATGCGAAACAAAGTCTCCTATCTTTAAAGCGAGCAGCTTAACGGCTGCTTGCTTTTTTCTTTAACATTTCGTTAACCTTTTGAAAACACAAGCCAAACACAGAATTAATATAATTACTGAAATTATAATGTCGTATTTTGCGATTTATCGGAGAGATAACATGAAAAAGTTCATATCAGTTTTGTTGTCGTTAACAATGCTGATTGCATTGGCTTCGTGTCAAAACAATGAAGAAACAGGAATTGAATCGGAAACAACGTATCAACAAAACACAGAAACGTCAGTTCATTCAACATTAATACACAGCGAAACGTCAACAGAAACCATTACCGAAACGGAATTATCATCTGTAACATCAGCTTCACAGCCAAATACAGAAACAACTGTTGTCGAAAACGACCCTTCGGAATGGTCTGACGAAGAAATCATTGAATTTTATAAAACGGCTGCCGCTAAAAGCCAAAGCAGAACAAAATCTGTCAAGAAAATGACGCTTAAAGAGCTTACTGTTAATGACGGAGACGGCGCACTTGGCGGATTTATTGATTTCTGTATGCCGTTTTTTATTGCCGCTCTTGAAAAGAACTCCACAGAATTTGACGGCATAACAGGCGGATTTGATAATCTTGAATTGTCTGACACAACAAGTGTAAAAGCATATAAAGACGGTGCTTATACCGTTGTCGAAATTAAAATGAAAGAACAGACTGACGGTGCTCACGGCGAAGAAAAATCGGGTACGGTTGGTCATGCTATTTCCGTCGTCGGCGATCTGGCTGTTGTTCAGGCAGAGTTTCCGAAACTCGATATCGGATTTGATGATGCTGATATAAGTCTGAAATATTCAAACCCAAAGCTCAAGGTTAAAGTTAATAAAGACGGCATCATCGAAAGCGGAGAATGGTCTTATACCGTTTGCATTAATATTGAAAATCTTCGCATTGATGTGAAAAATTCACCGATTGGTGCAACCGTAAAAAAAGGTTACGGTGAAGTCGATTTTATATGTACAGTAGGATAAAATTTGATAAAACGGAGTGGAATCATGAAAAAACAGCATAAGAATCTCGGCAATCCCAATATACCCGATTACAGTACGCTGAAAGAAATAATCGTCACAGGTACAAAGCGTGGCGGTGATAAGAAAATGGTTATGTATCTTGACCGAGAAAAGAATATGTGCGAGCTGAACTACAATCAGATGTGGCGCAAAATCTGCGGTCTCGGAACATATTTCAAATCGCTCGGTCTTGTTGAACAAAAAAAAATTGCAATTATCGGCGAGAATGTTATCGAATGGGTAATTGCTTATTATGCAACCCTTTGTGGCGGTAATATTGTTGTTCCTATGGATTACAAGCTTCCTGCCGAAGACCTTGCAGACCAGCTTATCCGTTGCGGATGCGATGCTCTTGTTTATACCGCCAAGTTTTCTTCAATGGTTGAAGAATTCAAGAAAGATGCAAATATGCCTGTCAGAGACTGGTTCTGCATTGATGATTTTGATGGTTTTATTGAAAAAGGTCTTGAAATCTATGACGGCGGTGACAAATCCTTTGAGGATATCGAGGTGAAACCTGAAGATCTCGCCTGCATTTCTTACACATCAGGTACAACCGCAAAAAGCAAGGGCGTTATGCTTTCTCATAAAAACATTGCAAGCAACTGTTCATCCGCCTGCCGTGCGCATACGGGCAGACACGTTATCGGATTCATCCCTCTTAACCATACATATGCCTGGGTCAGCGCACTTTTTGCAACATACATCGTTATTGAATGGGGCTATATGTGCGTCAGCATAAAAGATATTCAGAAAGATCTTGTCAGAATCAAGCCTTATAATTTCTCGGGTGTCCCGCTTGTTGTTGAAACAATTTATGACAAAATCTGGAAAACCGCAAGAAGAACAGGCAGAGAAGATGTTCTCA
>JAZLBI010000144.1:0-1773 GCA_045613625.1 Acutalibacteraceae bacterium | reverse complement strand
ATATAAAAGGGTCACGGCAACACTTTTTGCCGAGCTTTTGCTCAATAACAGTTTCATTATTGTTAAGTGCTTCAAAATTATATCCGTCAGTTGATACAGAAAAATGCACCCTTTCTTCTTCAGGTTTATTTCCTACAAAATAGCAAAACAGATATTTCATATCGTCCCTCTTTTTCTGTTATTCAATACAGAATTATATATAAATTCCGTTTCAAATTCAAGTGTTGCAAAAACAAACAGTGCGAATTATAATTAAATCAATAAATACAAATCAGAAATGAGACTGTTTCTGCAAAGATTTTATTGAAAATATATTTTAACAAATGAGAGGTGGAATATGAATTACAGAGTACCGCCCAAGTATCATTTTGCAACCCGAAAGGGTTGGATAAACGACCCTAACGGACTTGTGTTTTTTGACGGATATTATCATATTTTTTATCAGCATTCACCGAATTTTGAAAAACCGTGGCAGGAAAATATGCATTGGGGACACGCAAGAACAAAGGATTTTCTTGAATTTGAAGAGCTTCCCGTTGCACTTTTTCCCGATATGCCGTATGACAAAGACGGATGCTGGTCGGGTACGGCTATCGTAAAAGACAACAGACTTTTTCTCTTTTATGCATCCATTCACGACGGTATCCAGTCCGTCAGCGTCGCATATTCCGATGACGGCATAAGCTTTGAAAAATATGAAGGCAATCCGATAATCAACGGTTATCCGTCTGACGGCTGTCCCGATTTCCGTGACCCTGCCGTGTGTTATTCCGACGGTAAGTATTATTGCGTAATTGCATCGGGTAATCACGATAAGAAAACAGCAAATCTTCTGCTTTATGAAAGCGATGACCTATTTAACTGGAATTACAAAGGCATTCTTTGTGAGTGGGAAAACTCAAGATTTGCCGAGTGCCCGTCTTTTATGAAATCGGGAGATAAATATCTTCTTACAGCATCCGTCTGCAAGGCTGACGGCCACAGTTTTTCGGTGATGTACGGAACTTTTGACGGCAGTAAATTCATCCCCGAACATACGGGTGAGGTTGACAAAGGTCCCGACCAATATGCAGGTCAGGTTTTTCTTGACAGCAAAGGGAGAACGATTCTCATATCGTGGCTTCCCGGCTGGAATTATGCCGGTTACCGCAAGAAGGATATCGGATGTATGTCAGTCCCACGTGAAATCAGGTTAACCGACGGCAAAATAACGGGTTATCCCGTTGAAGAAGTTCAACACCTGGTGAAAGACAGTGACCCTGCTCTTATTCGCACGGTAAACGGATTCAGAATCAAGCGTGACGGGCGCAAGAGCGTTGTTTATAAAGGCAAAATCAATGACATTAAAATCATCCGTGACAGATATATTTTAGAAGTTTTTGTAAACGGCGGTGAAGAAATTTACTCTGTTTTGCTTTAATGAATGAACAACCAAGAAATTATCAAACTTTTTTCACTGCTGTTTTGTGTGTTCACTCTCCCCCTACCGATTGAGTGGAATTTGAACTGCTAAATACAAGTTGTTTTTACGCTATATATAATGGTATAATTCAAGTAATAAACATATAAAAATCGATTCAGTAAAGGATTATTATGGATAAAAAAGAAATCGTATCATTTTTCGATTCGTGTGCCGAATCTTGGGACGCGGATATGCTTAAGGTTCAATGGAAAATTGATAAAATTCTGGACATTGCCGGGATTACGGAAGGTAAAACCGTTCTTGATGTTGCCTGCGGAACAGGTGTACTTATTCCCGATTATGTCAACAGA
>JAZLBI010000143.1:0-1649 GCA_045613625.1 Acutalibacteraceae bacterium | reverse complement strand
AAGATAGCCTTCAGCGGCGAAAGTACGTCCTTCAAGGTCAACGTTTTCAAAAATCGGAAAGCTTTTAAGAAACTCAATGTCATTTGCGAGCGTCAGGAAATCCTGCGAAACGCAAACACCGTTTTCCTCAAGCTTTTCGGCAATCTGAATAACGTTTGAACCTTCGGGGAAGGTTACTCTTACCGTTTCTCTTTCCTGCACCTGCGTTTCCCTGTCAAGAATACCGATGAGCTTGTCCTTGACGGAGCAGCCTGCAAACCCGAGAGTGATGCACAGAACAAGAAAAACTGCGGTCAGCTTTTTCGAATTAAAAAATTTAAAAATATTCATATACCGAGTTTATCACATAATCATATAAAAATCAACCCGATTGTAATAAATAAAAAGGGCACGTCGGCAGAACGGTTCTGCTCAACGTGCCTCGGCTTTATGCAACGTGGTTAACAAATCTTTTTGCTTCTGTAATTGAAATAACGGGAGCAACCTCTTCGATGTCCGCAGGAGCTCTGGTCTGAGCATTTGCGTATGCTCTTGCAATTTCAGCCTGCTTGCGGCGACGACGGTTGCGAAGATGGATTTTGATTGCTCTGAAAAGCTTTGCTTCAAAAGCCGCAATTTTCTTTTCTTTAATGAATCCTACGATGAGAAGCACTACTGCGCTGAATTCGAAAATTGTTCTGATTATATCTGTAAATGTCATTTTTATTCCTCCGTTTCAAGCAAGAAACATTTGTTCTTGCAAGCTTATTATAGCAGGTGAACATTCGTTTGTCAATACAAATGTTCGATGAAATTTGATATTTTTCATCTTTATTGTATTATAACACAACATATTGTCGTTGTCAAACATTATATACACAACAGATAGTAAAAATTTCGCAAAATTCGTTCGAAATGATTCAAACATTTAAAGTTCTGACAGAAAAATACAATTTAAAATCTTTTTTCGCATTGACATATTACCGCCAAAAGAGTATCCTTTTATTAATAAATGAAACGGAGATGAAAAATATGTATAAAGCCTGGGCTTTTTTCAGACAGAGCCTTATAAAAATATATCTTTCAGGTGCGTACGCAGTAAACAAAATCACCAAAGGTAAAAAACCTAAATCGCTTTTCAGCAAGCTTCCTGTTGTTGAACACGTCGGCACAAGCGTAAAGAAAGTCAGCGAAAACGATTATTCAACAACGATCGCTAAATTCAATCCCGACGGAACAATCGATGACAGCGATTTTGTAATCATTTCATCAACAGATTTTCATTTCGACGATGATCTGGATATGAACAACAAAACGGTTGAGATGTTTGTAAAGCATATCAAAGACGTAAAACCTGACCTTGTTGTGCTTACGGGCGACGTTATTCTCGGCAAGTATCAGCAGATTGAAGCTATACAGTTTGCAAGAATGATGGAAGAACTCGGAGTTTACTGGACTTATGTTTTCGGCAATCACGAGGTCAGGGAGGAGAAGGGCTTCTATAAGTATCTTCTTATGAAGAGCCTTTCGGATTATGAGCATTGTCTTGCGAAGCACGGACCTGAGGAGCTTTTCGGTTACGGAAACTATACAGTCAATATTCTCGGCGCTGACGGTAAAGTTAAGGACGCTCTTTTCTTCTTTGATTCGGGCAGAGATATTCTTGACAG
>JAZLBI010000142.1:0-2178 GCA_045613625.1 Acutalibacteraceae bacterium | reverse complement strand
CATTCTGAGCAGCTTTTCCGATGTTTCTGCATCAAGGCTGAATTTGATTGTTCTTGATTCGGGGTTTGCATCAAGAACTTCCGCTTTTCGGAGATTGGGTTTATTCTTTTCGATTCTCTGCTGAAGAAGTCTGCTCGGACGTACATAGTCGGTATAGATAGGTTCGGGATGGTTTTTTATTGTGCCTTTCCAGAATTCTTTATCCTTTTTGTGCTGTTCCAACTTCTTATATTCCAGCTCCTTTTCAACCATATCTCTGTATCTTCTCATGGGCTTGGGATATGCCGTACCGTATTTTTTGTGAAGATAAATTGAAAGAGCATCCGCAAGGAAAAGCTTTGAAGAATAACCGTCAAACGCAAGGTGGTGAAGCTTCATATAAATGCCGTGATAATTATTTTCAAGATGCAGAATTCTTATTTCATTAACGGGTTTGTCCCACATATCAATGATTGAATGAGAACGGTTTTTAAGAAATTCGTGAGCATAATCCCATTTCATTTCGGAAATATCTTCTTCAATGATTTCAATTTCATGCTCCTGTGCGAGATACTGATAAACTTTGTTGAAAGGCTTTCTTGTGAAACGCAGACGGATTGCATCACATCTGTCCATAGCTTCATAAAGTGCTTCTTTCATAATCTCGGTGTCAAATTCACCCTGCCAATAGTAACCCGTAACAATATTAAGAACGGGGGCATCGGTGCTGTGATGCTCAGAAAGATAGAGCATAAGTGACTGTGCGGGGATAAGCGGATATGCGCTGACCTTTTTGCCGTCTTTAAGCTTGATTTTCATTTTCTGCCCTCCATATTTCAGAAGTTAACATTGTTTCTCTTGATTTTATTTGATGATGTTTTGGGGAAGGGAGTTTCTCTTATACGAAGAGAAGCAATTTCTCTTTCGGGTTTTTCGCCGATATTTGCTTCTTTTATCTTTTCGTTAAGATATGCTTCAATATCTTCAATGCCCATCATTGCTGCAAATTCCGTGTCGGGGAAGATTTCGGCAACTATTCTGTCGTTTTCACCGCTTACAACAATTTCTTTAATGACTTTTTCATCCGCAAACTTCATTTCGATTTCTTCGGGTGAAACATTTTCTCCGTTTGAAAGAATGATAAGATTCTTGATTCTTCCCGTAACATAAAGATGCTCGCCGTCATCGCTGATTCTGCCGAGGTCGCCTGTTTTGAGATATCCGTCTTCGGTAAATGCGGCTGCGGTTTCTTCGGGCATTTTGTAATAACCCATCATAACTGACTTGCCCTTGACCTGAATTTCGCCGTCAACAATTCTTGTGTCAAAAATGCTCTTCATAAGCTTGCCGCTTGAATATTTATGATTGTTGCCGTTATCACCCGTTGTGATTTTGGGGCTTGTTTCGGTCATACCGTAACCCTGACGAAGCAGAATTCCGTATTTGCCGTATTCATCAATAAGGCTCGGAGCAACATATGCACCGCCGCAGGCGATCCAATTTATGTTTTTGCCGAACACTTTTTCAGCAGCCTCTCTGGGGGTAAGCTGAGGGAATCTTTTGTGAAGAATGTTGACTTTTCTTATGAGAGTTTCGCAAATCATCGGAACCAATCTCATTGTTGTGGGCTGGAATATCGCAAGATTCTTTCCGATATTGCTCAATTCTCCGTTAAGGCAAACAGTAAAGCCTTCAAGAAGTGATTTGAAATAGTCGCTTGTGAAACAGAAGATATGATGCATAGGAAGAACAGAGAGAAGAACCTCATCTCTTTCGTGTTCAAATTCCGTATATGTAATGTTGGCAATAAGGTTTGAAGATGAAAGCATAACGCCTTTTCTTTTGCCAGTTGTTCCCGAGGTGTAAATAATTGTTGCACAGTCTTCGGGGTTGAGCTCGATTTCGGAAAGTGAAGCATATTCCGAATCTGCGCCGTAATTTTTATAAATATCCGCAAACCAATCGGCATTACCCATATTTACAAGAACTCTGAGTTTGCCGTATTTTTCAGCGATTGCTTTTGCAGTTTCGGCAAATTCATTCTCATAAAACAGAGCTTCGTTATCACCCGCTTCAAAAAGATTTACGCCTTCTTCAACAGTGGTGTTGGGAGCAAACGGAACAAAAACATTTCCGCTGACAAGTGCGCCTGTCATAGCGGTAATGTATTCATAAGATGTTTTGCCGATAATTGCAATG
>JAZLBI010000141.1:0-2422 GCA_045613625.1 Acutalibacteraceae bacterium | reverse complement strand
ATGCCGGGTATAAACATTTTTTCTGACCATACCATAATGCAGCTCATTCCCAAACCGAGAATCAGAGCACCGAGTATTCCGACAGTGAGCGAAACTGCCTGTGCAGATTTTGTGACACTCTCATCCAGTCTGTGAAGCTGTTCAAGCTTTGTTTCTCTTTCGCTCGGTTCTGTATATTTTTCTCTTATCCTTTTGATTTCCTTATTTTCCTGTGCTGAATAAGAGTAGGAATATTTCTTTTTTTCGTTCATTTTTATCCTCCTGATTGATTTGAGTATATCTTACACAGTGAAGATTTTCAAAATGATATAATTATGTTTTTGTTTTGTTAATCCGCTTTAAGTTTTACGGTAAATGTGCTTCCCGCACCGGGTGCGCTTTCAACTTCGATTTCTGCACCGTGCATATCAATAACTCTTTTAACAAGCGCAAGTCCGAGGCCGTTGCCTTTTTCTGAATGAGATGTGTCACCCTGATAGAATTTATCAAAGATACGCGCCATTGTTGCTTCATTCATTCCGCAACCCGTGTCCGAAACGCTGACGGTAACGTTATTGCCGTTCTTTTTCAAATTTACGCCTATTTTTCCACCGTTCGGAGTAAATTTGAGAGCATTTGAAAAAAGATTTGCCCATATAATCATAAGCATTTCGGGATCACTGCTGATATAAACATCTTCTTCAATATCTGTATCAATTTCAAGATTTTTGATATCCCACTCCCTTTCGAATGTTATAAGGCATTCACAGAGGGTTTCGCTGACATTGCATTTTCTTAATGACGGCGAGAGCTTCTGTGCTTCAAGTTTATTAAGTTTCAGAATATTGGTTACAAGCTCCGAAAGATGTTTTGTTACACGGTTGATTGATTTTGCATATTCAATACGTTTTTCTTCGGAAAGATTCGGTTCTTCAAGCAGAGCACCGTAATTCTGCAAAACTGCAAGGGGCGTTTTCAGTTCGTGAGAAACATTCGAAACAAAATCCGTTCTTAATGTTTCGATGCTTGAAAGCTCTTCCGCCATCTGATTAAGATCAGCAACAACCGTGTTGTATTCACCGATTCTTATGGGCTGAAGGCGTGTTTTGAAATCGCCGTGGGTTAATTTTTCTGTAAAATCGTGAATTTTCTTAACGGGTCTCTTAACAAGAATTTTTCTTCTTATAAAATCAAAGACAGTAAAAATAAGACCGAGGAACAAGGCGTTATAAAATGTAAAAACAGCAGCAAAAGTTATGTTTTCTCTGGTGTAAACAATTCCTGTGTTCTGCTGTAGAATATTAAGAAAAAGCGTAAGGCTACAGGATATAACAAAGGCGACAACCGAAAAGAACAGGGCAAATCTGTAAAAAACAAATAACACCTTTTTAATCATTTCAGCACCGCCTTATAGCCGAGACCGTGAACTGTTACAATTTCAAATTCATCGCAGACCGAGAATTTTTCACGGAGCTTTGTCATATAAACGTCAACCGTTCTTGTGCTTGAGTTGGTATCAACATCCCAAAATTCATCCATAAGCTGTGAACGGGTGAAAGTTTTCTTGGGGTATGAAAGCATTTTGAAAATGATGTTGAATTCACGAACGGTCAGCTGAATTTCATCGTCACCGTAATATGCCGAATGCTCCTCCGCATCAAGAACAAGCTTACCGATAACAACTTTTTTGCTGACGGCAATTTTTGCCCTGCGGAGCAAAGCTCCTATTCTGAGATTAAGCTCGTCAAGGTCAATGGGTTTAACCATATAATCGTCAATGCCGATGCCGTATCCCATTCGCTTTGACATAAAATCATCCCTTGCGGTAACAAAAAGAATAGGTATTTCTTTGTTGGTTTCACGAACGGCAGTTGCAAACTCAAATCCGTCTGCACCGGGCATCATAATATCGGAAATGATAAGCTCTATCTGATTTTCATAAAGAATGTCATAAGCTTCGTTTGCATTATAAGCGCTGAAAACATCGTGACCGTATTGTGAAAGATAGGTTGAAACCGCTCTGTTGAAATCCTGATTATCTTCAACTATAAGTATTTTTGCCATAATAAACACCTCGTCACAAATTATATCATAAACTTACCGTTTCTGCATTCTTTTTTTCAGCATAAGAAAGCAGAAGAATATGGTTATTATAAAACATACGGGTTTCGTTCTTATCGGCAAAAAGTCCTATGGGAGTTCCGTGATCGCCGATGCTCACGGGCATAACGTTCCACATTCCTGACCTTATATCATTTCTGTCAAACTCTTTGAACGGCTCGGTTGACGGATGCTTTGCGGAGTCAACATCAACAAGTCCGTCATTGCCGATAATCGGTTTGCCGCTCTTTTTGCTGTCGTGAAGCATAAGGGAAGATGTGGCTTTCATAAGGAAAAAATCCGTGTTCAGCGGTTGGTTTTTTATTTCATCAACCGCATTGAA
>JAZLBI010000140.1:0-4811 GCA_045613625.1 Acutalibacteraceae bacterium | reverse complement strand
CTTCATAAACAAAAAGGTCTGCAGAGCCGATGGCGATAATATCCTGAGCGTTGGGCTCATAGCTGTGAAGGTCGCCGCCGTCATCGAGAAGAAGAGTGATGCAGTCATCGTTTCCGATAATGTTTCGGATGAAATCATATTGCGGAAAGGTTGTGCAGACTATGCTCAGCGAATCGCTTTTTTGCGGTGCAGACGAGCATGAGCTGAAAATCAATGACGCCGAAACAGCGATTAATAATATTGAAATAATTCTTTTCATTTTTCCTCCGATTATTTGCACATGCTGCATTTGCCGAGCAGAATGCTGTGGTTATCGATTTCAAAACTTGTGTCGTTTTTGATTTTGCTCTGAATCTGAAGAGTTGTTCCACTGTCAAGATGATAAACCTTGCCGCAATCGGTGCATTTCATATGAAGATGCCCCTCACATCTGCTTTCGCTGATATATTGATAAACAAAATTGCGGCTGTTGCCCTTAACGGAGCGATGAACAAGACCGTCTTCAACAAGCTTCGTCATAAGTCTGTAAGCGGTGCTGCGGCTTATTTCACTGTTGCCAAGCCCGTTTATTATTTCTTCAATCGTGAAAGCGGTTGAACTGTTTGTCTGAAGAAAATCTATAAGTGTTTTTCTTTGGTGAGTATTATAAACTCTCATTTTGTTACCTCCGAATTTGAGAATAACTCCTAAATTATTATACACGAACATCGCTTAATGTCAATATATTTCTCTTGTTCCGATTGACTTTATCTTATAAATATTATAAAATATATACATTATATTTTTAGGAGGCAAAAAAATGAAAAAACGCATTTTCTCATTTGCGCTTGCACTTATTATTGTGATTGGCGCAGCATTCTCCGTAAGCGCATCTGCAGCGGAAACAAATCTCAGATTTGATGAAAACGGAGAATTCAAAATTATGCATCTTGCAGACTGTCAGGATGAATTCCCCGCAACAGAAACAATGCTCAAATTCATTGATGCATCAATAAAGGCTTATCAGCCCGACCTTGTTATTCTTGGCGGTGATAATGTTGTTGCAGATAAAAATATGGCAAACGGCATAAAGGAAATTGTTGATATTTTTGTTGCTAATGAAACATATTTCACAGTTACTTTCGGTAACCACGATCATCAGCAGGATCTGACCGATGATGAACAGCTTGCTGTTTATCAGCAGGCGGGCGGCAAATACTGCCTCGCTTATGATGCTGACCCTGACCTTGCAGGCACAGCAACCCACGCTCTTCCCATTCTCGGTTCAAAGAGCGATGAAACAAAGTTTATGCTCTATATGTTTGACTCAAACGATTATGTAAGAGATGAAAACGGCGTTGAACTCGGCCTCGGTTATGACTGCGTTAACGAAGACCAGATCGAATGGTATAAAGAAACAAGCAAGGCTGCAGAAGCAGCAAACGGCAAAAAGGTTCCCGCAATGGCTTTCCAGCATATCATTGTTGGCGAAGTTTTCGATGCTCTCTTCTATGAATCAAGCGTAAACCTCGGCGAACTTACTCCTTCATATAACGGAAAGACATATTCGTTCTTCCCCAGACTTGAAAACATTGAAGACGGCTTCCTTTTCGAGTTCCCTTGCCCCGGTTATTATAACTACGGTCAGTTTGACGCAATGGTTGAAAGAGGCGATATGCTTGCTATCTTCTCAGGTCACGACCATCCCAATACATTCACAACAGAAGTTGACGGCATAAAGATTATCAACACAGGCGGTGCAACATATCACTCATACGGCAGCGAGTTTTCAAGAGGTATGAGAATGATTACTCTTAATGAGAATGATCTTTCAACCTTTGAAACAGAGCAGGTAACCGTTAATCAGTTTGCAATCGATAATCCCGAGTTTGCAGAGGATGCGGGAATCAGCGTTATCGGCGCAAAGTTTATTGTTGGTTTCGGCGAATTCCTTCGCGCAATCACAAAGTTCTGCGGCATTTTCTCAGGCCTCATTTCAATGGTGTTCTGATTGATTGAATAAGAAAAACCCCTGAAGGTTAATCCTTCAGGGGTTTTGTTATGCTTTGATTAATATGAAGCGTTTGATCTTGCGATGCTTTTTCTCATAAGGTCGCATCTGTTGTCAACAACATATTTTGTCCAGAATTCTTTTTCGATGATTGCGTTTGCGCCGTCTTCAGCGAAAAGCTCTTCCTGATATTTTGTGAGTTCATCGTTTGCCTTGTTTGTTTTGATGGTGTTCTTCCAGTCCTGATCGTCTTCGTTGTCGCTTACAAGATACATAATGTGGTAACCGTGTTCGGTTTCAACAATGCCTGTGTCTCCTGCTTTTCTTGCGGGATCGAAGCACCATGCTTCAAAGTTTTCAACGAAGTTGCCGCTGATTCTGATGTTTTCATAAAGGCCGCCGTTTGCTGCTGAACCTTCGTCAGCGGTGTTTTCTGTTGCCATCTTGCTGAATTTTTCTTCGGTAACTTTATCGCCGAGGCCTTCAAGAAGCTCAGTTGCCTTCTTGTGTGCAGCCTTCTTTTCAGCATCTGTGATATTGTTTGCATCTTTTGCATCGATTGTTATGAGGCAGTGACGAACGCTTACGCTGTTTGCGTTATATGCGGGCTTGATGCAGAATACAACGTGTGCTGCGTTTTCACTTGTGATAACTGTTGCATCGCCTGCCTTGCGGCCGTCAGCGTATGCCCACTTTGCACCGTCGTCGCCGAGAGCTGTTTTAAGAGAAGCATAAGTTGCAGCGATTGTTTTCTTTGATGTGTCTGTATCGTTTTTGTTATAAGCCTTTACAGCTTCAATGAATGCTGCGTCGTCTGTTGCTTTTGCAAGAATTTCTTTTGCGTCAGCAATAAGCTTGTCGTTTGCTTCCTTCTGTCTCTTCTTGAGAGCGTCAGCTGATTCATTTTCTTTAGCTGTGAGAGTTTTGAAGTTGATTGTGAAATAACGGATATCGGTGTAATCGTAATCCTTCTTGTTTGCTTTGTATTCCTTTTCGATTATATCATCGGTGATTGAATCGTTGATTTCAGTCTGCTTGTTTTCGATGAACTGTTTTGCAAGGAATTCAATTTCAAGAATTTTCTTGAAGGTTTTCTCTTTGAAGCCGTTGCCGTAGTAAAGCTTGAGATAAGCGTTGAGAGTGTATCCGTTATCGGCAGCTTCTTTTCTGTAGTTTTCGATTGTTTCGTTTATTTCAGCATTTTCGTCTTCGCTGAGGGTGAGGCCTGCAGCTTTTGCTTCGTTATAGTAGCCGATAGTCTGCTGAGCGAATGAAACAGCGTTGTCTCTGATAACATCTGCCCATGTTATTGTGTTGCCGTCAGCATCTGTTGTTTCCTGCTCATCGGGGGGAAGGCTGCTGTCGAAGCCGAAAACATTTGAGCCGTACATCTGCTGAGCCTGAGCGGCCTGGTTTGCAACATCGTTGAATGCTGCCATATAGTAGAAGTTGAATTCAGTAGCTGAGATCTTTGTGTCACCGATTTTAACGGCGGGAGCCAAAGAACCGATTGCGCTGACGATTGATGAGCCTGCAATCAGAGCAACAAGAAGAATGGCAATCGCTGATGTAACTATGATTTTGAGAGCCTTGGATGCTGTTTTTCTCTTTTCTGAATTTTTGGAATTCTGCTTGGCTGCCTTTGCGATTCTTGCCTTACGCTCTTCGCGGTAAAGCTCAGCCTTGCTCTTGGGAGTTTCGTTTTTAGCCATTAGTGTTCATCCTTTTCTTTTATGTTTTGATGATTGCGGATGTTCTGCAATCATATGCCCGACCGAACAAAATCGGCACAATGACATTATATTATACTATTTTAAAAGATTTTGCAAGCTTTTTGCTGTAAATTTATATGTTATTAACAAATTAACCCCTGATTCCTGCGGTCAGAGTTCCGTCAATAAATTCTTTTCTGAACCATACATCGGGTATTTCAAAGCTTTTTCCGTTAAGATATTCAAGGCAGCCTGCATCGCTTGTGAAGGTGAATTTGAGGCGGTATGAATATAAAAACTGTTTTTTATACCCCAAAGCTTTGTTGAGTGAATTTGTTCCGTATTTTCCGTCGCCGAGAAGGGGATGGCCGATGCTTGAAAAATGAGCTCTTATCTGATGAGTTCTTCCCGTGAGAAGCTCAACCTCAACAAGGCTCAGACCGTCTTTTTCGCTCATAACCGAATATTTTGTGCGAATTTCTTTTGAACCCTTCTTTTCCTGAGTGAAAACTTCAACCTTGTTTTTCTTTTCATCCTTAATCAGCCAGCCTTTGAGCAGACCTTCTTTTCTTTTCAAAGTGCCGTGAATAACGCAGAGATAATATTTTTCCATTTCTCTGTCTTTGAGCTTCTGATTAAGAATTCTCAGGCTTTCTGCGTTCTTTGCCGCCATAACAATCCCGCCCGTGTTGCGGTCTATTCTGTTAACAAGTGCAGGCGCAAACGAATTTTCATCCTTCGGGTTATATTCACCCTTTTCATAAAGATAACGCTTGACTCTTGTTATGAGAGTGTCATTGTATTCGGTTTCATCGGGATGAGAAAGCACGCCGACTTTTTTATCAAGCAAAAGAATGTTTTCATCCTCATAAACAATATCAATTTTTTTTGAGGCAGAAAGAAAATCATAATGCTCATCCGCGGGAGCAAAGAATTCATCGTTGATATACATATCAACAACATCGCCCTGCGAGAGTTTCAGCGCGATATCGCCTTTTTTTGAGTTGACTTTTATGCGTTTTGTTCTTATGTATTTATACATAAGCGATTTCGGAAGGGCGGGAACAGCTTTTGATATGAATTTTTCAAGCCTGTGGCCCGAATCGTTT
>JAZLBI010000139.1:0-1509 GCA_045613625.1 Acutalibacteraceae bacterium | reverse complement strand
TGATTTCACGGAAAAAGAACTTCTTGTTCTTCGTGAAGTTGTTGACGGTGAAGCCGATGCGGATATAGCCGAAAAGCTCGGAATGTCCCTGCGTACCGTGAAAGCACACATTCAGAATATGCGTGATAAAACAGGCTTCCGTAATCGCACCGAACTTGCGGTAAGAGTGCGTGAAAGCGGTCTTGTTATCAATGACCATAAAACGGAATAACGCTTGACATAAAGAACAGGCAACATCGTTATGATGTTGCCTGATTTTTTATTTCACTATCTTTTTATTTTTGACAAGTTTGCTGTTTGCATTGATGTAAGAATACTTACGGCATTTGAAGAGTTCTTGTCTGCCGTTTTTGTTTCTTGTGAAAACGAGTTCGAATTTGCCGCCTGCGGATTTGAGGTTCTTTGCAAGGATTTCTGCCGTTTCTTTGTTAACTGCGATAATTGACGGGCAGGCATAGCTCTGAACATAGTTTCTGCTTGTGAGTTTTGATATACCCTTTGTGCCGATGAGAAGATATCTCGGGTCATCAATGGGTGAAAGAAGCTCGGAAACAGCCTTTGCAAACACATTCTTTTCTCTGACGGTTGCCTTGGAAAGCGAACAGTTGACGGTATTCTTCTTTTCGGATTTTCTGACCGAAACGGTTGCTCCTCTGCTTTCGATTTCACCAATTTCTTTGAGTGTGCGGAGAATCGCATTTGAGATATTTGAAACCGTTTTTTCGGGCGATGAATTTTTCATTACAACCGATGCGGATTTGATGAGCAATACAGAAGATATTGCCGCAATGATGAATCCGAGCAAACCTCCAAAAAATCCCGATGTTGCAATAATAATTATTGCAAGGACAATCAGAACTGCAAGAACGATTGCGTAGATTTTGTTTTTATGTACCGCCTGTGCGGGCTGAACTTCTGCAGGGATTTCGCTGACTTCGGCAATTTCGGGTCTTGCTTTGCCTTTAACAGCACCCGTCCATCTGCCTGCCATAACATTCCTTGCAGCGGCAAGAGAGAGCATCTGATTATTGATGCTTTCAAGTCCGTTTGCGTCATAGGGTGCTTTGAGAATATCAATTCTGTCCGTGCCGCTTTCGATAACGTCGCTGTTATATGCAGGTGCCTGGAAGCAGGCAAAACGGCGTTTCATCGTTTCAAAATCGTCGCTTATGATTTCGCCTTTTGAATCAGGCTCAACGGTCACAAGATGCCAGATATTTGACACCTTTTCGGGATTCTTCTTATCAATTCTTATTGCTCTTCCTCGCATCTGATTTGAGAGCATAAAACTGCCGACAAAGCTTGCAAGAATGAGTGAATTGATATTCGGTGAATCCCAGCCTTCGCCGAGAAGGGATTTTGTTCCGATAAGCACATTGATAACGCCAAGCTGAAATGCTTTTGTTATGATGCTGACCTTATTTTTATTTGAACCGCTGAAAATGATTTCGGTGTGGTTTGTGTTTTCAAGTTTCTTTATTCTGCAAGGTACACCCTCGTTATATGCGA
>JAZLBI010000138.1:0-5151 GCA_045613625.1 Acutalibacteraceae bacterium | reverse complement strand
TGGGTTGAAAAAAGCAAAAACGGAGTAAAAATCGGAATAACAGATGCGCTCAGAAACAGAATATGCAAGCATTTTGTTATCAACCTCTGCGATGAAGATGATTTTATCAGGGCGGGGGATATTATGGGTGATGTTGAATCGTGCGATTGGTTTGATATTGTTGCCCCCGTCAGCGGCACTGTTTTGCGTGTCAATGACGAATTGCTGCGCAATCCTCAGATTCTTCTTGAAGAAAATGTTTGGCTTGCAGAGTTTGCCGATGTTTCATATCCGCTTCCCCTGATGAGCGAAAATGAATATAAAAAAGCCGCTGTTCACAATCTGTGAACGGCGGATTTTTTTTATTGTTTCAAAATAATTACTATAAACCTCTTGCAATTTATATATCCTTGTGATAAAATGCTATGGATATATATAAACGCAGAGATCGGGAGAGTAAGCATCTTTCAAACACTCAAGAGAAAATCCGTCGGCGGCTGGAAGCGGATTGTGTGAGAATTTGCCGAAGTTCACCCGTGAGCGGTGTGCCTGAAATATCAGTAGGGTGCAACGGCAATCCCCGTTACGGATATAAAGAGTGCACGGCTTTTGCTGTGAATGCAGGGTGGTACCGCGAGTTGATTCGTCCCTCGTCATCTTTTGATGATGAGGGATTTTTTATTTATCTCTACTCGGCAGTGCGATTCACGAATCGCACGGAACAGCAATGTAATTTATGAAAGGATTGATATAAAAATGACCCAGAAATCTCTTGAGTTAAAGCAGCTTTTTGAAGAAAAGCTTGCTGCCGTTGCCGCAACAGCGGATATCGAGCAGCTCAGAATTGAATTCCTCGGCAAAAAGGGCTCTGTTGCAGCTCTTATGCAGGAACTTCGTAACGTGCCCAACGATCATAAAAAAGAAGCAGGGCAGATAATCAATGAAACAAAGCAGTTTATCGAAGGCGCAATCGTATCAAAGCTTGAAGAAATCAAGGCGATTGAAGAGCAGAAGCTTATCGACAGCGCAGAGAGCTATGATGAATCAATGCCCACAGACGCAGAACTCGGCTCATATCATCCCATAACTCTCACCCGCCGCAGAGTTGAAAATATTTTCCTCAGCATGGGCTTTACTATTGAGGATTATTCCGAAATAACAGATGACTACAACTGTTTTGAGGCTCTTAATATTCCCAAGCATCACCCCGCAAGAGATATGCAGGATACCTATTATCTGAGCACAGGTCAGCTTCTCAAGACCCACACTTCAGCCGCTCAGAACACAATTCTCCGCAAGTATGCTCAGAATCTCGAAAACGGCAATCCCATCAGAGCTATCTTCCCCGGCAGATGCTTCAGAAATGAGAAGATTGACGCTTGCCATGAAAACACATTCTTCCAGATGGAAGGTATGATGGTTGATAAAGATATCTCGATTTCAAACCTCATCTACTTTATGAAAACAATGCTCTCAGAAGTGTTCCAGAAGGATATAACCGTAAGACTCCGTCCCGGTTTCTTCCCCTTCGTTGAACCCGGTTTTGAGCTTGATATTCAGTGCACAATCTGTAAGGGTAAAGGTTGCCCCTCCTGCAAGGATTCGGGCTGGCTTGAGCTTTGCCCCTGCGGCATGATTCATCCCAATGTTCTTACCGCCGCAGGCATCGACCCCGAAAAATATATCGGTTTCGCTTTCGGTCTCGGTATGACAAGACTTGCAATGATGACATACGGTGTTAAAGATATCCGTGTGTTCAACAGCGGCAATCTTAAATCACTTTCGCAGTTCACCGAAAAATCATTCACAAGACCCGAAGAAAGCAAGGAGGCATAAGCAATGTTTGTATCGATTAACTGGATTAAAGACTATGTTGACCTTGACGGAATAGACATCAAAAAGCTTATCGAAAGCTTCACTCTTGCAACCGCTGAGGTTGAAGATATTATTGAAAAAGGCGCGGATATTGAAAACGTTGTTGTCGGCGAAATCCTTTCTGTTGAAAATCATCCCAACTCAAAGAAACTCCATCTTCTTAAGGTTGATGCGGGTTCAAAGGTTTGCAACATTGTTTGCGGTGCGCCCAATGTTGCAGTTGGCCAGAAAGTTGCTCTTGCGCTTGCAGGCGGCAGAGTGTGCGGCGGTGAAATTAATATTGCAACCGTAGCAGGCTTTGAATCAGAGGGTATGTGCTGCTCAGAAAGAGAGCTTGGCCTCAGCGATGAGCATTCAGGCATTATGGAGCTTGATCCCTCGCTTGCAAACGGCACAAACATCAAAGATATTTTCCCCATTGACGATATTATTTTTGAAGTTGACAACAAATCGCTCACAAACCGCCCCGACCTCTGGGGTCACTATGGCATAGCAAGAGAGCTTGCTGCTCTTGCAGGCAGAGAGCTTAAACCTCTCGAGATGGGCGACCTTTCATATGACGGCGATGAAAAGGTTGATGTTAAAATCGGCAGAGAAGATCTTGTTTACAGATATTCCTGCATCAAGATGGATAACATCACAAAGAATAAGAGCCCCCTTGAAATGCGTATCCGACTTTTTTACTGCGGTATGAGAGGCATCAATCTTCTTGCAGACGTAACAAACTACATTATGCTTGAAATCGGTCAGCCCACTCACGCATTTGCGGGCAATGCAATTGATAATATTGTTGTAACAACTCCCAAGGAGAAAACAACATTCACAACTCTTGACGGCGTTGAAAGAATTATCGACGAAGAAACCCTTATGATCTGCAACGGCGAAACACCTGTCGGCATTGCAGGCATTATGGGCGGTCTTGAGTCTGAAATCGTTGAGGATACAGGCTCCGTTGTGCTTGAAAGCGCAAACTTTGACGGCGTAAGCATCCGCAAGTCATCGTCAAGACTCGGTCACAGAACAGATGCGAGCGCAAGATATGAAAAGATGCTTGACCCCGAGCTTACCCTCACTGCAGTCGGCAGATTTGTAAAGCTTGTCAAGGATATTGACAGCGGTGCAAAAGTTGCTTCAAAGCTTACAGATGAATATGTAAGAAAATATCCCGAAATCTCACTTTCGTTTGACAAAAAATATGTTGACCGTTACACAGGTATCGATATCAGCGATGAGCAGATCAATAAAACTCTCACCGCTCTCGGCTTTGCCGTGAACTTTGCAGACGGCAACTATACCGTAAAAGTTCCCTCGTGGCGTGCAACAAAGGATGTTACTATCAAGGCTGATATCATCGAAGAAATCACCCGTATCTATGGCTATGACAACTTCAATATTTCAACAACAAGCAGCCCTCTCAAGCCCGTTCCCAATGATTATGCAAGGCTTGAAGATGCTGAAATCAAAGATATACTTGTCAAGAAATACGGCTTCCACGAAGTGCATTCATATGTATGGTGCGACGGCAGAAAATTCAAGAAGCTCGGAATCGAAGTTGAAGATAACGTAAAGGTTCTTAATATCGAAAACTCCGATAATGGTGTTCTTCGAAACTCAATGCTTCCCACACTTCTCGTTATGGCTCAGGAAAACAAGGATTTTGCCGATAAATACAGCATTTTTGAAATCGGCAGAGTTGTTGACGGTCTTACCGCAGACGGTCTCTGCAACGAGAGAAAGCGCCTCGGTGCTGTTATTTACGATAAGAGCGGCAACGAAAAGGCAGCATATCTTAAAGCTGTTGAAATCATTAACTGCATTATCGGTAACATAAAGCAGAAGAAGGCAAGCTATGCAAAGATTGCACCGTCTCACGCTTGGCAGCATCCCAAGAACACTGCCGAAATCATCATTGACGGTGAAAAAGTTGGTGTTCTTTGCGCACTTCATCCTTCAAACCGTGCAAAGCTTGACAAAACAGCTGCAGCAGTATGCTTTGAAATCGATATGGATGCTTTTGCCGCTGTTGATGCTGATTCAATTATGTTCCGCGAACCCAGCACACAGCAGTCAACCTGGTATGACCTTTCTCTTGTTCTTGCTGAAAACACAAAGTATTCAGACCTTGAAGCTTGTTGGGAAAGCCTCAATCTTTCAGAACTTGAAAGCGCAAAGGTTGTTGATACCTATGAGAAAGACGGCGTGAAGAGCATTGCTGTTCGCCTTGTGTTCTCTGCTATGGACAGAACTCTTGAGATGGAAGAAGTTCAGGGCTGGATAGATGCTGTTCTGGCAAATCTCGGTAAAATCGGCGTTACTCTCAGAGCATAATTCTTAAGGATTTTTGAATATTCGTTATAAATTTTCGAAAAAACCTTGTTTTATTTTAAAAGGTGTTATATAATATCTTGGTACGGAGGTGACCGAAATGACTGATAAAACAATAAAATTTTCGATCAAAGATGAAAATGAGGTTGAGATGAAGAAAAATCTTCTCGCCGTTTATGAAGCTTTGAACGAAAAAGGTTATAACTCAATCAGCCAGATTGTAGGCTATATCCTCTCAGAGGACCCCACCTATATAACAACACACAATAATGCACGCAGTCTTGTCAGAAGGCTCGACAGAGATGAACTCCTTCAGGCTATGGTTAAGTGTTATCTCGGAATAGAATAAGGAGTGATATTATGGCAAAAAAGAAATTTCTGATGTATAAAGGCAGACCGCTTGTAAGAAGCGGAAAAACTGTTTATTACGGTTATATGAGCGACCCTTATGTTGTTATTATGCAGATAACAACCACCCGTGAGGTTAAGGGTGTAGAGGTTGCAGACAGAGTTGTTGTTCAGCTTGTCAATACAGACCCCGATGTCAGAATGAAGGATAAAATCGTCAAAAAGGCAGAGCGTAAGGGTCTTTACAGCGCTATGGATATCGGTTGTATCTGGCTCGAAAGAGGTCTCAAAGAAGGCGCATAAATTTTATATGCAAAAAATAAGGCTTGCACGGAATTCCGTACAAGCCATTTTTTTATGTCTTATTCAACTGTAACTGTGCCGTCAACGTCAACGGTAATTTTCATTCCGTCCTTAACGTAGTCAAGGAATTCCTGACCGAGGCAGTCAACTGTGACCATGGGTTCATCTGCCCATACAGCGGAGAGAACTGCACCTGCGCAAGCAAGTGAGTCGATGTGCTCTGAGAAAAGCATACACTTGGGGTTGCGCTTCATAGCGTTTGCGCAGTAAAGAACCATGCCGCCTGTGGTTGAGCCGATTGTCTGGGGCAGGCAGAGAGCT
>JAZLBI010000137.1:0-8284 GCA_045613625.1 Acutalibacteraceae bacterium | reverse complement strand
ACTTGAAAGTACATACTCAAATTAATCTTCAAGGGTTAATTTAATCAATCGTTGTTTAATTTTCAAGGTGCGTCGCACTCGGCTCTCTTGCGGAGTGCTCGACTATATTACCAAATCCAGACCCATTTGTCAACACCTTTTTTCAATCTTTTTTGCCATTCTTTTCAACGCTTCCGTGTGTTTTGTGGGTTCGGGCGTTTCGGTTTCGCTGCATCAATACTCCAAATCCCTTGTTTTTCAACGGGTTTGGCGGTTTGGACTTTTAGTTGTTGATATGTTTTTATTGTTTGATAGATATATATTTTGTTTTCTTTACATCTTTAATTGCTGCGTTTTCTTGTTTGATTTTGTTTTTACCTGAATTTTTTATTGACTTGTATTGACAATTTTAAGATGCCGTTGTTTTTGTTGTTGGTGCAGAAAAACAATACAGACATAATATCTTAAAACAAA
Source organism: Acutalibacteraceae bacterium (assembly GCA_045613625.1). Taxonomy (GTDB): domain Bacteria; phylum Bacillota; class Clostridia; order Oscillospirales; family Acutalibacteraceae; genus CAG-177. The sequence continues at coordinate 7,831 of JAZLBI010000137.1, read as the reverse complement.
AATGACAGCCGCAAGGGCTGTCATTACATAAGCTGTTGATTTCTTTAAATACGATATGTTCCGTCGGAAGCCGAAATTCTTCGCTCAGGATAAGAAGTTGCATTTGCAGCTCTTTTATTCCTTGTTCTTATTTTCTTCAAGTATATCGATAAGCTTTTGGGTTAATTCGTTCTGCTTTTTCTGCCCCGCGCGGATATCGCTGAGTTTCTGCGAAATCTCAACAATTACCATTGCAAATGACACGGTTGCAATTCCAGCAAGAAAACCCGCCAGGGCGCCGAGAGGGGCTCCTATCAGAAGCGCAAAAAAATCCCAGCCTTCCTCAATCAGCAAAACCGTTCCGCCTATCATTCCGCTGATGACAGATGCAACGAGAAGAACCATATTGGATGTTTTGAAAATTTTAGTCCAGTCGAACGATGACATTTTTGAATGCATATCAGTATTTGCGTTGTAAACAGGTTGTGAAGGCTTCACGTAACCCGCATTATTCTGCGTAACGGAAGGTTTAACGGCAACCGGGTTTGCTTTCACGCCAGTTGTTACATCATTTCTCGTTGCAACATGAAGAATCTGGCACATACGACCTGATTTTCTATGTTGGTCTATACATTTATAACACATAACCTCTTTAACTTTTTCTCCGTTTTCAGCGGTATATTCCGCCATATACAGAACGCCAGCCTCACCGCATACACTGCACTGATTCGCCATTGAAATCGCCTCCGATTACTACAATTATAATATTGTAATTATACATACCGTCGGATTTAATGTCAACACATTTTCGCTCAAGAAAGTTCACGGCACGGGCTTCGTTTCTCCCAAACAAAAAAACAGCCTGCTTTGCAGACTGTTTTCGTTTATCATTCAGCGTTAAGCATGGTTATCGCTCCGACAATCCAAGATTCGCATACAGGCTTTCGGATAATTATTTTGTCTCAGGAAGTTTTATTTCTGTCCACTTGCTGAAATCCATCAAATAGCCCTTGGCTCCGCTAAGCGGATCTGCGACCGCATTTACAGATTTACCTACCGCAACAACCGTACCGTCAGATTTGAGACCGACAGTATGCCATTCACCTACAGAAACAGCAACTATATCGCTCCAGCCATTGACGTCGCACCAGCCCTCATAGTCATCAAAATCAACTTCAGGGTTGTCAATATATTCGGTTGCAACCACAGTGCCATCGGATTTCAAACCTACAGTATGGTTATAACCGGCGCTGACCGCTACGATATCAGTCCAACCGTCAACATTGCACTGCCCGTAATCGTTATCACCTGTTGCGACCACCGTGCCATCGGACTTTAAACCTACAGTGTGATGTCCGCCTGCAGATATTGCTGTAATATCAGTCCAGTCATCAACATCACACACGCCGGATGCTTTGGAGCCGGCAGTAACAACGGTGCCGTCGGACTTAAGCCCCACTGTGTGACTTTCGCCCGCTGAAATCGCTATAATATTCTTCCAGGACGACACATTGCATTGGCTGTCATAATCGTCTAACCCATACTCGGGAACATCAATATAATTTGTTGCAATTACAGTGCCATCCATTTTTAAACCGACTGTATGATATTTGCCTGCCGAGATTGCCACAATGTCCTCCCAGGTGTCAACATCACATTGGCCGTTATAATAATCAACACCCTCATGCACAAAGTCAAATGCAGTTGCAACCGCCGTACCGTCTGCACGCAATCCCACCGTATGGTCTGAGCCCGCAGAAACAGCTATAATATCATGCCATCCCAAAACATCGCATCTGCCCATAGTTCCGGAACCGACTGCAATAACCCCGCCGTCTGTTTTCAAACCTACCGTATGGAGCAAGGATGCCGACAAAGTTTCTCTGACCGCAACTTTGTTCCAGAGTTCAAAGCTTCTTTCCCTTGCATCTTGATATCCGGATGCCATGCCAAAATACATTGCTGCATTGATTATGTCCTCATCTTCAAGAAACGCAACCGCTTGATTATATGCTTTTTCAGGGGACAATGTAGCTTTACTGCAGGACGCTAAGTTAATTACAAATAAAACCAAGAAAAATAATGCAACGATTCTCTTCATCATATCTCTCCTTTTTAACAACTTTATTTATTAATATAACACAACAAGCTTTAAAAAACAACCACAATTGATACCGAATGCAGAAGACAAAAAAACAGCCCGCTTTGCGGACTGCTCTTTTTTCGTGGCTGACCATCTTTTATTGGATTTCTTATACAGTGCGTTCCCCTCAGAAACATAGTCGCATATCTCCCTTGGAGCGGGCGCTATGCTCCTTGTTTCTTCACCTCAGCACCTCGCTTCTTCCGCCGCAGGCGGCGCTTCGGTGCTTCGCCCCACGCCGGTACCCGACACGTGCTTCGTTTCTGCCAAACAAAAAAACAGCCCGCTTTGCGGACTGTTTTTTATTTGGCGGAGAAGGGGAGACTCGAACTCCCGCGCCGGTTTCCCGACCTACGCCCTTAGCAGGGGCGCCTCGTCACCAACTTGAGTACTTCTCCAAATCGGTAACATATATAGAAATATAATTACTTTTTAAATGGCGGAGAGAGTGGGATTCGAACCCACGGTACCCGTAAAGGTACGACGGTTTTCAAGACCGTTCCGTTATGACCACTTCGGTATCTCTCCGTAAATTGCTTTAATATGTTATCACAACATTTTGTTTCTGTCAATAGCTTTTTTGCTTTTATCATAAATTTTTTTGAAATCTCTGATATTCCGAACAAAAAAATCGGGCAGAATCAGATTCCGCCCGATATATTATATAGTATTATATTATTCAGCGCCTTCCATTTCGTGAAGAAGAGGAGGTCTGAACATTCTGAATGCGTGCTTATGAACATCGAGCACAACCTCGTCAACATCTCCGCCGAATTCTCCGTCAAGAGTCCAGGGAACTTTTGAACCGTCAAGGGTCTGGATTTCGATATGTGACCCCTGAACAAAAACAAGGTTTTCGTTTTCGAAATTCTTTTTAAGTATACATTCGCCCAAGCCGAGCCAGCCTTTTACAGTGCCCGGATTCTGAGCAAGAAGAACCTCAAACTTGCCGTCATTGAGGCAAACGGTATCTTCGCTCATATGAATGATTTTTCCAACAGTATATGAGTTTGAAATCGAGCCGAAAATATAGTTTCCCGTATATTCAACACCGTCAACAACACATTTCATCGGAACGGGCTTTATATCTTTGATATCTTTTGCCGCGCCGTAAAAATAAGCCATTCTGCCTATTTTGTTTTTCAGCTTCTGCGAAGTTGCATATGAACATTTGGTAAACGCACCGAAAGATGCAACATATGTAAAAAATCTGCCGTTGAAGCTGCCGAGGTCGCTCGGTCTTGATGCTTCTTTCATTATAAGCTTTGCCGCCTTTTCGCCATCGGAAGGGAGACCGATTGTGTTGGCGAGGTCATTTGTTGTGCCTGCGGGAACAAAGCCTATCTGAGGCTTGTTTTCAAGAGTCATTATTCCGTTCATCATTTCGCAGAAGGTGCCGTCGCCTCCCCTGCACACAACAAGCTCATAACCACTGCCGTGCTCTTTTGCGAACTGCGTTGCATCGCCTGATTTTGTTGTGTTGAGAACGGTTGCCGTATATCCGTGAGCGCCGAAAACTCTGAGCGCATCCGCAAGGTCGTCATTTCTCTTGTTTCTGCCCGAACAAGGGTTGATAATCATCAAAAGCTTCTTTTTCATTGCACACCTGCTCTTTCACGTTACAGAATTTGTATCTGTGTTACGCGGGCTATTATAACATTATTCAACAAAGGATGCAAGGTGTGAAGTGTAATTTTTCGATTTCAACAAAACTGAGCTTGGCTCAGCCGCATAATTAACATTTTTGTTGACAGAAAAATAAAAAAGGAATATAATTTTTATCATACGGGCCTGTAGCTCAGTTGGGAGAGTGCTACATTCGCATTGTAGAAGTCGTGGGTTCGACTCCCATCAGGTCCACCAGACAAGGTTCACACCATCAGGTGTGAGCCTTATTTTTTTATAAAAAAACCTGCGGATTGCTCCGCAGGTTAATCACAGCATCAAAATCAGAAGCCGATCATATAAAGGATTTCTTCGATAAAATCTTCCAAAAACCAAAAGATTTCTTCGATGAGGTCGCCGCCGTCAAAGATAGATATAACAAGAACAATACCTGCGGCAAGAACGCCAAGCACAAGGGGAATGATTGTGAGAACAAGATAGATTATGTCCATAATTTTGGCTGCCTTTGCGCCATTCTTTGCATTTGTATAGTTTGTGAATGACTGAGGGTCAATGCTGCCGGGGTTAACTTCTTTAATCTTTTTGATTTTTCCAAGCTTTACAAGTGAAATGATTGCACAGACAAATGCTGCAGGGCGGCCCAAAAGCGAAACAAACATCCACACAAAAGCTATTATGATGCCGAGGAAAGGAATTATTGAGCCGATACCAAGCACCCAGTTTGCAGCATAAATTGCAATGGCCACAATAGCGAGGGTCTTTGCCGTTTTTGCGCCCGCCATATACTCTTTGGCAAGCTGGTATGACGATGCATCATAGGGTGCGCTGCCTGTGGGCTGCTGAACGGGTTCGGCAACAGGTGCAGCGTTGAAATTCTGAGCGGGTGCAACAACAGGTGCAGCGGGCTGTGTATAATTGTTCACCGCAGCAGGCTGTGTCTGAGCGGGCTTAACTTCAACTGCTGAACCGCAATTTACGCAAAAAGCCGCAAATTCTTCAAGCTGATTGCCGCAATTCTTACAAATCATATTAAACTTCTCCTTTTGTCGGTCTTGTGACCGTTTTTTACAAAATTTCAGTTGTTTTGCAATCAATAATAATATGCAGGGCCGCTGAATCCGCCCGAAGCATCAAGAATTGCTCCTCCGAGCAAAACAAGCAAAGCAAGAAAACCGATAATCGCAACAACAGCAAGCGCAGCCATAATATAAACCGCCGTGTTCATTGTTTTTGAGGTTTTCGCATCCTTCAGGGATTTAAAATATGTTGCATAAGAAACAGGGTCAATTCTTCCCGGAGCAATAACGGGAAGTTTTCTTGTTCTTGAGAGCCTTGATGTTGAAACTGCAGCACATATGCAAGAAGCAATCCCCATTCCGCCCGATAGCAGAAACGCAAACGGAACAAGAATAAAAAGCAATGTTACAGGTATAACCGCAAGCATCAGAACAAGCCCTGCTATCGAAAGCCCTCTCGCCGAGCGAACCGCTTCAATATACTCCTTCGCAATTGAAAACGACGCAGCATCATACACAATACAAGGCTGTGAGAACTCCGATGCTCTTTCAACCATCCCGCCGCATCCAGAGCAAAACATCGCACTGTCTGCAATCATATTGCCGCAATGTTTACAAAAAATCTCGCTCACCTCTTCTTATACCGTCACATAAATATGGTTTCGATAAAGTCTGTTATAAACGGCAGGAAAGGTAAAGCAACGCCCATCGCAGTAAGTATCACGCCGCCGATGGCAACAAGTGCGCTGACCGAAAGCCATACAACTTCAATAATAATCGCTGCCTTCGCAAGCTTTCTTGCACTCTCGGATTCACGCTCAGCCTTCTGATATGCATACAGCGACTGCGGGTCAAGAAGTTCCGGGCGAACTTCGGGCAACTTTTTGATTTTTGAAATCGCAATAGCTGCACAAACAACGCCGATAATATCAATCGGCTGGGTCAGAAGCACGCATATAAGGGCAACAATTCCGAGCAGACGGCAGGTGCCCACCGAGCTTATATATTCCTTTGCGTTAAGAGCATTCACCTGCATTCCGTTGTAGCCGTAACCGTTTTGGCCGTTATAGGGCACGGCATTAACGGGCTGCGGAGGCGGGGGCGGCGGTGCATTATAGCCACGCTGAACAGCCGTTCCGCAGTTCATGCAAAATTCGCAGGAGTTATCAATCTGAGAGCCACATTTTGAACAAACCATATATTTTTCCTCCTCAACAATGTTTCTTTTTCTATTATATATTCATATAACGAAGCGTGTCAACAATTTATCGCAAAGAGCTGCATTTTTTTGCGCTTTTTTCACTTTTCAGCTCGTTTCAAAAGAACGACACATTCTATATGATTGGTATGAGGGAACATATCAACGGGGCAGATTTTTTTGACTTTATACCCTTTTTTTGTTATCATCTGCAAATCTCTCGCAAGAGTTTCGGGGTTGCACGAGATATAAACAACTGTTTCGGGAGCGGCAACCGCAAGCGATTCGATAAACTTTTTGCTGCTGCCCGAGCGGGGCGGATCCATAAACACAACATCGAATCTTTCGCCGTTTTCGGCAAGCTCCTGCATAAAGTCGCCTGCATCCGCACAGTAAAAACGGGCGTTCTTTGAATTATTGCGCTTGGCATTGGAAATCGCATCCTTAACAGCATCGGGATTCAGCTCAACGCCGATAACACTTCCCGCTGTTTTTGCGGCAACAAGACCGATTGTTCCGATTCCGCAATAAGCATCAAGCACCTTCGAATTTTCATTAAGCTGTGCAAGCTCCATTGCTTTTCCGTAGAGCTTTTCGGTCTGTGCGGGATTAATCTGATAAAACGATTTGGGTGAAATTCTGAAAACGCATCCGCAGAGAGTATCTTCGATATATCCGTCGCCGTAGAGAACTTCTTCCCTCTCGCCGAGAACAAGATTTGTATCTTTCGGGTTGATGTTGAGCACAACCGTTGTTATTTCGGGGTGCATTTCAAGAAGGGCGGCGGTGAATTTCTTTTTCATCGGGAAATAACCGCTTGCGCCAACGATAACAACCATAACCTCGCCGCTTGAAAAACCTCTTTTCACAAGCACGTGGCGCAAAAATCCCGTTCCCCTGTCTTCATCATAAGTCCATATTTTGAACTTCGGGAGCATATTGCGGATATCAACAATAATTTTATCTGCGGTTTCATCCTCAGTCATACAGCTGTCTACCATAACTATTCTGTGGCTGCCTGACTGATAAACGCCCGAAATGATTTTTCCGCTTTTTGTTCTGCCGAAAGCCGCCTGAACTTTGTTTCGGTAGTGATACGGATTTTTCATTCCGATTATTTTTTCAACCTTGCCGAATTTTTTCAGCAGAATTTCGCATCTTGCCTGCTTCCATTTAAGCTGACGCTCATAGTTCATATTCTGAAGCTGACAGCCGCCGCATTTTTTTGCAAGCGGGCAAGCATCGGGGTTTGTTTTTATGTTAGATTTATGAGACATAATTTTTCTCTCTTCGTTATTTTATTACATATTTATTCTACTCTCAGGATAACAAGATGTCAAGAAAAAGAACATAAATAAAAGAGCTGTTCGGATGAACAGCTCTTTTGAATTAAAACGCTTTTCTGATTAGCTGAGGAATTGTTTTGGTGAGGCCGAAAAGGCTCTTGAAGAAACCGATAATTTTATCAAAGAAGCCCGCTTTTGAGGTCATAATCTGCTCATCCTCAGCGATGATTTCGCCGTTTGCAGAAACAACTCTGAGCTTAACGGTTGTGTCGCCTTTTGATTTGGGCGTTAATCTGTAGCTCATACCGTCGTTTGATGCAACCTTTTCGAAATTGCCGTTATCGGTTGACCACTCAATGGTTGCCCCCGCGGGAAGTTTGCCTGTTAACTCCGCGTGAAGAATTATGCTGTCACCATAGCTGATTGTTGTTACCGAAGGCTCGGCGATTGCTGCTGAGAACTTAATCTTTGAAGCAACTTCAACCGTAAATGTTGTTGTAGTTTTGCCGTATGAAACGGTTATCACCTGAGTGCCGCCTTCTGCGAGCCTTGCGGGAGTGCAAGTGAATCCCTCTGTTATAGT
>JAZLBI010000136.1:0-25514 GCA_045613625.1 Acutalibacteraceae bacterium | reverse complement strand
ATATTGTCTTTGTTTTTATTGCTTGTATCTTTTTCTTTGTTCATATATAACCGTCCTTTCTTGTTTTTAGTATGCACAGATTTGCAAAAAAATTGCCATACAAGCTGATTGTAGGTCAACTTGTATGGCTTGTTTTTTATTTTGGACTGTATGACGATAAAATTTCAATAACGTCTTGTTTATAAATATTACTGCCGAGGATGTCGCCGTTTGCGCTGAAACAGATTGCACGGATATCTGTCGGGTCTTCATCATAAGGATTTTTGATTTCTTTGTTCAAATCAAAATATTCGCTCAAATATTTCAGTGCATTTCCGCTTGGGAATATCACATTTCCTTCGTTCGTTTCAATTCCCATATGATTGAATTCGGCAAGAATCTCTCTTGTTTTGCAGTTGTACGGATTGTCGGCTTCGGGGCTCACAAGCCACGCAGGCTGAACTTTGAAATCAACGTCTGCCGTATTAACGGTTTTTGCAAATTCCATCACATATTCAAGCGGTATTGTTTCCTGATGAAAAGCATCAACAGAAAGCAGAATTTCATTGACTCCGCTTTCAATTATCCTTTGAGCAACAAATTTTATTTTATCAAAATCCTTGCTGAAATAACCGTTGGTTATGAGCTGCCTTTGAGGGATGTTCATTTCCGTTGCGGCTTTATGTATTTCACAAACGGTTTCGGGACAGAGCAAAGGCTCGCCGCCGAAGGTCATAACGGATTTGATAGCATATTCTTCGGCAATTCTGCGTACTGCATTTGCCGCTAAAATTTTATCAATGGTTTCCAAGCTTTTATGATCACCTTGTGAACAGTGTTTGCACCTGCCCGTACAAGCCATTGTAACAACAAACTCTATACGATTGAGATTTTTTAAGTGTTTGTTCATATGTAATCTCCATCAAATCAAAATCAATCCCATCAGCAGTCCGCCCGCAAATCCAGAGATATGCTCGAAAGCGGTTGTTTTACCCACAAGCATTCCGCCGACTGTGTAAACAGCAAGAATTATGAGAGCAAGAATGGGAAGACCCGAAAACATAACGGTTCCGTTTTTAACTGCGAGCATAACAAAAACAGCAATCAGACCGAAAATTCCCGTTGATGCACCTTCGCCTTCTTGAAGCTTATAGACAAACGCCATATACAAACCGGATACGAACGCAGAGCCGATAAAGCAGAGTGCGGTTTTGATTGCGCCCAGCTGAGATTCAACGGCGTAACCGACAATGATGGTTGCGGTTACATTCGAGATGATATGCCAAGTTCCGATGTGGAGAAGTGATGACGATATCAAACGCCATACTTGTCCTTTTTTGATTTTCTTTTCAGACAGATGCAGAGCGTGGTTTATGAAGCTTTTGTTGTGTCCCGTCCATAGTTTTTCTTTAAGTGATACTGTGGCTGTCTTGGGAATAACAATGAAATTATCAAGAATATAAATTAAAACGATAATTGCACAGAATGATATTGTAAATATGGGCATATCTTTTCTCCTTTTACTGATTATCAAAGCATTTTATTAAACTGTTGTAACTGCCTTTGAAATGATAGCTTCTTCCGTTTTTATTCAGACTTGAACTGAATTTCTTCCATCATAAAAGTATCTTCGTTTATGTAATACTGAAAAAATCCTATAATATTATCGTTGTCTTTTATAAGGATAATCTGTCTTTCGTCACGATTCAGGCCGTCAGTCACGCATCCGTACCAACAGTTATAATCGTCTTCTCTCGTGTTGCCCGTAGGTGCGATTAACGTCATATTATCAGCAAGGATGTTGAAAATATCGTTTGCAACAGCAGAAAAATCAGGTTTGTTCACATACTCAAATGATAAATTTAATAAATACATTTTCAAATTCTTTTTATTGTTTTTATGAATTTGTCAGCTTCTTCTCTGCTTTTGAAAACAACAATCTGTCTTCCGTCTTTATACTTATCGATAAGTTTGTATATATTGTGCAAAGATGTTTTTGCAAAATCTTTGATGAACCCTTCAAATTCGGGGTCTAGATCTTTTTCTGTCCACGGTAAATCATAACGTTCTTTGCCCAGGCGCTCGGTGGCTCCTTGCAAACAGACCTCTGTCGGCAAATCAAAAAGAAAAACCGTATCGCATTGCTGAAGTCGAGTTTCTATTGTTCTGTTATAGTTGCCGTCAATTATCCATTCGGGAATCGAAAATATTTCTGACACTCTCTCATCAAAGTCCTCTCTTGAAATATGAGTTTTGTCGGGTTTGTGCCAGATAGCATCTAAATAAAACAATGGCAATCCTGTGCATTTATTCAGTTTTTCAGCAAAGGTTGTTTTGCCTGAACCGGGACAACCTATTACAATAACTTTTTTCATTGTTTATCCTTTTATAAGAATGATAAAGGCACCTCCGAAACGGAGATGCCTTGCAATTCACAGAAAGATATAAATTGCATCAATCGCAAACGGACAAAACGGCTCTCCGATTCGGGGTGTGGGTTTTCCGCATATCAGATTAATACCACAGGAATCCGAGAAGAAGAATGCGGATTATCCATTGCCACCAGGCATAGGAAACGGTGATTTCAAATTCATCCGTATATCCGCCGTATTCAACGGTGATTGTTTTGGTGCCAACCGAATTTGAATTGAATCCGTAGGTTTTTATCTGAGATGTGTTGCTGATGATTTTTGATGAGCCGTCGGAATAGCTGATTTTGATAACAAGACCGCTCAAATCAAGATTTTTGTTTTTGTAGTTATAGCTTGTTTTTGCGGGAGTTGAAATGACTTTTATATCTGTAACGGTTATTTCGGGTGCGTCAGGCTCATCGGGATCTGCAGGTGTTTCGTTCAGTTTGTATTCCGCAACAACCGTCAAATCGTTGGCAGGCATTGTTTCGGGGATTTCCGGAGACCAGCCGATAAATGTGTAACCTTCTTTTTCAGGATTTGCGGGAGCGGTTACTGCTGCGCCGTATTCAAGGGTGAGCGGATCAATTTTTGTTCCGCCTGCGGTATCAAATGTGATTGTGTATTCATTTACTTTCCATACAGCATTGAATTCAAGATTCTCTGCGGGCATTGTTTCGGGAACTTCAGGAGTCCAGCCAACAAATGTGTATCCCTCTTTTTGAGGGGATACAGGTTTTGTTACAGATGCTTCTTCTGTTACGGTCTGTTCTGTCACAACTCCGTCAACAATCCATCTGATAATGTAATCTTTCTTTTCGGTGTATTCCGTGCAAACAGCATATTCGCTGAAATGGTTTGTTTCAATAACGATATATCCGTTTTCGACGCTTAATTCATCGTGAGTGAAGCTTTCGTGGTCGGTAGGTTCGGTCGCATCGGAATACCAATGGATAATCTTGAATTTTTTCAGGAAGCTTTCTTCAGCCGGAACAGAAACTGTTTCTCCGTCGATTTCAAAAACAAAGCAGTCATTAACAAAATCTATCTTTTCGGCTTCGATGTTGTAATCGCTTACAGCTGAAAGACCCGATTTCATAAGATTCATAAACTCTTCCGATGCTTTGATTTTAACCGTTATTTTTTCGTCGGAAAGAGGCTGGATATTGTTTCCGTCGCCGTCAACAAGCTTGATATCAAGCACTTGAATGGGGTCAACCATAAGGCGGTTATAAAAGCCGTTCTGTTCATAGGATGATGTTGCATCGCCTAAATCCTCAATAACAAGGTGAACGTTTCCTGCTTCCCGATCGAAATTATTGTCGGTATGGTGGATAATTACAGATTCATCGTTGCTTCTGAGGGTGTAATGAATCGTTGCATTGTTGAAGGTTGCGCCGTTTGCAAGGCGCTTCCATTGAGCTTTTGTGTCGTCAAAATAAATATCTTTAATTCCACTTGATTCAAAAGCTGTTGAATCGATTGAAACTACGGTTTTCGGAATGTGTATTTCTGTCAGCATCGGCGTGGAGTAAAAGGCTTTCTGATCTATGGAGGTAAGTTTCTCATTGAGTATAACTTTACAGAGAATGTCTGAACCGCAGAAGGTAAGGTTTTCTATTACGGATACTTTTTCCGGTATTTCGATTTCTTTTAATTTATCGCAATCATAAAATGCGCCTGTTCCGAGAGTTTCCAGATTGCTTGATAATCTGACTGATTCCAGATTGTCGCAATTTGTAAAGGCATATTCGTTTATATGCTTTACATTGTCTGACATATCAAGACTTGTGATGTTGCATTTTTCAAAAACCCTTGATGCAACCAACGTGGTTTTCGAATAAAGTCTGCATTGAGCGTTGATTTTGTCTGAATCAACGGCGATAAGGTTCGTGCCGATATAAAGAAAACCGTTATCCCAATTAGCGTCATCTTTGTAGAAACCCGAGTCAAGAAAGGCGTTTGTGCCTATATATTCAACCGATTCTGGGATTGTTATGTCCGTAAGGGCGGTTGAACCTTTGAAAGCGATTGCTCTTATTCTTTTTACTGTGTCGGGAATAATATATGAAGAATCTGTTCTGCCCAACGGATAGCGTATAAGCTCGGTTTTATCCTTGTTGAAAAGCACACTGTTTTCATCACATGAAATGTGATCGTTTTCAGTGTTAATGGTAATGTTCTTTATTTTTTTTGAGCTTTTAATTACATTTAACAGGTTTTCGGCTGAAATATTTGAGCTGATTTCAACGTTTTCTATTGATTCACAGCCATTGAAAGAGTCGTTTTCAACAGTTGTTGTATTTTTGCCTAAAATAACATTTTTTAAAGATATGCAATTCTGAAATACTGAAAAATCAATCTTTTTAACCTGTGACGGAATTTCTACGCTTTCTAATTTTTTACAGTTTTTGAAGGTGTATCGTCCGATGGAGGAAACACTTGACGGAATATCAATTTCAGAAAGATTAATGCAATCCGCAAAAGCAGAATCATTTATGGTTTTTAATTTGTTATGAAGAACAACTTCTTTAAGCTTTTCGCACGATGAAAACATACCTGATGGAATTACGGATATTCCTTCTGGTATTTTGACACTTTCAAGTGAATCACAATCCGAAAAAATGTTTTTTTCTAATGATGTTGATTTTGCCCAAAATGTTAAATCGGTAAGGTTGTCACAATTCGAAAATGCGTTTTGTCCGATTTTTGAAACTGATTCACCTATAACAATTTTCTTAAGGTTTGAGCCATAGAAAGAATAGTCTGCCAACTGCATTACGATATCAGGAATACTGTATTCAGATAAACTGCTTGAAGCAGGAAACAGAATCAGGGCAGATTTGTTGTTGTTAAACAGAATCCCGTTTTCATCTGTTGAAAGAGAAGTATTGCCTTCTTCAACAGAGATTTTTGTGAGTGAAGAATAAATGTTGTTTTTGCAAAGTGTGGAATTCTCATTATACACGGCATCTTTACCGATGGTTATCTGCGTTATTTCGGATGATTTGCTATGCCAAGGCACAGATGAATTGTTACCGGGCTTGCCGATAACACCTTCGCCGCCGATATAAAGTTCGCCGTCATCATATAAAGACCAGGTAACCTCACCGTAAATTCCGCTTGCGACGATTGCTCTTTCTGTTGCCTGCGCTTTAATAGTGTTAACGCCGAAAAAGAGCATTGTACCCGAAATTGCAACGCAAAGAATAAATAATATTGAAAATTTGATTTTTTTATACATTTTATGCCTCCGAATTATTCATAGGCTGTTGCGGAGTAACTTCCGCCCGCTTCTGCCGTAATATTTATGTTGTCTGCGATTGCTTCTATACCGTATTCGTCGGAGAGTCTGTTTTCGATTTCAGTCGCGGTTATTTTTTCGCCTGCTTCGAAATACAGTATTTTGGTTGTGCTTGTTTCTTCGCCCCAGACCGTCACCGTCACCGTTGCGGGAGAATTTGATTTGGTTGTGGTGGTTGTTGCGGCTTTGGTTGTCGTTGTTGTGGGCTTTGCAGTAGTTGCCGCTTTGGTGGTTGTTACCGCTTTGGTTGTTGTGGTCTTGGGTGCGGTTTCCTCTTCTTCTGTGGTTGTTTCTTTCTTGGTTGTTGTTGGTGCCTTTGTTGTGGTTGTTGTTGTAGCTTTGGTTGTTGCTTTTGTTGTGGTCTGTTTTTGCGTTGTGGTGTTGCCTTTTGTGGCTGATATTGTTGTTGTTTTGTTTGCTGAGGTTGATTTCTCAGTTTCTTTTATCTGAACGGCAGTTGTTGAACCGTTGATTGATGTTATTTTTATATCGGTTGTTGCTTTATTGTTTGTTGACGGATTTGAAGATGAAGTTTCTGTTTCCGAAACGGAGGGGATAAATACTGTTTCGTTTTCAAATCCGTAATCGGGTGCGGTTGTAACTTCTTCAACATAAGCAGTAGTTGCGGCTTCATTTGCTTCGATTTTGTTTTTGACAACAACTGTTGTTACCGTTGCAGAACCCGTTGCAACAGTTGCTGCTGCTACACCTGCAACAACTTTCTGAGCAACGCTCATTGCTGCAACCTTTGCGCCTATTCCCGTTGCGGCTGAGGCTGTTGTGCCCGCTGCCGATGCAGAAGTGCTTGCTGCTGTTGTTGCCGTAGCGGCGGTTGAAACTGTTGCTATTCCTGCTTGCGAAGCGGCGGTTATCCCCGCAAAAGCAGCTGTTTGTGCAGCGCTTCCTGCGAATGAAGAGGCTGCGGCCTGAGAAGATTTCTGTAAAGCATAAAGAATAAGCGGCAGCGGTGCAACGCTGAACAGCGGCATCCCTTTTTTGTTTCGTTTTTCAACCTCTTCCCTGATATCTTCTCTTGCTCTGAACAATCGGCTTTTGACTGCGGATTCCGAAATGCCGAGCTCTTCGGCGATTTCGGATATGCTCATTTCGTTCTGGTAGAAAAGCACAAGACAAAGGCGCTTATCTTCCGAAACGGAATTGACGATTTCTTTTATTTCTTCACTTCTCTCATCGAGAACGGCGCTTTCTTCAGGCAAAACCGATTCGTTTTTTTCTTCCTGAATATCAAAGATATATTCGTGCTCTTCGCCGAGCAAAGCAGGCTTTTTCTTTTTTAAATAATCTTTACCTTTGTTGGCGGCTATTGCTGTCAGCCATTTTTTTGCTTTGGATGGTTCTTTGAGCGAGTTTATGTTTTTAAAAGCAGAGATGAAACATTCCTGCGTCAGGTCTTCTGCCTCGTATGTATCGTGAGTGATTCCCAAAAGAATTGAATATATGTGCGGAGAAAATTCGGTGTATAGTTTTTCAAACGCCTTCATATCGCCTTGCATTGCTTTTTCGGCAAGTTCGGCAATAACTTCTTCATTCATCTGTTTATCACTCCTTTTACTATTATTATTGTATAAAATACATTATATCAAAGATAGAACATTTTTCAACACATATTGACTATTTGTGCTTTATTAATTTTTTGTAAATAATGTTAAAAGTCCGAAACTTTTTACACTTTTAATCGTCTGTGGCGAAAATTCAAAAAATCCGAAATTTTTTTGTTTTTTTCAATTTTTTTTGAATTTTTCTGAAACCTTTCGAAATGTTGCTCGTCTTAATTGACGGGAAGGCAAAAAAGGCGACACTTTTTTCAGGTTTTGAGATGGGGATACAAAGTGCACGCCGATGGCTTTATATTTGAAGCACAGATAAACGGCTCAAAGCCTGGCGGCCTTCCTTGAAGCGGTGCCTGCAAAGGCGTTTGCATTTGCGGGCACATTTCAAAAAATTTTTTAAAAAACAATGAACCGATATTCTTTTTCATTCGTCTAATGGGTGAAAGGAGGAGGAAAATGAATGTCGGTTCAATAAAAAAAAGAGTGAACCTTGACGGTTTTCACTCTCTGGATATATCGGTCTGTGAAGAAAAGAAAACAGTAATCACCGAACTCATAACGCTTGATGAAGAGCCTGTTATGATTTATGCAGAGAAATTTGATGAGCCTTGCGATTATCTGAAAAAAGGAATACGCAGGGGAGTTGAATATCTGAATTCAAGTTCAGAAATGTCAAAAAACAAATCAGGTAAAAATGCACTCGTTTAATGGGTGTTGAAGGGATAATCCCCAAAACAAGGAGGAAAAAATATGAAAACTCAAATTGCAAAAAAACTTAAGGCTGTCGTTTCGCTGGTTCTTGCTGTGTTAACCGTAACGACGGTGTTCAGCTCGTGTTCTCTCGGCAAAACAAAAATCGATATTGAAGATTTTGTGACGGTTGAATTCACATCGTTCAACAAGCACGCGAAACCTCAGCTCACAATTGATTATGATGCTGTCGAAAACCTTGTTGAAGCAGAAAAAATGAAGAGATACTTTGCAAAGGTTAATCCTCAGGAAGCAGAACTTTATAACTATTTCGGCGATTCCGCATCGCTCTGGACATTCATCGATATTAAATTTGCTCAGGAATACGAAAACCTTGCAAACGGTGACACTGTTGTTGTAACTGCAGTTCCGAGCAGCGAAATGGAGAGCGCGGGTCAGTCGTTGAAAGATATCGAAAAAGGTCTCGGCGTTAAAATCAAGGATGCCGAAATCAAGGTTGAAGGTCTTGCTGATGCAAAGGAAATCGATCTTTTTAAGGATATCGAAAAATACTTCTCGTTTGAAGGCGTAAACGGTAAAGGCAAGATAGATATAAGCATTCCCGAAGATACTTCATATCAGATTGAAGATTTTTATTTCAAGCGCACAGGCTATAATACATTCAATGTTGTTTATAATAACGAAAGCCTCGGCAATCTTACATATGATGTTAAGCCCGATGAAAGCGGATATGCAAAAACAGATTTTAAACAAGGTGATGTCTGCACTATTCAGATGGTTAATCCCACACTCACCTTCAATCTTGAAAAGCTCGGTTATGTTGCAAAGGCAGAGGAATACACAGTTACCGTTCCCGATCTCGGAAGCTATATAACCTCAAAAGATCAGCTTACTCAGAAGGATATGGAAATTCTCAAGAAAGCTCTTGTTGACCATATGATTAACGAAGGCTACGGCAACCCCGAAATTATGGCAACTTATTATTCAAAGATTAATCCCGGCGAAGTTTGCGACGAAGACGCAAAGGATATTTTTGTTGCTGTAATCGCAGCTGACAGAACCGTTGTTTTCACAAAGCGCCGTGCATATCTTACCGAAGCATACGGACTTATCAAGAATGCTCAGGGTGAGCTCAGATTTGAAACAACCGATTACAGATACGGTTATGACAGCGAAGACTCTTTGATGGCAACATATAACAAGAAATATACACTTGAAAAATTAAGCTGATTAGCGGTGGATTTATGGAAGTTGATAAGCAAAGAATAGGTGAACTTGTCAGCAAAGTTCAGAGCGGAGATAATTCGGCATTTGACGAGCTCTATAAGCTGACAAGTGAAAGAGCATATTTTGTTGCTCTTGAATTTACAAAAAACAATCAGGATGCGGAAGATATCCTTCAGGAAAGCTACATAAAAGCTCTTTCAAAAATAAAAGAACTTGATAAACCCGAGAGTTTTTCAAGTTGGCTCAATCAGATTGTTGCAAACAAGAGCAAGGATTTTCTAAAAAAAAAGAAGCCGATGCTGTTTGAGGCGGAGGAAAATGAAGTTTTTGAAGTTCTTCCCGATGAAGATACTTCTTTCAGCCCTGAAGAAAATCTCGATCAGAACGAACTTCAGAAAACGGTTATGGAAGTTCTTGATGAACTGAGTGAAGAAAAGCGCGCCTGTGTTCTGATGATGTATTTTGAAGAGCTCAGCGTCGGTCAAATCGCCGAAACTCTTGAAATTCCCGAAGGCACAGTCAAAACAAGGCTTTTCTCAGCCCGTAAAGACCTGAAAGAAAAGTTTGCAAAGAGGGGAATAACCTCAACCTTCAGCGTTGCACCCATCGGTGTTGTTGTCTGGGCGATGCGCAGAATGTCGCAGACCGTTTCAAAAACATTCGTCGGTGCGGGAACATCCGCAAAAGTGCTCGCAGGTATCACAGCTGCGGGCGCCGGCACTGCGGCAACGGCTGTTATGGCGGGCACAACTGCCGCAACAACAGCGGCAACCACTGTGGCGGCAACTGCGAGTGCAACAACGGCAACAGCCGCAACGGGTGTGGGAGTTGCTGCAAAGATAGCGGCTCTGACCGTTGCACAGAAAGTGATAGCGGGAGTTTCCGTAGCTGCAGTGGTGGCAGGAGGAACAGCGGGTGTTGTTACCGTCATCAACAACGATGATAAAAAAGATGACATCTCAACAACCGCTCACACCGAAGAATACACCACCGCGCCGAGTTTTGAAACAACACTTGCAGTTGAGGCGTTGGGTACGGTTGAATTCTCTGAAACGACGGGTTTGTCAGGTAACGAATCAACAAGCACCAACAGTTCGATATCAAACAATTCAACAACAAAGATTCAGAGCACAACAAGCAAAACAACCGCAAACTCAACAACGTCTGCTAAACCAACAACAACCCAAAAGCAAACAACAACTCAGAAAACAACCGCAACGACTAAAAAGCAGACTACAACCAAGGCAACCACCAAACCCACAACCACCAAACCCACAACCGCCAAGCCCACCACAACCAAAAAGGAAACAACTACCGAAGAGGAAACAACCAAGAAGGCTACAACAACCAAACCCACCACGACTCAACCTACCACCACAAAGCCAACAACAACGAAACCTACCACCACAACAACCAAGCCAACAACGACACAAGTGATAACCACTGCATTGCCTGCAACGGTAGTTGTTAATTACCAAGTTGGTGAAGAAAAGAAAACATACACAACGACCGTGCCTGCCTTTGAACCGATATCGGCGGAAGCGCTCAGTGAAGAGATGTGCAGCAAGCTTAATTTGTCTTATGTTTTCTTTTATGGTGATAATTTTCCGAATTCGGCAGAATCAGGCGCAACATATACATATCAGGCAAAAGCATTAGAATAAAAAAGGAGAATAACTATGAATTTCAGAAAAATATCCTCAAAAATCATTTCCGCATTTCTTTCGTTGCTGATTATCGGTTCGTTTACACCGCTCTTTGGCACATCGCTTCCCGATTTGTTTGCTGTGCGTGCAGACGCTGCCGAAGTTATTGACTTGCTCGAGTTTGAGTATGATAACAATGAAATGACAGCTATGATTACAGACTGTGATGAATCGATTTCAGGCGATGTTGTTATTCCGTCTGAGGTCAACGGGTATACTGTTATCTATATTAATGAACGTGCATTTTCAGACTGTAAAAATATGACATCGGTAACAATTCCTGAAAGTGTAACATATATAGGTAACAGTGCTTTTGTTAATTGTGAAAACCTGAATGTAATTAACTTGCCTGACACAGATATGCAGATCTTTCATACCGCATTTGATTATACAGGTTATTTCAACAATCCTGATAATTGGGATAAATATGTTCTTTATATCGATAATCATTTGATTTGTACTCACTATAATGATTATTCTGACAATGTTTTTTCAGAGGTGAACTATGAAATCCGCGAAGGCACAATCACTGTTTCTGATAATGCATTTTATAATTGCATAACACTTGATTCGGTTAGGGTTCCTGCTTCAGTTATAACTATAGGCAGAGCCCCATTTGATGGATGCTCTAATTTATCAAATATTGAAGTTTCAGAAAACAATATGTATTATTCAAGTGATGAAAATGGTGTTCTTTTCAGCAAGAACGGTTCAACACTTATTTGTTATCCCGCAGGATTGCAACTTGAAGAATACACTGTGCCTGAAACTGTAGATGAAATTTATTCTTTCTCAGGTTGCGAATATTTAAAACGTGTCAATCTGCCTTCATCTTTAGTTAATATACACGCTTTTTCGTTTGAAAATTGCACTTCGCTCGAATATATAAAAATCCCGTCAAATGTCAGTGCTATCGGTGATTGTGCATTTTTGAATTGCACTTCATTGAAGAGTATTGATATTGATTCTGAAAATGAATGTTATTCGGTTGTTGACGGCGTTTTATTCAACAAGGATATGACCGAGCTTGTTTTTTATCCTGTAGGTAGAGATGCAAAAATGTATACTGTTCCCGCTGGCGTTAAATCTATTGTTTCTTTTTCGTCAAACAAATATTTAGAAGAAATAATATTGCCCGATGGGCTCGAAATAATTAAAGAATATACATTTGAGAATTGCTCTGCGCTCAGGAATGTAACTTTTTCTGAAACTGTAAAAAATATATATGTTGGTGCGTTCGAAGGCTGCACAGCGTTAACAAATGTTGTTTTGCCTGAAAGCTGTTTTAAAATTGAAGACTCATCATTTGCCAATTGCAGCAGTCTTGAATACATAGAACTTTCAAACAATTTAGTGGAAATTGGTGCTTTTGCGTTTGACGGGTGCACAAGCTTGGAAACAATTGAAATTCCTGACAGCGTCACAAATATAGGGTCAGGTGCGTTCCAAAACTGTGACAGCCTCAAATCTGTTTATATCCCTGACAGTGTTACAGAGTTTGGCACAGATAATCAAAGTCGCCATATATATAACGGTATGAGCTTGGCTTATCCTTCAATTTTTGCAAAATGTGATAACCTTCAAAGTGTCAGACTGCCTTCGGGTCTTGAAGAAATAGGTAACGGAATGTTTCGTGGCTGTAAAAATCTTACAGCCGTTGAAAATATATCGGGTATAAAAAAGATTGGTATTCGTTCATTTAATTTATGTGAAAGTCTTACAGAAATAACTATACCTAAAGAAGTTGTTACAATTGATGATATGGCTTTTTCGGGATGCTATTTTCTTGAAAATGTTATTTTTGAAGAAGGCAGCAAGCTTGAAACTATCGGCAACGCTTCTTTTGAATACACACAGGTCAGAAACTTTATTATCCCTGAAAGTGTTACAACTATCGGAAAATTTGCTTTTCTCAATTCTTGCGTAGAAACTTTCAATATTTCCGAAAACGTTTCTTATATCGGCGGTTTGGCGCTTGCTAACAATAAGCTTAAGTTTATTGAAGTTGATGAGAACAACAAATATTTTTCAAACGATGAGCACGGTGTGTTGTTCAACAAGAATAAAACAACACTTATGCAGGCTCCTACCGAAAAAGAAGGTACAGATACATACATTGTTCCCAAAACCGTAACTGAAATTTTTCAGCATGCATTTACTGTAAATTTTTGGCTGAAAAAACTTCATATTCCTGCATCTGTTAAATCCATAAGCGTTTTTGAAGAGGAATTCCACAAAGTTTCGTTACTTGAAGATATTTATTATGAAGGAACGGTTGATGAATTCAAGCAGATCGAAAACTATGAGCTGATTTTGAATAAAGCAAAAATTCACCCTAATTCATACGGCGTAATCAACGATACACCTGTTGTTCCCGAAGAGCCTGAAGAACTCAAGGGGGTTGACGGTAACGAATCAATTATTAAAATTACGCCTGAAGAGGGCGCATATGACGGCGAAGTTTTTGTTGATGTCAAGGAAGTTGACCTCAGCGCAGATAAGGTTACGGAACTTGAAGCTGAATATGCACGCCTCGACATAAGTGCATCTTCTAAGATAGTTTTAACTTATGATATTAAGGTTGTCAGAAAAGATGACAGCGGTGAATTTGTTTACGCCGATATCAATGCAGGCAAAAAAGTTAAAGTTAAAATCCCTGCCCCCGATAATTATGATGCAAGCAAAAAATATGTTATTCTTCATAACCTAAGTGATATTCAGAGTGAAAGTAATAACATTGTTGGTTATGTGGATAACATAACAATAGAAAAAATTAACGGCAAGTTTTATTTTGTTATTGATGTTGAACATTTCAGCGAGTTCACAATTATGGAAGTTGAAAAGAAACCTGTTTCATCAATTGCAATCGCATCTCTTCCCTCAAAAACATCATACACCTATAAAAACGGCAATCTTGACATTTCGGGTCTTGCTCTGACCGTTACATATTCAGACGGAACAACCGAAACCGTGACAGACACCTCTGCAATGAAGGTTACTGGCTTCGATAACAAAAAAACAGGCACACAGACCCTTGCCGTTGAATATGAAGATGCAACGGCAAAATTCGATGTCACCGTTTCATATGCGTGGTGGCAGTGGATTATCAGAATTCTTCTTCTTGGTTTCCTTTGGTATTAATCTGATAATATAGTATGATACGCCTCAACCGTTATGGTTGGGGCGTATCTTTTTGTTATAAAATAATATCCTGCAAACCCTCTTGAATTAGTTCTACCTATAATATAGGGGAGAAATATGTTTTTTGATAAAACTGTGATTTCGGGTTTCGGCGGGTTTATCATAACCGAAAACAAGGTGAACAATGCAGTTATAACGGAAATGATTTTGTTATAACTGCATTGTTTATTTCTCATTTTTTTAAAAGCCTTTACCGTCGGTAAAGGCTTTTAATAATATTTATTGTTTGCATTGTTTGAGGCAATTTTTACAGGATAAGGTTTTGTTTGTTTCCTGCATAAATCTGTAGGGGTATTTATGGTATGTATATTCCCAGATTATCATCATAACCGTTGCATAGATTATGATAATTGCATTGAGGATATCTGCAACAAAGGACAGCTTCGGCGCAAAAAACAATGCGCTTGCGAAAATTGCGTAATCCCAACAGTTGATGCTGCAGTTTTTGCAACAGTTGTTTTTGTTGTGAAGAAACCATACGCTGAGCAAGCAGATTTTTCTTGTGAAAACAGAGTTGAGCAGGAATATGAAAGACGCGCCGGCGAGAAAAAGTTGCCAGTTCAGTATGCCGAGATGCTTCAGCCCGGCTATAAAAAGAAGATAGGCAATCCATAGAATAATAACTCCTGTTATACCGCGGCGTTTTGGTTTGAATTCTTTTTTTCTTTCAGCGCAAGCGGTGGGCACATAACGGCTTTTATAGAATTTGAAATGCACTGCGTTGTCATACTTCGTGAAAATGAATTCACAGGCAACAAGCCAACCGAAAGATAAAATCATAAATGCTATATAAATAATATTTGCCGTTTTATCGCTTACAACATCAAAAAAGTTGAGGAAAAGAAAAACCGCAAAAAGAACGCCGTAAAAAGTTGCTTCAAGAGCAAACAAAACAGCATTTTTTTCTCTGTTGCTCAAATTTATCCACCTTTTCGAAATATATTTTAACAATCCATATAATAATATCATAAGCTTGTATAAATATCAATTGAAAAATGCATTTTTGTTTGACCCTTCTTTCTGCAAGATTGATGATTTTGTGTTGAAGAATAAGGATGAATGTGATATACTTTATTAAAAGGAGGGTTTTTTATGGAAAATAAATGTATTAATATTATTGAAATTTCTCAGTTAAAGGCTGATCAGGAAAAAAACAACAGGATTTTATCGGCGTGTCTCAAAAAAGCGGCTTTGCCTCAGAATGAAATTGACAGAATATTGAATATCAACAACCTTCAGCAGACATGGAAACTGCTTGCCGAATATGCCGGCAATTTTGATTTGTTTTCTTTTGAAAAGAAAAAGGATTTGGTCAATTCGTTCTTCTCGTCAGCGTTTTACGGCGAAACCGTTTCGTCAACATACGACTGCTTTTCAAAAGCATCAGAGTCCTGCGACAAGGAGTTGTTTCGGATTTATGCATATGTTTGTGTTGTGGCGGAATTTGCATCCGCAGGATTCCCGCAACGCCTTTCCGCGATTGCCGAAGCTCTTTGCAAAGTTCTTGACGAAAACGAAGTGTGTAATGAAAACAGAGAACTGACAGTGCTGCTTTCGTCAGAAGAAAGGCAAGAAGGCAGATATGCATACAATCTTGATAATTACAGCCTGGGTTATCTCGGCAAATAAACATATGAAGGTGACGACATGAAAATTATGTCAAAAATTTTAAGTGTATTTCTCATCATTCCCGCTCTTTTCGGAATGTATAGCGGGGATGAAAATGATACGGAAGCGCTGTATTTTGAAAATGTGAACAGCGTGGGCTATGAAAACACAATTGATACCGCAATTCCGCAGACAGAAATTTATAATATGGTTTATAACCATTTCAACTCAGATCTTCCTGATGGCAAAACAGAGAAAAAGGCGATTATTATCGGCTATGACGGATGCCGTGCAGATGAGCTTGTTTACAGAGAAAATGCATTCAGCGGAATATCAAAAATGCTTGGTAACGGAGCTTCTGTTAAGCTTGCTTATTGCGGCGGCGTGAATTATCCCGAGGTTAACACTCAGGATACTTCAACTGCTCCCGGCTGGTGTTCGGTGCTTACGGGCGTATGGGCCGATAAAAACGGAGTTACAGGCAACGGAATCACCAAAAATCTTGAATATAAAACTCTTATGACAATGCTTACCGAAGAAAAAACCATAGATTCTGCAGCGTTTATAACTTCGTGGGACGGTCATTTTGAAACCGATAACGCAACATATAATCTTGAAAAAGCATATTGTGAAGAGAACAATCTTGATGTGTCATTCAAGTGTTGCTCGGGCGATATTGCGTCTTCAAATGCTGCGATTTCCGAAATTGAAAACGGCTCTGATTTTATTTTCGCAATATATGAAGGAACAGACCATGCGGGTCACACTTTCGGCTTTTCTTCGAACAATCCTATTTACGGTGCGGGATTTTTGCTCAACGACATCCTTGCATACAGAACAATCTCTGAAATTGAAAAGAGAGATACCTATGCAACAGAAGACTGGCTTATAATTCTCACTGCAGACCACGGCGGATTTGAAACCGGCCACGGCGGACCCACCGTTCAGGAAAGAATGGTTTTTGTTATCAGCAACAAGGATTGATTTATGAATCGTAAAAGCTTGATGCCTGAGGCTATGCTTCTTTTAACGGCAATAACAGTTATCTGTTCGATGTTTCTCATTGTTAATTTCGGCTCTCCGTCATATAACGAACCTCCTTTGTACGATGTGTCTGCTGAGTATACAGAAAGTGTTGCACAAGCGGATAAAATCGATCTCAACAAAGCGACACTTGAAGAGCTTACGGCTCTTTTCGGGGTGGGCGAGGCGAGAGCAAGCAATATTATTGCATACAGAGAGAAACACGGA
Source organism: Acutalibacteraceae bacterium (assembly GCA_045613625.1). Taxonomy (GTDB): domain Bacteria; phylum Bacillota; class Clostridia; order Oscillospirales; family Acutalibacteraceae; genus CAG-177. The sequence goes on along the minus strand of JAZLBI010000136.1, from coordinate 8,545 downwards.
GGTTTTGTTCGGGCCGATGAACTGCTTTGTGTTCCGCATATGCCTGAATCGGTCTATCATAAGAACAAAAACTTAATTACGGCAGGAGTCTATGAATATGAAATTCAACCTTCTTGAAAAAGCAAAAGAAAACATAATTGTTGTTGCTCACAGAGGTGCTTCGGGCGGAAATATTCCGTGCAACACTATGACGGCGTATGAAATTGCATTAAAGCAAGGCGCAGATATGATAGAAGCGGATGTCAGCTGCAGCTGCGACGGTAAACTTTTTCTGTTTCATCCCGGTATGGAGATTGAGCACCTCAACCGCGATATAAATCTTCCCGAATTGACTTATAAACAGATAAGAAATATTCGTTATGTTAATTACGATAATACTCCCACGCAATTCAGAATATCAGGTTTTGATGATTTTCTCGAACAGTTTAAGGGCAGATGTTTTATAAATATTGATAAATTCTGGGGTAATCCCGAAAAGATTTATAACGCAATCAAGCGCCACGGAATGACGGAGCAGATGCTTGTTAAAAGCAAGCCTTCAAAAAAGGTGTTTGATGTTCTCGAAAACCTTTGTCCCGAGCTTCCCTATATTCCGATTGTTTCGGAAAAGCATCCGATGCATAAAGAACTGATGAAGAAAAATATAAACTACATCGGCGCTGAGGTGCTGTTTAAAAAGGATAGCTCTTATCTTGCAAGCGATGAATTTATTGATATGATGCATGCAGACGGCAAGCTTGTCTGGGTCAATTCCATAATCTATGATTATAAAGAGCAGCTTGCGGGCGGCCACAGCGACGATACCGCAATGACGGTTTCTGAGGATTACGGTTGGGGCTGGCTTGCAGACAGAGGTTTTGATTTCATTCAGACAGACTGGGCTATGATGCTTGTTGATTACCTCAAAAAAACAAACAGATATTACAGATAAAAATAAGCGGTATGATTCGGTTGAATCATACCGCTTTTGTGTTTGCTTTGAATTATTTGATTTCTTCTGCGATTTCTGCGAAGCCCTTCATCATTGATGAGCCTGCATATTTGCCGAGTGAAATCATTTCCTGATAGTGGTCGCCGAGAAGTGACATTGAATAGTCGTTATCGGGAACAACATAACCGATTGCATCGTTCATAAGACCGAAGCAGATTGTGTCTTCGCCGAAGAGTTCATAAACTGAAGCATATTCAAAGTCTTTGCCTGAGAATGAACCGTCAGCTGTGAGTGAGTCACCGCCGCATACAAGGTCCTGAACGATTTCGCCGGGAAGGAAAGCAACCTTAACGCCGCCCATTTCCATATAGCCGATTTCTGCAAAGATATAGTAGCTGAAGCCTTCCTTGCAAACTGTGTAGTTAACAAGGTTGAGCTTGCCTACAAGCTGGATAAGGGGATTTGTAACCTTGATCTTAACTTCTTTGTTGATGATGTTGAGGTTGGGTTCGAGAACTTTTTCTGTTACGGGTTCCCAATTTTTGTACCAGAGTGTGTAGCGTTCGCCGCCGATTTCCATCTCTTTTTCCATCTGAGCTTTTTCTTCGGCTGTCATATTAGCTTCAATCTGCTCTACAGTGTTTGTGAGGTTGAGAGCCATATTTGCGATTTCATAGCCGTAGCGAAGAGTTTCTTCATATCTGCGGTCTGTGGGAACGCCGTCGCTTGCGGGGCCTCTGCCTTCGTAGATACCTGCGATAGCGCCGTTGAAGAACATGAAGTTATAGCCTTTTTCTTCAATCTTCTTGCCGAGATAGTAAACATAGTCGCCTGAAAGGTCTCTGCCGTTGTCTTCGTCGTTAACGGGAAGACCTGCAACGTCGGGATGAGCAGCGATATTAACAATCATTGTGGGAGTTGTGCCGTCATCGGGAGTGAAAACAAATCTTGCAAGATCTCTGATAAGAGATGTTGACTGGCTTCTGTTTTTGTTGTTGAAATATCCGTCTTCAACTTCGCCGATTTCTTTTACAGCATATGTGAGAGTGCCGGCGCGCATATCTTTAACAGCTGCGGCGAGAGTTTCTGCTGCTGTTTCATAAACAAACTCCATGAATTCAGCGTCTGCGCCTCTTTCCTTTTCAACGAAAGGAATGTATGAGAGAGCGAGATTCTTGAAGAGCTTGGGGAAGAGGTTGGTCCAGAGACCCTGTGTATCAATGCAGCTGTGTGTATGTGTTGAAGAAATGTTGATGCTGTTGAATTCAACGCCGAGATCCATAGCTTCAACGCGCTTACGGATTTCTTTGATATCACCGTTTGAGAAGCCGATGCAGTCGATGTTTGCGAAAAGTGCAACGCCTCTGCCTGAACCGTCTTCAACTGCGATTGATCTTATCTGCATATCGTCGATGATTTCTTCGATTTCATTAACCATACCGTTGTTGGGATCGATGAAACCGCCGAGATAGTAGCCTGATTTTGTTCCGTTCTTAACTGATTCTTTAAGATCATCAGGGATAAGCGAAGCTTTTGCGTGGCCGAGCTTCCACTGTGCATCGGGAGCAGCTTCGTCTTTCCATTCGCCTGTGCCTTCATAGAAGTTTTCAACTACTCTGTCTTTGACCTTAACGAAATTCTTGCTGTCGGGAACAACAGCGTTGATTGCGCCAACAAGAGTTGTGAAAATAACTTCAATGATGCCAAGACCGACATTTTCAAGTGTTTTGCCGATATCTGCGGCAGATGCTGAGCCCATTGAAGCTGCGCTGCCGAAGAGAAGGGTGAACACAAGAAGGATGCTTACGATTTTCTTGCCGAACTTTTTCATGTTTGATTTCTCCTTGCTTTATGTCACAACCGTGACTTGATTAGTTTATATTACCACTTTTTTTTATTGGTGTAAAGTGTTTTTTGATGTTATCGCCAAAATTGTTCATTCACAGGCGTGTTTTTCAGTAAAACCGCATTTCAAGGTTGAAAAATCGGTTGTTTTAGAGTATAATTACCTTAAATATATCTACGAAAGGCGGAATCGGTTTGAACAAACAAAAGCGTGTTGCTTGCATACACGATATATCAGGCATCGGCAAGTGCTCGCTTACCGCTGCAATACCGATAATTTCCGCTGCGGGAATTGAAGCGGCAGCAATGCCTACCGCAGTTCTTTCAACGCATACCGGCAATATTGCGGGATTTACTTACCGTGACCTTACAGCCGATCTCAAACCTTTTGCGGCTCATTGGAAATCGCTGGGGATAACCTTTGACGGAATATACAGCGGCTTTCTCGGCTCAACGGAGCAGGTTGATATAGTTTGCGGATTTATTGATGAATTCAAAAATAAAGATACCGTTGTTATTGTTGACCCGGCAATGGCTGACGGCGGAAGAATGTACACAACCTTTGATGATGAATTCGCAAAAGAGATGATTATGCTTTGCAGAAAAGCAGATATCATTGTTCCGAATCTCACCGAGGCAGCATTTCTTCTCGGCGAAAAATATGTTGAACCGCCTTACAGCGAAGAATATATTGAAAATATTATGCGCAGGCTTCTGGAACTCGGGCCGTCAATGGTTGTGCTTACCGGCGTTGCTTTCAAAGAAAATGAAATCGGATGTGCCGTGTGCGAAAAAAACGGCGAAGTTTTTTACCGCTTTTCAGAAAAGTACGAAGGAATATATTACGGCACGGGCGATATTTTTGCATCTGCGCTCACGGGCGCATATCTTAACGGAAAGTCAATATATCAAAGCGCGGAAATTGCATTGGATTTTACCTGCTCTGCAATAAAACGAACCTTTGAAGCAGGCACGGATACACGCTTGGGCGTTAATTTTGAAGCAGGTCTGCGTGATTATATTAATAAATTTGGAGGAGAACAAAAATGAGCTTTGCAGATAAAGTTTTTATTGATACTTGTAAAGATATACTTCAAAACGGTTTTTGGGATACTGATCTTGATGTCAGACCTAAATGGGATGACGGAACTCCCGCTCATACCGTTAAAAAATTCGGCGTTGTGAACCGATATGATCTGAGCAAGGAATTCCCTGCGCAGACAATCAGAAAAACATTCATCAAAAGCGCTGTTGATGAGCTTCTCTGGATTTGGCAGAAAAAATCAAACAATATCAACGATCTCGGCAGCCACGTGTGGGATTCCTGGGCTGATGAAAACGGAAGCATCGGCAAGGCATACGGTTATCAGCTCGGCGTAAAGCATCATTATAAAGAGGGTGATATGGATCAGGTTGACAGAGTTCTCTATGACCTGAAGCATAATCCCCAGAGCAGAAGAATCATAACCAATATTTATGTTCATCAGGATCTTAACGAAATGGCTCTTCATCCCTGTGCATACAGTATGACATTCAACACCTCGGGCAACAAGCTCAACGCAATTCTTAATCAGCGTTCTCAGGATATGCTTGCGGCGAATGCGTGGAATGTTTGTCAGTATGCCGCTCTTGTTCATATGATGGCTCAGGTAAGCGGCCTTGAGGCAGGGGAGTTTGTTCACGTTATTGCAGATGCTCATATATATGACAGACATATTCCCATTATTGAAGAGCTTATCAGCAGAGATCCTTATGATGCTCCCGATTTTGTTATGGATAAGAGTATCACTGATTTTTATCAGTTCACCAAAGACAGTTTCTCTTTTGAAAACTATAAATTCCACGATTTCAGCGAGAAAATTCCCGTTGCAATCTGAGATGAGGTAAAAATGAAAGCAATTGTTAATGTTGATAATAACTGGGCAATCGGTTTAGGCGATTCTTTGATTAATCATATCCCTGCAGATATGAAATTTTTTAAAGAAAAAACAACGGGCAATGTTGTTGTTATGGGCAGATCAACTTTTATGACCTTCCCCGGCCCGAAAGCGCTTCCAAACAGAGTGAATATTGTTCTCACAACCGATGAGAGCTGGAGCGCGCCTGATGTTGTTGTGTGCCATTCAATCGATGAGCTTTTTGAACAGCTTAAAAGATATGATACGAATACGGTTTATGTTATAGGCGGTTCATCCGTATATGAGCAACTTCTTCCTTATTGCGAAACCGTTTATGTAACAAAGGTTGACACTTCAAAGCCTGCCGACAAGTTCTTCCCGAATCTTGATAATATGAATGATTGGGAGCTTGTTTACGAAGGCGAAGAGCAGGAACACAAGGAATCAAAATTCAGATTTACAACATACAGGAGAAAATAATATCCGTTTGATTTTTTGAGGAAGGGGAGTTTGATCGTGGAAGCTGTTCAGTATAAATGCCCGAATTGCGGCGCCGGACTTAAGTTTGATGCCGTCAAGCAGGACTTTTTGTGCGAATACTGTGATTCTGTTTTCAAAGAAGAAGATTTTTTTGAAAAAGACGATTCTCTCGGAACTGAAGCTCCCGAAGCAGAGAGCGTTGAGCAGAATGAATATGAAAATGCGGTTTTGTATGTGTGCCCGAGCTGCGGAGCGCAGGTAATAACCGATGAAACAACTGCGGCAACGGAATGCTATTATTGCTCAAATCCGATTGTGCTTTCAGGCAAACTCAGCGGAGAGCTTAAGCCCGATATGGTCATTCCTTTTAAAATTGATAAAAAGAACGCTGTTCTTAAATTCAAAGAAATGTGCGGCAAAAAGAAATTTTTGCCCAAGGATTTCATTTCGGAAGCAAGGCTTGAAGAAATAAAGGGTGTGTATTTCCCTTATTGGTATATCAATTGCGAAACAAACGGTAACTTAAACGCAACCTCAAGGCAGGTCAGATCATGGGTCAGAGGTGATTTAAGGTATACCGAAACAACCGTGCGCGGTCATTTCAGACAAGGCGATATGAAAATAAGAAATATGCCCGAAGCCGCTCTCAAAGGTAAGGACAGAGATCTTATGCGTTATGTCTGTCCGTTTGACAGTGCAGATTTCGTTCCGTTTTCAATGTCTTATCTTTCGGGATATTTTGCCGAAAAAAGAAACATCGAAACAGCGGAAATCAAAGCAGAAGTTACTCAGAAAATAAGGCGCTTTTCCTTGGAAAAGCTTGAGAAATCAATAAACTATTCCAATGTAACGGTTAAAGACAGCAGAATAAATGTCGGCAGCCTCAGGTGGAAATATAATCTTCTTCCCGTGTGGGTGCTTAACTATAAACATAAAGACAAAAGCTATCTTTATGCCTTGAACGGTCAGACGGGCAAGGTTTACGGCGAGCTTCCCGTGTGCAACAAAAAACTCGCAGCTCTTTTTGCGGGCGTTGCGGCAGGTGCATCTCTTATTTTATCGGTTCTGGGGGTGCTTCTGTTTTGAAAAAGATAATTTCAGTTTTGGTTTCGGCAATGCTTGTTTTATCGTTAACTTTAACAGCGTTTGCATACAGAAGCATTGTTGATGATTCCGCAAACCTGTTCGACTATTATGAAGCAGAATCAATAACAGATAAAACGAGTGAGTTCTGTTCCGAAACCGGTCTTTCAATTGCGATTGTGACAACAGACTATACCGCCGGAAAAACAACAGCGGATTTCGCAGAGGATTACTGCGATGAACTCGGGTGGCTTTCTCAAGGTCTGTTTTTGCTCATTGATATGGATAACAGAGTTATTCTTGCCGATGCGGTGGGCAATACATACGATGATTTCAGTAAATCTGATATTTCATATATTTCCGATTGCGGCTATGATGAAGCGGCAAACGGCAATTATGCCGATGCAATTCTCAATATGATTGATGCTGCGATTGAAGTTCACGGCTCCGTAAGTTATGAAGGCGGATACGATTATGATTACGACTATGATTATGACGAATCCGTCTATGATGATTCGTCGTCGCCTGATCTCGGAAATATTCCGGTTTATATTGTTATCGGCCTTGTGATTGCGGCAATAACCGTTCTGATTGTTAAGAGCAGATATAAGAATAACGGCAAGGGTGACGAATTTGACACCGACGATGTTATTCTTAAATTAACCGGTTCAAATGATACTGTTATCAGCAGAAATGTTGTAACAACAAAAATCCCCAAAAACAATAATAACGGCAGACCCGGATCGGGCGGAACCGTTCACAGAAGTTCATCAAGAAAGTTTTGATAAGGAGATGTTAAAATGGGAAATATATGGCATGATGTCAGCCCGAAAAGAATAAACCCTGAAGATTTTATGGCTGTTATTGAGATAACCAAGGGCAGCAAAAAGAAGTATGAGCTTGATAAAGATACGGGTTTTCTTATGCTTGACCGTATCCTGCACACCTCAACGCATTATCCCGCAAACTACGGATTTATTCCCAGAACATACGGCGATGACGGCGACCCTCTTGATGTTGTTGTTATCTGCAGCGAAAAAATAGACCCGATGACCCTTGTTCGCTGTTATCCCATAGGTGTTATAACAATGAAAGACAGCGGAAAGATGGATGAAAAGATAATTTCAATTCCCGTCAATGACCCCAATTATAACAGCTATAAAGATATCAGCGAGCTTCCCGCTCATGTTTTCAATGAAATGTCACATTTCTTTTCGGTTTATAAAAATCTTGAAGAAAAAGAAACTGTTGTTGATGAAGTTCAAGACAGAAATGCCGCTGTTGAGGTTATTAAAAACGCAATTAATAACTATATTACAGAATTTTGCAGATAAATTTCATTTTTTGTCTTTACTTTTTAAAAACTTTGTTGTAAAATACTTTTCATATATATACGGCTGACTTTTCCGGCAGCCGGAATTTCCAAAAGGAGTGAATTAAATGGCTATTTATTGTCAGGAGCCCTCAAGAACATTCAGTGAGTATCTTCTTATTCCGGGCTATACCTCAAGGGAATGTATCCCCGCAAATGTAAGTCTCAAAACACCTCTTGTTAAGTACAGAAAGGGCGAAGAAGAATGCCCCATCAGCCTTAACATTCCCATGGTTTCTGCTATCATGCAGTCCGTTTCAAACGATACACTTGCTATCGCTCTCGCAAAAGAAGGCGGAATTTCATTTATCTACGGCTCACAGTCAATTGAAGATGAAGCTGCTATGGTTGCAAGAGTAAAAAGCTATAAAGCAGGCTTTGTTGTAAGCGATTCAAACCTTAAACCCGATTCAACACTTGCAGAAGTTCTTGACCTCGTTGAAAGAACAGGCCACAGCACAATGGCTGTTACCGAAAACGGCACACCTAACGGTAAGCTTCTCGGCGTTGTTACCGGCAGAGACTACAGAATCAGCAGAATGGAGCTTGAAACACCTGTTTCATCATTTATGACTCCTTTGGAAAAACTCGTTACCGCTCCGGAAAGCACAACTTTAAAGGAAGCAAACGATATTATCTGGGATAATAAGCTCAATTCGCTTCCCATCGTTGATAAAAACGGAAATCTTCTTTATTTTGTATTCCGTAAGGATTACTCGCAGCATAAAGATAATCCTCAGGAGCTTCTTGATGCAAACAAGAGCTATGTTGTTGGCGCAGGTATCAACACTCTTGACTATGAAAAGAGAGTTCCCGCTCTTGTTGAAGCAGGCGCAGATGTTCTTTGCATCGACTCTTCAGAAGGCTACACCGTATGGCAGGAGCAGACTCTTGCATTCATCCGTGAAAAGTACGGCGATAAGGTTAAGGTAGGCG
>JAZLBI010000135.1:0-4935 GCA_045613625.1 Acutalibacteraceae bacterium | reverse complement strand
GGCGGCACCTGAGTTTCACCTATATTCTGAGTGGAAAGAAGATTTTCAAAAGCTCTATCCACTTTTTTGATTTTTTGCTTTTGACAAGAAGCGAATGAAAATAAAAGTAAAACAGAAAAAAGAATTGACAAAAATTTTTTCATATGCAGATACATCCTTTCTTTTTGAAAATCCGATTTTAATTTGTATTCACAAAAAGCACGAAAACAAAATTGTTTCGTGCTTTGATTGACTTTACCTCTGAACTTCGCCCGTTATTGCGTTGATTACATTGTAATATACGGCAACATGGGAGTTTGAGATGTATTTATCAAGATGCATCGAACCGAAAAACCAGCGTCTGAATCGGCAGGCTTCCGAAAGCTCTTCAAGATAGGTGTTAAGACCCGTCACGCTTGCGGTTTCGCTGTCTTTAAGCTTTAAAAAGCTCTTGATTTTCATAGGCGGTTCGTGGGTGATAACATAGTCAACAACGCAGTTGAGTTTTTCGAGATTTGCCGCGCCTTCGAGCAACTCTTCTCGGCTGGGGAACTCGAATTTTGACCACGCATTTTCTTCAAAACGGATATCGATATCGGGGCTTTCTCCGCCGCCCATCGTGAAATAGGTCATATTATCGATTCTGAAAATCTGACCTCGCATAAGATGATAAAGATTGCCGCAGATGTTGTGAACCTTGCCGCCGTTCCAGGTTGTTACGGGATATGCGTTGAGAAGTTCAAAATTTTCGTGAGTTCCGTCAACGAAACAGACATTGAACTTTTTGTTGCCGAGCTTTTTAAGCATTTTCTGCTCAAGCTTGCTGTTATCCCAGACAAAACCGAAATCACCGCAGACAATGAGGGTATCACCCTTTTTCAGCTGCTTTATTGCGGGCGAATCAAAGCGGGAAAAATCGCCGTGCATATCGCCTGTTATATATACCATAAAAGTGCTCCTTAACAGTTAATTCAGTAATATGAATATACATTAAATTTTCAAAAAAATCAAGGCAGATATTATGAATTTATCCGTTAAAATAAAATTCACACACAAACCACTTTATTTATTCGGACTTATATGATATAATCACAGAAAAATTGTTTTTGTGGTGTTATGAAATGAAAAAGATAATAAGTGTATTATTAACGGCGGTGCTTTTAAGCTCCGTTATGATTTTGCCCGCAAACGGTGCTTATGATGAGCAGATGGAGACTCTTGAGCTTTATTCGGACTGCGCATATCTTGTGAGCGCCGATAACGGCGAGGTTATTTTTGATAAAAATGCGGGCAAGCAAACCGCTCCCGCCAGCCTCACAAAAGTTATAACCGCTATTGTTGTGCTTGAAAACTGCGAAAATCTTGATGCTACCGTAACCGTGCCCGAATCCTGCATAAAAGAACTTGACGGCACGGGAAGCTCCCTCGGCGGGCTCAAAGCGGGCGAGGTTGTAACGGTTTATAATCTGCTTGCAAGTCTGCTTATCCAGAGCGCAAACGAAGCGGCAACAACTCTTGCGGATTACATAAGCGGCGGCGACAGAGCAAAGTTCATCTCAATGATGAACGAGGTTGCCGAAAGGCTCGGCTGCATCAACAGCCATTTTGTGAATCCCCACGGTCTGCACGATGAAGACCAGTATGTTACCGCAGAAGATATGGCAACATTCATTCTTCACGCTATGGAATACCCCGCATTCGAAGAAATCATCGGCAAATCAAGCTATACCCTTCCCGCAACAAATCTTCAGGATGAAAGAAAAATCATCAACACGAATTTCCTTATGAACAACGGATATAAGGATTACTACTGCAAATATGTAAAGGGCGGCAAAACGGGCTCAACCTCTGCGGCGGGCCGCTGCGTTGTTGCAATTGCGTCAAACGACGGTTATAACTATGTCGGCGTTGCGCTCAACTCGGTTTTTGAGGATGTTGACGGCGACGGTGTTGAAGAAAACGGCGCATTTCTTGACACAAAAGAGATGTTTGAATGGGCTTTCAGAAACATTGAGCTTGTTGCGATTTCAGACACTTCAATGATTGTTTGTCAGCTTCCCGTAAAATACGCAAAATCCATTGACGAAATCACCCTTTCACCCGGCGAAACGGTATACAGCCTTGTGCCTTCGGGCACGGAATCGGGCAGTCTGCTTGTTGAGCCGATTGCGGAAACAATGCCCGAATTCGTTAAAGCGCCGATTAAAAAAGGCGATGTTATATGCAGAGCAAAGGTGCTTTATGCGGGCAACGTTATAAGAGAAATTGACCTTGTCGCAAGCATGGATGCTCCTCTGGGCATATTCTCGTTTATCGGCACGATTGCAAAAGAACTTTCTTCAAACTGGATTTTCAATATCATTGCAATTGCGGTTATCGCCGCACTGATAATTTTCATTATTATGTTTGTAAAAATAAAACGCAGAAAAGAAAGATCATCCTACAGGTCAAAGGGCGGCTACAAAGTATTGAACTATAACGATTTCACCAAGCTCAGATAAGGAGATAAAAATGGAACTTTTCAAAGGCATCGGCACAAAAAATGATGAAAAGCATCTTATTGAGGTGCTCGACAAGGTGTTTTTCTCAAACGAAGACACAAGATTTATGACTCTTCTTCCCAAGCTTTATAAGGATAAATTCAACCCTGCGGAGAATAACATTCTTATAAAGGAAGACGGCGAAATCAAAGCTGCCGTCGGCTGTTATCCCATCAATGTAACGGCAGCGGGCAGAAAACTGCGCATAATGGGCATAGGAAACGTTGCGGTTACGGAAGACTGCCGCCGCAAGGGCTATATGATTGAACTTATGAATTTGGCTCTTGAAAAAATGGTTGCTGAGGGTTATGATTATTCTCTTCTCGGCGGTCAGAGACAGAGATATGAATATTTCGGCTATGTGCCCGCAGGCAGCGCCTTCAATTTCACAATCAACAAGGGCAACATCAGCCGCCTTCGCAACGGCGACACCGAAACACCCTTCACCGCAACCCTTCTTGAAGAAAACGATGCAGAAACAATCGCAAAAATCAAGGCTCTTTATGACAAAATGCCCTTCCGTGCAGACAGAAGCGAAGAAGATATGTTTGATATTCTCTGCAGCTGGAAGTGTAAGCCTTATGTTGTCAGAGAAGGCAACGAATTCAAGGGTTATTTCACAATAAACAACGATGGCTATCTTTCAGAAGTCAAGGTGCTCAATGTTGAAGAAACTCTCGAATTCCTTCTCAGCATTATGGCGGTTGCAAACAATGAATCCGTAAGCTTCACCGTTCCCGTTTACGATACGGCAATGTGTGACTTTATGGCAAAAAGATGTTGCGGTATGGCAGGCTGTCACGTTGAACAGCTCAACATTTTCAACTATGCAAAATTCATTGAAGCATTCCTTACAATAAAGGCGCAGAGAATCAATCTTTGCAGCGGCACTCTCAAGGTGCTTGTTCACGGCTGGGCAAAGGATGAAAAAATCGCAATCACCGTCAGCGGAAAAGAAGTTTCGGTTGTTCCCACCGAGGATGAACCCGATATTGAGCTTGATAAACTTGAAGCAATCGCTTTCTTTGCGGGCAACTATTCGCTCAAGCGCCTTTCGCTCCCCGCATTCGCTCAGAACTGGTTCCCCGTTGATTTCTTTATGCACGGTCAGGATAATGTTTGATTGATATGGACAATATAAAAAAGATGCAGTCTGCTCTTGAAAAAAACGAAGCTTTTCTCGTTATATCTCCCGAAAACAGGCGATATCTCACGGGCTTCTCTTCATCGGCAGGCTATATAATCATAACAAAAACAGAATCGTTTTTTCTCACGGACAGCCGCTATATTGAAGCGGCAACAAACGCAATCACAAGCTGCAAAACCGTTCTTTTAACCGATTTTTCGGCTCAGCTTTGTGAATATATCAAAAAATTCAATATCGTCAGGCTTCTGCTTGAAGGGGAATCGCTCAGCGTTGCGAAAGCGGAGCAGATAAAGAAAATCAGCTCTGCTCAATGCGATTTTTCAAAAGCGGATAATGAAATTTCCGCTCTTCGCAGAATAAAAAGCGAAGAAGAAAAAAACGCAATTCTCAAAGCGCAGTCAATAGCCGAAAAAGCATTTGACAACATTCTTTCTTTCATAAAAGAAGGAGTGACCGAGCGTGAAATTGCGCTTGAGCTTGACTTTTTTATGCTGAAAAACGGTGCAGAGTGCGTTTCGTTTGAAACAATTGCCGTCAGCGGCAAGAATTCTTCAATGCCCCACGGCGCGCCGTCAGATAAAAAAATTGAAAAAGGCGATTTCATAACAATGGATTTCGGAGCAGTGTGCAACGGATATCACAGCGATATGACCCGCACGGTTGCCGTTGGCGAAGTATCCTCAGAGCAGGCAAAAATCTATGAAACCGTTCTGTCGGCGCAGAAAAGCAGCCTTGAAATTCTCAGAGCGGGCATTTCCTGCAAAGATGCCGATGCCGCCGCAAGGGATGTTATCGCAAACGCGGGATACGGTCAGTTTTTCGGTCACGGCACGGGTCACGGAGTCGGAATCGAAATTCACGAAGCCCCGACTCTCAATCCGAGAAGCGGAGATACACTCAAAATCGGCGATATTGTGACTGTTGAGCCGGGAATTTATCTGCCCGAAAAATTCGGCGTCCGCATTGAAGATATGGCGTTCATAGCCGAAAACGGCTGTGAAAATCTCACAAAAAGCCCCAAAAATCTCATAATTCTCTGATATCAGCAAGGGAATTAATAAAAAAGACTTGAAAAATACAAACGAATGGTATAAAATGTTAAGGAAAATATATACAAGGAGACATAATTTATGGTATCAGCAGGCGATTTCAGAAACGGCGTAACCTTCGAAATGGAAGGTCAGGTCTATCAGATTATCGAATTCCAGCACGTTAAGCCCGGCAAAGGCGCAGCTTTCGTAAGAACAAAGATCAGAAACGTTATCGGCG
>JAZLBI010000134.1:0-12254 GCA_045613625.1 Acutalibacteraceae bacterium | reverse complement strand
GAGAAAAGAAAAAGACATCTATGCTTCGCCCGTCAATATTTATGAGGTTCACACAGGCTCGTGGAAGCTTCACGATGACGGCAATCCGCTGACATACAGAGAGCTTGCCGATGAACTTGTTCCTTATGTCAAAGAAATGGGATATACCCATATTGAGCTTCTTCCGATAACGGAGCATCCGTTTGACGGTTCGTGGGGCTATCAGGTAACAGGCTATTTTGCTCCCACTTCAAGATACGGAACACCCGAGGATTTTGCATATTTTGTTGATACGGCTCATAAGGCGGGAATAGGAATTATTCTTGACTGGGTGCCCGCCCATTTCCCGAAGGATGCTTACGGGCTTTATGAATTCGACGGCGGCCCGCTTTATGAATATGCTGATCCGAAAAAAGGCGAGCATTATGAATGGGGAACAAGAGTTTTTGACTACGGCAGAAATGAAGTTCAGAGCTTCCTTGTTTCAAGCGCTATGTTCTGGATTGAAAAATACCATATCGACGGTCTCAGAGTTGACGCCGTTGCATCGATGCTTTATCTTGATTACTGCAGAAAAGACGGCGAGTGGATTCCTAATGTTGAAGGCGGAAGAGAAAATCTTGAAGCTGTTGCCTTCCTCAAAAAGCTCAACGAAAGCATTTTCAAAGAGCACGGCGATGTGCTTATGATTGCCGAAGAAAGCACGGCGTGGCCGATGGTTTCAAAGCCCACATTTATGGGCGGCCTCGGCTTCAACTTCAAATGGAATATGGGCTGGATGAACGATTGCCTCAAATATTTTTCAATGGATGGTATCTACAGAAAGCATCATCACGACAAACTCACATTCTCATTCTTCTATGCTTTTTCAGAGAATTTTGTTCTTCCCATCTCCCACGATGAGGTTGTTCACGGAAAATGCTCTCTCATCAATAAAATGCCCGGAAGCTATGAAGAAAAGTTTGCGGGAGTTCGTTCATTCCTCGGTTATATGATGTCGCATCCCGGCAAGAAGCTTCTGTTTATGGGCAGCGAATTCGGTCAGTTCATCGAATGGAATTATAAGCAGCAACTTGATTGGCTTCTTCTCTGCTATGATGCACACCGACAATTTAAAAATTATGTTGCGGCGCTCAATAATTTCTATATAAAAACTCCCGCTATGTGGCAGGTTGACTATGATTGGGAGGGCTTTAACTGGATTGTGAGCGACGATAAAGATAATTCGGTTGCGGCATTCATCAGGCGTGACAAAGAAGGCGGCGAAATAATTTCTGTCTGCAACTTCACCAATGTCACAAGGCAGAAATACAGATTCGGCGTGCCCAAGGCGGGAACTTACAGAGTTGTGTTCAGTTCCGCTCTTCCCGAATACGGCGGCAGAGGCGAAAGCACCGTCGGTTCTGTCAAAGCAAAGAAAATTCCCATGCACGGATACGATTACAGCATAGAGGTTGATATTGAAGGCCTCAGCTGCATGTATATAAAGAATACTTCGCGAAAGAAAACTAATTAAGTCAAATCTTCAGGATATGTTTCATATCCGATTAAATTTAAAGGAGGAACCCCTTATGGCAGTTAAACCCGAATGCATTGCGATGCTTCTCGCGGGCGGTCAGGGAAGCCGTCTCGGCATCCTTACCAAAAACATTGCGAAGCCTGCCGTTCCCTACGGCGGCAAATACCGCATTATCGATTTCCCTCTTTCAAACTGTGTTAACTCAGGTATCTACACAGTCGGTGTTCTTACCCAGTATCAGCCTCTTGAGCTGAACGATTATATCGGCAACGGTCAGCCCTGGGATCTTGACCGCGCAAACGGCGGCGTTCATATTCTTTCACCTTATCAGCAGATAAAGGGAACAGAATGGTATAAGGGCACCGCAAACGCAATTTATCAGAATATCAATTTCATCGAAAGATATGATCCCGAATATGTTCTCATTCTTTCGGGTGACCATATATATAAGATGGATTATTCGAAGATGCTCGATTTCCACAAAGAAAAGAATGCGGATTGCACCATTGCAATGCTTGAAGTTTCGTGGGAAGAGGCAAGCCGTTTCGGTCTTATGATTGTTAATGATGACGGCTCAATCAGCGAATTTGAAGAGAAACCCAAGAATCCCAGAAGCAATAAGGCTTCAATGGGTGTTTACATATTCAACTGGAAGAAACTGAGAAAATATCTTATCGAGGATGAAGCAAAAGAAGGCTCGGGCAACGACTTTGGCCACGATGTTATTCCCGCAATGCATAACGCAGGCGAGAGAATGTTTGCTTATCAGTTCGATGGCTATTGGAAGGATGTAGGAACAATCAGCAGCCTCTGGGATGCTAACCTTGACCTTCTCAATCCCAAGGTTGACCTTGACCTTGATGATGACAGCTGGAAGATTTATTCGCGTTCACCCGTTGCTCCTCCCCACTATGTGGGCGCAAACGCAAAAGTTGAAAATTCAATGGTAACAGAGGGATGCGAAATCGAAGGCGAAATCGATTTCTCAATTCTCTTTGCAAATGTAACCGTTGAAGAGGGCGCAGAGGTTAAATATTCAATCGTTATGCCCGGAACCGTTATCAAGAAAGGTGCGGTTGTTCAGTATTCAATCGTTGCCGAAAACGCGGTTATCGAAGAGGGCGCGGTTGTTGGCGAAAAGCCCGAAAATATGGAAAACATCAACGACTGGGGCGTTGCGGTTATCGGTCACGATGTTAAAATCGGCAAGGGTGTTAAAATCGCACCCGACACTATGACAGACAGCGATGTAGGAGGTGCGGAATAATGTCAGCAAAAAATGTTCTCGGCATTATCTTTTCAAATGCCTATGATGAAGCTCTTCCCGAGCTTACAGCTTTAAGAACCATGGGTTCAATTCCTTTTGCAGCCCGTTACCGCCTTATCGATTTCCCGCTTTCAAATATGGTTAATGCGGGCATTCCTCAGGTTGGTGTTATCACCAAGAGCAACTACCGTTCGCTTATGGATCATATCGGCAACGGCAAACCCTGGGATCTTTCAAGAAAAAGAGAAGGTATGACCCTTCTTCCTCCTTTTGAAACACCCGCAATGGGTATGTCAAGCGGCAAGGCTGATGCTCTTTACGGCTCAATCAGCTATATCAGCAAATCGGCAAAGGATTATGTTCTTCTCACCGATTGCAACGTTGTTTGCAACACCGATTATGAAAAGCTCATCAGAGCTCATATCTCAAAGGGCGCTGATGTGACAATTGCATATTCAAAGGGCAATCCTCCTGCTATTGAAAACGGAACAGAGCTTGTTTTCGGCGAGGATGGCCGTGTTGTTGAAACAAGACTCATAGATTGTTTCAGCAGCAGCGTTAACTATTCGCTTAAAATTATGATTATCGGAAGAACTCTTCTTGAAAGACTTCTTCACGAGGCTCACAGCGCAAAAATCGATGATTTTGAAACTCTTATTGCAAAGAATCTCAATCATCTGAGAGTATACGGCTATGAAGAAACAGGTTTTGTAAGAGTTCTCGGCTCACTTCAGGATTATTATGATATCAGCCTTGAACTTCTCAAGCTTGAAAACAGAAAAGCCCTCTTTGCTCCCGAAAGACCTGTTTATACCAAAGTCAATGACCGCGTGCCTTCAATTTACGGCATCGGAGCCAATGTCAAGAATTCTCTTGTTGCGGATGGCTGCAAGATTTACGGCGAGGTTGAAAACTCAATTCTTTTCAGAGGCGTAACCGTTGAAAAGGGCGCAAAAATCAAAAACTCAATTGTTATGAAGAACACCTTCGTTGGCGAAAATTCAACTCTTGAGTGCGTTATTATTGATAAATCAGTTGTCGTGAAGCCCAATAAGATGCTTTGCGGCGCATCCAATTATCCCGTTTATATCGGAAAGGGAATTGTAATCTGAGAAAGTGTGAAATCTGATGTCCAAGAAAAATATTATTACGAGTGTTGTTGCGGGCCTTGCGCTTGTGCTTGTGCTTGTTGTTGTGCTCGTTGAAACCGGAGTTATCAATTCCGATTTTTCAAAAGAGCCCGAAACGGTTATCGAGTCTGAAATCATCGTTGTGAGCGAAACAAACGAGTTCGGCGATGTTGAATATCTGACAATGGTAACAAGATATTCAAAGCCCAAGGTTTCGTCAAACCACCGTTATCCCACCAAGAAAACAACAACCCGAAAGCCGACCACAACCGAAGTGCGCTATGTTGAGCAGTCAAGCTTTGTTCATCTGACCGACCCTGACGGCACACCTGCGTTCAATGACGACGGAACACCCAAAACAGAGGTTGTGACCTATACCGTGCGTGAAGACAGCATAACAAAGCCGACAACGGCTGCGCCCAAAACATCTGCACAGGTTGTTACGGATGTAAGCGGCAATCAGCAGACTGATGCAAGCGGCAATGCGGTGACCGAGGTTGTGTCATATTATGAAACAACAACCAAAGCACCCGACAGATGGAGCACCACTGAGGAGGGCACAACGGGAATCATTCACATTGAAACTCCGCTTAACAGAGATGATACCCTCGCTCAGAATATTGTTGACCAGATAAATGCTGACCGTGAGGCAGAAGGTCTTGCTCCTCTTGAGCACGCAACCGGTCTCAGAGGCACGGCAAGGCTCAACAGTGCCGCTAAGGCAAGAGGAGAGGCTTCTGTTGCATCCGATGCTTATGAGCTTGCAACAACTTTCGGCGGTAATCCTGTTTATCAGAAGGTTATAGCGGCAAACAGAAGCGCGGCTATGAGCCCCGACACAACAAAAATCGGGGTTGGCGTTGTAATATATGAAGGACACTACTATACAACTGTTATTTTCAGATGAAAGGAAATGAGAATATGAAGGTACTTTATGCTTCAAGCGAAGCTCTTCCCTTTGCGGCGAGCGGCGGACTTGCCGATGTTGCGGGCTCATTGCCTCAGGCGCTCAGAAGGCGCAAGGTTGCCTGCAGAGTGGTTATGCCTCTTTACGGCTCAATCAGCGATGAAATGCGCGCAAATATGAAATTCATAACGAGCATAATGGTTCCCGTTTCGTGGAGAAGGCAGTATTGCGGAATCTACGAAGCAAAGGCGGGCGGCGTAATCTATTATCTCATCGATAACGAATATTATTTCAAGAGAAAAACCTTCTACGGTCATTATGATGACGGCGAAAGATTTGCTTTTTTCTCACGTGCGATTCTTGAAATTCTTCCCTATATAGATTTCAAGCCCGATATCATTCATTGCAATGACTGGCAGACGGCTCTTGTTCCCGTTTATTATTCAACTCTTTTTGCAAACAGAGAGGGATATACGGGCATCAAAACCGTTTTCACCATTCACAATATTCAGTATCAGGGTATTTACGGCAGAGAAATTCTCGGCGATGTTTTCGGTCTCGGCGAAGAGCACGCATCGCTTCTTGAATTCGGCGGTTGTGTAAACCTTATGAAGGGTGGTATCGAATGCGCCAACAAGGTGACAACCGTAAGCAATACATATGCGAGCGAAATTCTTGACCCTTGGTTCAGCCACGGTCTTGATTCAATTCTCAAAGAGAGAAGCTATAAGCTCAGCGGTATTCTCAACGGAATCGATACAATCAACTATGACCCCGAAAAGGATAAGGATATTTTCTTTAACTATACCGCCAAGGAGCCTGAGGATAAGGCGAAGAACAAGGCGGCTCTTCAGGAGCTTTTCGGCCTTCCCGTCAATGCGGATACTCCCGTTATGGGTATTGTAACAAGGCTTGTTGCTCACAAGGGTCTTGACCTCATCAAGCGCATTATGTGGGAGCTTCTTGAAACAACAGACCTTCAGCTTGTTGTTCTCGGCTCGGGCGATTGGGAATATGAATCGTTCTTCAAAGAGCTTGCAGCGGCGTTCCCTGAAAAAGTCGGACTTCGCATCGGCTTCATTCCCGACCTTGCAAGAAAAATCTATGCGGGCAGTGATTTGTTCCTTATGCCCTCAAAGAGCGAGCCTTGCGGACTTTCGCAGATGGTCGCTCTCAGATACGGCACAATCCCCATCGTCAGAGAAACAGGCGGACTTAAGGATACTATCACCGACAGCGGCGATGGCAAGGGTAACGGTTTCACATTCAAGAGCTACGATGCATATGATATGCTCGATGCAATCAGACGTTCGCTTTCTGCATATGCGGATAAGGATGCTTGGCAGAAGCTTGTTGCAAGAGCGCTCAAATGCGATAACAGCTGGGGCAAATCGGCTAAAGAATATATCAAGCTCTATGAGGAGCTTATGTAAAAGTTAACAATGAAATAATACAGTGTCTGAATTAAAAAGGCTTGTGCAGGCAACTGCACATGCCACTGTGTTGTTATTTTATAAATTCGATGGGAATGGGCGGTATTGATTCCGTAAGGGATGAGAAAATGAAATTTTCAACATTTTCAACAAGGGTCTTAATCGCATCGGGAACCGGCTCATCGGGCATAGGGTGCTTTGAAACATTCACCTTGAATGCATCGTATGTTGCGGCGTCGATAATGTTAAGATATGAGGGGTTGCATATAATCTTGCCGTCCGCATATGCTCTTCCTGCCCAGCTTTTCGGAATATGACCTGCATAAGCCTGAATAAGCAGAAGTCTGTAAATGGCTGTTGCAAGTATCATATCAAGCCTAAGCCCCGCGAGTTTCTCGCTCTCATTTATCGCATCGCGAAGAATCATTGCTGCTTTGATATATGTTTTGCTTGTGGGCTCAAAATCGTCGTTGAACATTAAAATGTTTGCGGCAATGGACTGAAAGTCGTTTCGCTCATTGGTGCGTCCGAGAATATAGTCGCAGGAAACATCATAAAAATCCGCAATTTTAATAAGGAAACTTTGCCCGCATTCTCTTATTCCTTTCTCATAGTGAGAAAGCAATGCCTGAGAGATTCCGAGTTTTGCGGCAGCTTCTTTTTGGCTGAGCCCTTTTTCTTTTCTCAGCTCGGTTATTATAACAGGGAAGCATCTTTCCATACCGTTTCTCCTTGTTCTACATATGGTAGAATGATTATACACTGATTTATACGGCTTGTATATTGTTGAAATTAACAAAATTTATGTCCGTTTTTTGGAGGAAAAATGAAATCCTATACTATTCATTTTATCAGGAATGCCCTCACAGACGAAAATCTTGAAGGGCGCTACATAGGTCACACAAATGTTGAACTCAGCGATGAGGGCAAGGCTCAGCTTGCACAGATGCGTGAGGAGCTTATCTATCCGCCCGTTGACGCGCTGTTTACAAGTCCGCTGAAAAGATGCACCGAAACAGCGGCAATTCTTTATCCCGACAACAAGCCTCTTGTTATTGAAGGCTTTATCGAATATAATTTCGGCGAATTTGAAAACAAAACCGCCGAGCAGCTTGAAAAATATGAAGAATTTCCCCGTTGGCTTGCGGGCGAAAAAGGCGTTAAGCCCCCTTACGGCGAAAGCAACGAGGAGTTTACCAAAAGAGTTTGCGATACTTTTGAAAAGGTTGCCGAGGGTCTTATGAAAACAGGAACAACCTCTGCCGCAATTATCACACACGGCGGAGTTATCATGACCCTTCTTGCAGCTTACGGAATTCCCGAATATCCCATGCACGAATGGCTTACCCCCAACGGCTGCGGATTCACCGTCAAGCTCAACCCCTCTCTCTGGATGAGAGCAAAGAAGTTTGAAGTTTACAGCGAATTCCCCTATGAAAGAGAAGAATTACCCGATTAATCAGGAGGATAATCATATGAACACATTTGCTATTGAAAAAGACGGATTCAAACTGAACGGCGAGCCCTTCAGAGTGCTTGCAGGCGCAATTCATTATTTCAGAGTGCCTGACGAATATTGGTATGACAGACTCATCAAGCTCAAGGCTTGCGGCTTTAACACAGTTGAAACCTATGTTGCGTGGAATCTTCACGAGCCCAAAGAAGGCGAATTCGATTATAGCGGAATGCTTGATATCGAGCGCTTCCTTGAAATTGCTGCTGAGCTCGGACTTTATGCTATTGTAAGACCAGGCCCATATATCTGTTCGGAATGGGATTTCGGTGGTCTGCCCTGGTGGCTTCTCAAAAACGATTCAATGGCTCTGCGCTGTATGGATAAGGATTATCTTGCGGCGGTTGACCGCTTCTTTGATGATTTTATTCCCCGCATCGCAAAGCATCAGATAACCAAAGGCGGCAATGTTATTCTTGTTCAGGTTGAAAATGAATACGGCAGCTACGGCGATGACAGCGAATATATCCGTTACCTTGCAGACGGAATGAAGAGAAGAGGTATCGAAGTGCCCTTCTTCACCTCAGACGGTGCGGAATATCAGATGCTCACGGGCGGAACCGTTCCCGAAATCCATAAAACAGCAAACTTCGGTTCAAGAGCCGCAGAGCAGTTTGCACGACTTCGTGAATATCAGCCTGACGGCCCGCTTATGTGCACAGAGTTCTGGAATGGTTGGTTTGACCATTGGACAGAAGAGCATCACAGCCGTGACCCGCAGGATGCAGCGAATGCCCTTGATGAAATTCTTGCGCTCGGCGGAAGCGTTTCTGCATATATGTTCCACGGCGGAACAAACTTCGGCTATATGAACGGCGCAAACGATTATGATGCATATGAGCCCACAATTTCAAGCTATGACGACGATGCTCCCGTTAACGAAAACGGTGAACTGACCGAGAAATATTTCAAGTTCAGAGATGTTATTTCAAAATATGCTCCCATTCCCGATGTTGAACTTCCCGCTCCCATCAAGACAAAAAAATACGGAGAGGTGAAATTCACTCACTCCGCAAAGCTTTTTGATAATCTTGATGCGCTTTCAACTCCCGTTGATTCCGTGATGCCTCTTACTATGGAAAAATTGAATCAGGGCTACGGCTTCGTGCTCTATAAGGCAAACGTAAGAGGTCCCAGAGACAGCCAGAAGGTTCGTCTTCAGGATGTTCACGACAGAGGCTATATTTATCTCGACGGTGAATTTGTGGGTATTCAGTACAGAAACGATAACGAGCCGAAAAACTCTGTTGAAATCCCCGCAGAGGGCGCAGAACTTTCTGTTCTTGTTGAAAACATGGGCCGAGTAAATTACGGCGCAAAGCTCAAGGATGCAAAGGGCATAACTCAGGGCATCGGATTCGGCAACAACTTCGTTTATCATTGGAAGAATTATCCTCTTCCGTTTGACGATGTTTCGGGCGTTGATTTCAAAGAAGGTGTTGATGCTTTTGACGGCACTCCCGTTATGCTCAAGGCTGAATTTGAAATTGGTGAAAAATGCGACACATTTATCAAGCTTCCCGGTTTCAGAAAGGGCATCATAATTCTCAATAATAAGGTTCTTTCAAGGCATTGGGAGGTTGGTCCTCAGCGTTCGGCATATATTCCCGCGCCCTTCCTCAAAGAAGGCAAAAACGAGATTGTCGTGCTTGAACTTGAAGGTTTTGAAAATCCCGTATGCATACTTGATGATGAGCCCGATCTCGGCTGAGAAGAAGCAAAAAATATAAGCTTATAATTTTATATTTGAACTGAAAAAGGCTTGCAAAGGAGATATATCCTCTGCAAGCCGATTTTTTTGCTCAGTGAAACTGTTTCACTGTTTATTCAACTGTAATGATGTATTTGCTGATATATCCCGCATAAACCGTGTTGGGATATGTGTTGATGTTTTCAAAATCAATGTTTGTTGACTGTGCTTTGCCCAGAACAACAATTTCGCCTTCTGTTGTGATGGTAAGGCATTCTGCGGCATCGTCTTTTGAGCCTGCCTGAGAAATCGTGTTAACTGTAATGCCGTTTGTGTTGATGAAGCTCACGAAACCGTCGTTGCCGCCTTCGTTGCCGCAAACTGCAAATTCACGGTTTGACGATTTGGAGTATCCCGCAATTGCAAAGCCGCCATCTGTTTTTATGATATCTCTGATGAAATCATTGTCGAAGCCCGAAAGAGTTTTAACCCAACGCTGAGTGCCGTTTGCATTGATGCGGAAAACAAGTGCATCAATTCCGCCGCAGTGGTGAATTCCTTTGAGAGTGCCGTCGGGAATGGGGGAGGGCACAAGTTCAAAGTTGCCCGCAACAACGCAGCCGCCCTTGCCGTCGGGAGCGATTGCGGCAAATTCATCTCTTCCGGTTGAAGAAATCGGGAATCCCCATTTATATTCGCCTGTTTTATCATATTTGAGAACAACCGTGTCAGTATATCCGCCCGAAAGCTCTTCAAAAACTGAGAAATCGCCTGTTGTTGAGGATGTGAGACAGGTTGCAAAAAGATTGCCGTCATTATCGCAGGCAAGCCCGCCGATTGTTGAAGCGGCGTTGCCGTGAAGATATTTTTTCCAGACAACATTGATGCCTGAATCGAAATTCATAATGATTGCGCTTGTGCCGGGAAGGTCTGAAAAATCGCCTGTTGTTGAATATGAAGTGCCGCCAACAACAAAGCCGTTTTCGGTTGCCGTTACACAGGTGAACATATCGGAATTCTTGCCGCCGAAGCTTTTGGTGGATTTGATATATCCTGTTGAAGTGAGGCTGAAAATAACAGCATCATAGGTGCCTTTTGAGTCTTGGTTTGCAGCAAATTCGCTTGCTTTTGAGTGGCCGACCGCAATGATTGTTCCGTCATTGAGCACGGCAACATCTTCAAGCGTTACGCTGTCTGAGGTGCTTGCGAAAGCCTTGATCCATTTGAGAGTTCCGTTTTTTGCATAACGGGCAACAAAACCGTAGGGCTTTTTCCATTTGGTGTTTGTGTATGCCTTTGCAAAATCGCCGTCTGTTGAATCGGTTGTTCCGCAAACAACATATCCGCCGTCGCTTGTTGCAGCAATCCCGCGGTAAATATCATCGCCGCTGCCTGCAAAAACGCTCAGCGAGGTCTGCGCTGCAGCCATAATATGAGGGCCCGCATCGGTTTCAGGCGGCTGAGTTGTGGTATGCCTTGTTGTTGTGGTTGTTGTTATGGGCTGAGTTTCAGTTGTTGTGGTAGCTGTTGTTGTTTCTTCGGGTACGGTTGTTGATTCTTCGACCGAGGGTGCGGTTGTAAACTCTTGAGTGGTTTCATCTGAAGTTGTTTCTTCAAGGGTTGTTTCATAACAATCGTGTCCAAGATAGCAATGCTCGGTGGGAATAAGGTCTCCGCCGCCGAAAAAGCCGCTTATTGTATTAACAAGAAACGCAACGGAAAGAACAAGTGCACAAACAATCTTGCATAAAAAGTTACAGTCACACATATTGCGACCCCCTTTATAGTTATATAATACATTTATAATTATATCACGCGCAGGTATAAAAATCAATAGCCGGCAGATTGAACTGCCGGCTGTCGGTTGTGTTAAATAATGTAAATCAGATTTCGGGGATTTCGATCTCAATTTCTCTGCCAAGTTCAGATGAACGTGAAATACCGTCGATGATAGCCTGATTATAAAGAATCTGGCTGCAGGGTACGGGAGCTTCGCCGTCTTCCTTAACAGCGTCAACAAATGAGCGGATCTTGATATCGAAGCAGTCTGCGTGGTTTTCTTTCATGGGGATATATGTTTCGATCTGCTCGCCTGCGATTTCATGATAGATAACAAGAGGGCCGCCGATGCTGCCGTTCCAGCATTCTGTTGAAGGAATTCTGACCGAACCCTTTGTACCCATAATGATTGTGTCACCCGGAGTGTCGAGGTTCATTGCCCATGCAATTCTGAAGTCGAGGATGATGCCGCCTTCAAGACGGATGAAGCCTGCTGCGAAATCGTCAACGCCGAAAACGTCGTGATGCTCATAAGCGGGGCTCTTTCCGAAGAAATCTGACTTATAGCCCGAAACTGTAAGGGGCTTGGGATAGCCGATTGAATTGAGAACCATATCGAGCGAATAACAGCCGATGTCCGCAAGTGCGCCGATGCCCGCGGTCTCCTCCTCGATGAAGGAGGTTTTGTCGTCGTGCGCGGGAATGCCGCGACGTCTGCCGCCGCCCGTCTGGATGTAGTACACCTGACCGAGCTCGCCCGACTCGACGATCTTCTTGATCATCTTCATATTCTCGTCAAAACGGGGCTGGAAGCCGATGGAGAGAACCTTTCCGCTCTTCTTCTCGGCACGCATCATCTCGATACCCTCCTCAAGGGTCACGCACATGGGCTTCTCGAGAAGCACGTTCACGCCATGCTCCAGAGCATAGATCGTGGGTGCGGCATGCTGACGGTTGTAGGTACAGATGCTGACGCCGTCAAGCTCGGGCTCGTTGTCGATCAGATCGCGGTCGTTCATGTAAATGCGCGCACTGTC